>JBKHJP010000477.1:0-2970 GCA_046538065.1 Thermoanaerobaculia bacterium | reverse complement strand
GCCAGGGCCACGATGTTGGCGTCCGCCTCCTTGTAGACGTCGACCTGGACGCTCTCGGCCCCGTCGGCCCGGGTCACGATCTCCCGGTCCTTCTGGGAGCGGACCACCCGGGCCAGGTCCCGGACCCGGACGTCCCGCCCGCCGAGGGAGGCCACGACCGTCTCGCCGATCTGGTCCAGGTCCCTGTACTCGTTCAGGGTGCGCACCATGTACTCGGTGCGCCCCTCCTGGAGGGTCCCGCCGGCGACGTTGACGTTCTCCTGGCGCAGGCGATCGATCACCGCGGCCGGGGAAATACCCGTGGAGCGGAGCGTCTCCTCGTCCAGGAGGACGTGGATCTCCTCCTCCAGGCCGCCCCGGACCCGGACGGCCGCCACCCCCTCCACCGGCTCCAGGGCCCGCTTGACCTGGAGGTCGGCGATCCGGCGCAGTCGCCGCAGGCCCTCCTCGCCGGCGAAGCGCTCGTCGCCCGGCCGGGCGGCGGCCAGGGAGAGCTCCAGCACCGGGTCCAGGGCCGGGTCGTAGTGGAGGATCAGGGGGCGGGCGGCCTGGTCCGGCAGCAGGACCTGGTCCAGACGCTCCAGGGCGTCCTGGGTCGCCTCCGAGACGTCGGCGTCCCACGAGAGCTCGAGCACCACGTCGGACAGCCCCGCCCGGCTGACCGACGAGATCCGCCGCAGCCCCCCGATCACCCCCAGGGCCTCCTCGATGGGGCGGGAGACGTCGTTTTCCACCTCCTCCGGGGCGGCGCCGGGGTACTCGGTGCGCACCGTGAGGGTGGGGTAGGTGAGCTCCGGCATCAGGGTCACCGGCAGGCGGGCCAGGGAGAAGGCGCCGAAGACCACCGCCGCCAGGAAGACCATCGCCACGCCCACGGGCCGGCGGACGACGAAGCTGTCGCCCCTGCGGCCGGGCGGGCTGGAGGGCTCCCCGGCACTCCCTGCCGCCTGTAGGGGCGGAGCTTGTCTCCGCCCGGAGCCGGGGTCGGCGAGCTCGGTGGATTCGCCCCGGGAGGAGGCAAGCTCCTCCCCTACAGGGGTTCCGTCACGAAGAGGTGTGCCGTCGCGTTCGGCGGACCGGCGACGGTCGGTGGGCCATCCGTCGCTCACGGGGCGACGCCCTCCGGCGCCCGGTCCAGGACGCGGACCGGGGTGCCGGCCTTCAGGCCCGCCTGGCCGGCCACCACCACTCGGTCCCCCGGGCCCAGGGCGTCCCCGGCGGGCTCCACGGCCTCGGCGTCCTCCAGGAGGGGCCTTACGGCCACGCGCTCCACGGCGGGCCGGCCCTCACCCTCGCCGTCCACCACCCGGTACAGGAAGACCTGGTCCTGGTCGTAGAGGAGGGCCCGCTTGGGCACCCGCACGGCCTCGTCGTGGACCGCCGTGACCAGGGCCACGTCCACGTAGAGGCCCGGGCGCAGGCCCCGCCAGTCCGGAATGCCCACGGTCACCTTGACCGTCCCGCTCCCGGGGTCGACCACCGGCGCGATCCGCTCCACCCGGCCCTCGTAGGGCTCGCGCCCCAGGGCGGACGCCGTGATCCGGGCCGGCAGGCCCGGGTGCAGCTTGGCGAGCTCCTTTTCCGGCACGTAGACCCGGGCCACCAGGGTGTCGAAGTCCACGATGTCGAACAGGTGCTGGTTGACCGTGATCTGGTCGCCCAGGTTGACCAGGCGCCGCGTGACCGTGCCGGAGATCGGCGCCCGGACCACCGTGTAGGAGAGCTGGCGCCGGGCCTCCTCCAGGGCCAGCTCGAGCTGCTCCAGATCGTAGGTGGCCTCGTTGTACGCCTGCTCGGAGATGAGCTGGTCGCGCCACAGGCTCTCCTGGCGGTCGTACTCGCGCCGGGCCCGGGCGAGCTGGCCCTTCACCCGGGCGAGCTCGTTGCGCTGCTCGTCGTCCTGGAGGCGGACGAGGACGTCGCCCGTCTCCACCCGGTCGCCTTCCTCCACCCGGAGCTCCACCACCTGCCGGGAGGCCTGGGCGTGAACGCCGACGGATTCCTCCGCCTCCAGGTTGGTGGAGAAGCGGAGCACCTCCTCCATGGACCCGCGGCCCAGGGTGGCCACCTCCACGGGAACGGCCTCGGGGCCGTCGTCCGGGGTTCCGGAGGCGGCGCCGTCCTCGCTCGCCTGGGTGTCGCCGGAACAGCCGGCGAGACCCAGGGCGGCGGGAACGAGGAGCAGGAGCGCCAGGAGGAGCATCGACAACCGGGGGCGGCGCATCCGGCGGAGCCGGACGGCCGGGGAGAGGCCGGGCCCGCCGGCTCCACCGGGTCGGCCTGCAGGCTTTCGTGCCGGAATGGGCAGGCTGTGGGTACGGCCTCGTGGCATCGCGCGCCTCCGATAAAGGGGGGGGACCGCCTGTGAGGGATTGCCGGGCGCCACGGCTCGCCGCGGCTCCGTGTTGCAAGGGGATAACGATCCCGCTCCACCGTTTATTACGGCCAGCAGCCGGGGAGGTTCCGGCCGCGGCCCCCTCACACGTACGTTTGACTCAAACGCCCGTCTGATCTAGCCTCCCCGCCCATGGAGCTCGACGCCCCCCGCACGGACACCCGCGAGAGCCTGCTGGACGCCGCCGAGCGCCGCTTCGCCGCCGACGGCGTCGAGGGGGCGTCGCTGCGGTCCATCACCCGCGAGGCCGGTGCCAACCTGGCGGCGGTCCACTACTACTTCGGCTCGAAGGAGGGCCTGGCGGAGGCGGTCTTCGCCCGGCGCCTGGCCCCTCTGGGGGCCGAGCGCCTCCGGCGCCTGGAGGCCTGCCGGCAGGACGGGCCACCGAGCCTGGAGTGCGTGCTCCGGGCCTTCGTGGAGCCGGTGGTGCACGCGGGCGGGGGCGTATCGCGGGAGTTCGGCCGGCTGATGTGCCGGTGCGTGGCGGAGCGGGAGGGCGTGGTCCGGGACGTGCTGGCGCGGGAGCTCCGCGAGACCTTCGAGAGCTTTGTGGAGGCGCTGGCGGAGGCCCTGCC
>JBKHJP010000097.1:0-12888 GCA_046538065.1 Thermoanaerobaculia bacterium | reverse complement strand
GGGCGGCCCTGCTGGCCGCCCTGGGCCTCCTGGCCGCGCACGTGGTGGCCGGCGGCGCCGTGGAGACGGTCACGGGAGGGTGGCCGGCGGGGCTCGGGATCCGCCTGCGGGCCGACGCGCTGGGGGTGGTCTTTGCCTTCGCCTCGGCCGGCCTGGCCGTGGTGACCCTCGCCTACGAGCTCCGGCCGGGCCGGGAGACCCCGGTCTTTCCGGCGCTGGTCCTCCTCCAGGCCACCGGCCTGACCGGCCTCTTCCTCACCGGCGACGCCTTCAACTTCTACGTCTTCTTCGAGATCTCCATGATCTCCGGCTTCGCCCTGGCGGGCTACGGGCCGGGACGCGCCACGGCCCGGGCGGCGGTGGTCTTCGTGCTGGTCAACCTCCTGGGGTCGGTCTTCTTCCTGGTGGGGGTCGCCGCCCTCTACCGGCTGGGCGGTACCCTGGACATGGCCGCCCTGGCGGAGGCCCTGGCCCAGGCGCCCGCGGCGAGCCGGCGCCTGGTTGGGGCGCTGCTGCTGAGCGCCTTCGGCCTGAAGCTGGGGCTCTTCCCGTTCCACTTCTGGCTGCCCCAGGTCTACCGCGGTGTCCAGCCGGCGGTGGCGGCGCTGCTGGCGGGGGCTCTGGCGAACCTGGCGAGCTACGGGCTGCTGCGCTTCGGCTCGTCCGTCCTGGCGCGGGCGAGCCTCGAAGGCCGTGGGCTGCTCCTGGTCCTCGGCTGCGCCAGCATCCTCTACGGCGGGGTCCTCGCCGTCTCGCGGGCCGACGTCCGGGAGGTCCTCGCCTACTCCGCCATCGGCCAGGTGGGCTACACCTTCGTGGCCTTCGCCCTGGCCACGCCGGCGGCGTTCACGGCGGCGGTCCTCTACTCGCTGGTCAACTCCCTCAACAAGACCGCCCTCTTCCTGGCCGCGGGGGTCCGGGGCCTGTGGGTGGGCCCCGCCTTCGCCCTCGGCGCCCTGAGCGCCGCGGGGCTGCCGCCCTCCGCCGGGTTCGTGGCGAAGGTGTCGGTCTTCCGGGCGGCCCTGGGCGCCGACGCGCCGTGGGTCCTGGCCGTGCTCCTCACCGGGAGCGCCCTGTCCCTGGTCTACATGGTCCGGATCCACCAGCGGCGTCACTGGCACGCCGCCAGGGCCGGAGCCGGTGCGGATGGGCCGGCCGGCTCCCCCGCCGTCGCCCGGGCGGCGGTGGCGGTCCTGGCCCTGGTCATCCTGGGTCTCGGTGCCTGGCCGGAGCCGCTGGTGCGCTGGAGCGTCCGGGCGGCCCAGGCGGCGGGAGGGGGGCTTCCGTGATGCGGCGGGCCGGGATCCTGGTGGCGGCCCTCGCCGGCGGCACCCTGGTCTTCCTGGGCGTCTACGGCCACGCCCGGCCGGGGGACGCCGTGTTCGGGCTGGTGGTGGCCGCCGCGGCGCTGGGCGTCTCCCGGACGGTGCTGCCCCCCCGCCGCGCCCGGGCACGGACGGGGATCGGCGATGCGGCGTCGCCGGCGGCGGGAGCGGGTGCGAACCCGAAACCGGGCCCGGGCTCGGAAAGGACGGCCACCCGGGAGGGCTCGCCGGGGCGGGAGCCCTCCGGCGTGGGCTTCGCCAGCCTGGCACGGCTCGCCGCCACGACCCTCTGGAGCGTGTTGCGGGACTCCTGGAGGATCGCCCGGGCCGCCCTGGACACGGCTCCGCCCCCCGAGGACGCGTTCGTCGAAGTGCCCCTCGGTGGGCGCAGCGACACGCTCGTGGGTATCCTGGCCCTGATGGAGACGGTCCCCCCGGGGTCGTACCTGGTCGACGTCGACGAGCGGCGAGGCACGGCCCTCTACCACGCCTTCGACGCGGCCGACGTCCCGGACGTCCGCCGGCGCCAGGAGACCGGGCTGTCCCCCGATGCCCGGCCGCGACGGGGCGCCGAGGAGGAGCCGTGAGCCCGGAGGCCGTGCACGGGGTCCTGCTCCGGGCCGCCGAGCTCTGGGGCCTCGCCCTGGTGGGCGGCTTCCTGGTGGCGGCGGTGAGGGCACGCTCCGGGCTGGAACGGGTCCTGGCCCTGGACGTCCTGGGGATCGTCCTGGGCGGGGTCCTGGGGATCGTCGCCTTCGAGCGGAGCGAGATCGCCTACCTGGACGGCACCCTCGCCCTGGTCCTCCTGTCCTTCGTGGGCACCGCGGCCGCGGCCCGGCTCGCCCGGCTCCGGGGGCGGTTCTGATGGCGGTGGTCCGGCTCATCGCCGACCTCTCCGTCCTCGCGGGCCTGGGCGTCCTCACCGCCGCCCTGGCGGGCATGCTCCGCTTCCCGGACCTCTGGAGGAAGCTCCACGCCGCGGCGATCGTGCCCTCCCTGGGGCTGACGCTGGTCCTCCTGGGCGCCGTGGGCACCGGCGAGGGCGCCCTGGTGGGCCGGGCGCTACTGATCGTCGCGCTCCTGGGCCTGGCGGGCCCCCTGACCACCCACCTCATCGCCCACGCCGCCCGCCACGCGGGGGGCGACCAGGAGAAGGGAGAGCCATGACCGACCTCGTCCAGCAGCTCGCCGAGTGGTCGGCGGCCCTCGTGGAGGCGATCGGGCTGGCGATCATCACCGTCCTGAGCCTCTACTCCCTGGGGTTCGCCGCCGTGCGCCTCGCCCGGAGGGACTCTGGGATCAAGGTCTTCCGCGAGACGCGGCACCGACTGGCCCGGGGCATCCTCCTGGGCCTCGAGTTCCTGGTGGCGGCGGACATCGTCCACACCGTGGCGGTGGACCTGACGTTCACCTCCGTGGGCGTGCTCGCCGCGATCGTCGCCGTGCGGACCTTCCTCAGCTTCACCCTGGAGGTGGAGCTCACCGGTCACTGGCCCTGGCGGAGCGGCGAGGATGGAGCCCAAGGAGAGCGGACTGAAGGCCGAGACCGCGTGTAGACAAGGAGCTCGCCTCCTCCCGAGGCCCTGGCCGAGCGCCGGGCCGCCGGGGGCTGGACGCTCGCTTCGAAGCTCTGAGCCTCCCCCCTCCCTGGCGCTTGCCCCGAAGTAGCACGGATGTCATACTTCCGACCATGGTCAAGGAGATCAAGGTGCGCAGGGTCGGCGGATCCGTGGGAGCGACGATCCCGAAGGACATGGCCGACCGGCTCCGTCTCGCCGCGGGGGACACCCTCTTCGTGGTGGAGACGGAGGACGGCCTCCTCCTGACGCCCTACGACTCGGCGGCCCGTCAGGCCCTGGACGTGGCCGAACGGGCGGCGAAGCGGTACCGGAACGCCCTGCGGGAGCTGGCGCGGTAGCCCGGCACCGTGGACGAGCCCCGGTGGATTCCCCGCCTCGCAGTCGAGGCCTTCCATTTCGATCAGATCCGCGAGCACGGCGGCCTTCCAGGGGTTCGGGACGAGGACCTCCTCGAAGCCGCCCTCGCCCGGCCCCGGCACCGGTGGGCCTACGAGCCGGCACCGACCCTTCCTTCCCTCGCCGCCTCCTACGGATTCGGGTTGCTCAGGAACCATCCCTTTCACGACGGAAACAAGCGGACCGCGTTCCTGGCGATGGTCGTCTTCCTGGGCCTCAACGGGCTCGACCTCGACGCCGAGGAAGAGGACGTCGTGCGGACGGTCCGGGCGGCAGCCGCCGGCCAGATCGGTGAAGACGAGCTCGCCGCCTGGGTGGAGGCGCACGTGCAGCCGCTCTGAGGGGCACTCCGGTCCGCTCCCTCCGCAGGCCCATCCGGTACCATCATCGGGTTTCCGAAGGTTCGGAAGGAGGACGCCATGGCCGACGTGCACGTGACCACGACCCTGCTGGACGCCGAGCGGCGAGGGGAGCTGAGCCGGGAGGAGCTGACGCGGATCATGCTGGAGCACCTGCGGCACCTGTGCCCCACCTGCGACGTGGCGATCACCGGGTTCCTGGCGGACCGGCTGGAGGGGGACCTGGCCCAGGCGGGCGGCGGGGACCTCCAGGAGCTGCTGGAGGCGATCCGGGAGCACCACGAGGCGGACGAGGGGCCCGGGAGGTGGGTGGAGCAGAGCCTGGAGCGGGCCCGGGAGGAGCAGCGGCGCGCCCGCCGGGACGCGGCGGAGCTGGAGCGGCGCGTGGACGCCGCGCTCGCCGCCGGGGACCGCGCAGACGAGCGCCGCGGGGAGGAGACCGCACCCCGAGGCCCCGCAGCCGCGCAGTCCCCGGCCCCGGAGCCCGCCGGGTCGGGGCAGTCCGCGTCCGGGCCCGTCGACCCGGGGACGGCCCGGCCGGGGCAGAACGGGGAGGCCCGGCGGGTTGAGCTCTCGGAAGCGGCCGAGGCGGCGGCCCAGGCGGCGCTCCGAAAGGTCCGCCGGGCGCGGACCCGGTTCCGGGGGCCGCGCCTGGCCTCCGCCCTCCTGGACCAGGCGGGCTCCTCCGCCCACCGCCGGCCGGAGAGGGCCCTGGCCCTGGCGGTGGTGGCGCAGGAGGTGGCGTGGCGCAGCCGCCAGGAGGGGACGGGCCGCCTGGGGGCTCCTTTGGGGATGGTCCCGGCGGAGCTCATGACCCGGGCCGCCGCCCTCCAGGGGGACGCCCTGCGCCGCCTGGGCGACCTGGAGGCCGCGGCCGAGGGCTTCCGCCGGGCCCGGGACGCCATGGACGCCGGCGGCGTGACGGACCCCGAGACCCTGGGAGAGCTGGACCTGCTGGAAGGCACCCTCTTCCACGCCGAGGGCCGCCTGGCGGAGGCGGAGTCCCTGCTGGAGCGCGCCCAGGTCCACTGGGGAGCCGCCGGGGACCGCATGGGCCTGGGCCGGACGCTCCTGGAGATCGCCACCCTCGAGCGCCGGACGGGCCGCCTGCGGGAGGCCCTGGGGACCGCCGACACGGCGGCGGTGGTCCTGCCGGGCCTGGCCCCCGGCCCGGAGCCCCTGGCCGCCCATGCGCTCCGGCTGGAGCTCCTCTGCGAGCTGGAGCACTTCGACCAGGCCCGGGAGCTTCTGGAGGAGGCCCGCCGGCTCATCGCGCGCCGCGAGTCCCAGGAGAGCGACGCCGGCGAGCCGGCCGTCGACCCCGAGCTCCACGAACGCCTGGCCCGCCTCGACGACCGGATCGCCCGGGGCCTGGCCGACTAGGCGGCCCCTCGGCCGGACCGTCCAGCCCCTTCCTCAACCCGTTCCGGGCACCCGGCCTCACTTCAAGGGTGCGGCCTGGCCTGCGCCGATGGAGGCGCCGCCCACGGCCGCGGAAGGAGGCCCTTGTGTCTACCGATCAGAGGAATCGTTCCCTTCTTCGCCCGGTCGCCGGGCTCGTGGCCGGCGTCGCCCTCGTCCTGACCCTGGCGCTGCCCACCGGCGCCGCGGCGGCTCCCGGCCCGGGAGCTCCCGGCCGTGAGGGTTCACCGGCCTCTGCCGCTGCCGCGTCCGGGGCGCCGGCCTGGCTCGGAGCGGCCGTAAGCCTCCTGCCCCCGTGGGCGGCGGGCTGGGCCGGGGAGGCCCTGGCCCGCTGGTTCCCGGCCCCCGGGGACCCGGCCGGGGGCCCCACGGCGCTCTTCGGCCCGGCGGGATCCAGCATGGACCCGAACGGCAGCCCCACGGCGCTCTTCGGCCGGGAGGGATCCAGCATGGACCCGAACGGCAGCCCCACCGCCGACGGCACGGCAGGAGGTGACATGGACCCCAACGGCTGGCCGGAGGTCGGCACGCAGGAAGGGAGTGACATGGACCCCAACGGCCAGGCGGAGGTGGGCACGCAGGAAGGAGGCACGATGGACCCGAACGGCTGACGCTGGAGCGGGCGGCGGCCTCGAGCCCGGTGGCGGCCCGGTCCGGGGCCGAACCGAGCCGAACCGGGCCCTGCCCGGGCCGGCTCGGCGAGCCCCGGCGCGGGGCCGCCGCCCGCCGTCTCCTCTTCCGGAAACGGACATTCCGGGACGGGTTGTCCCGCTTCCGCCCTTTCGGATACTGAGGAGGACGAAAGGAGGGGTTCGCCGTGAGCCACGTCCACCTCAGCCGCGAGCTCCTGGAGGCCGCCGACCGGGGGGAGCTGCCCCAGGGGTTCCTGTTCGACGTGCTGGTCCAGCACCTGGCCGCCCGCTGCCCCACCTGCGCCCGGGCCCTGGCGGACTGGACCGCGTGGCGGAAGGTCCGGGGCACCCCCGCCGCCACGGGGAGCACGGTCCGGACCGTCGCGGCCCTCCTGGACCGGCTTCCCCGGGAGCTGGCGGCCGCGGATCGGGCCCTCCGCCGGGCCCGGGAGGACCTGCGGCGCCTGCGCCGCCTGCCCCCGGAGGAGCGGATCCCGGCCATGGAGCGGTCCCGGACCCGCCTGCGGGGCCCGGATCTGGCGGAGCTCGCCCTGGAGGAGGCCCGGCGCCACCTGCCCGGGGCGCCCCGGGAGGCCTTCTCCTGGGCCGCCGTGGCGGGCCACGCGGTCCTCTGGACCCCCGGGGTTCCCTTCCACCGCCCGGGCCGCACGGGGCTGGAGCGCCGCTGCTGGGCCCTCCAGGCCCGGGCCTTCGCCCACGCCGGCAACGCCCTGCGGGCCCAGGAGGGCTACGCGGAGGCGGAGGCGAGCTTCGAACGGGCCTGGAGCGCCCTCCGCTACGGGGGCGTCACCGACCTGGCGGCCCACGCCGAGGTGGCCTGCCTGGAGGCCTCCCTCCACCGCGCCCGGCGGCGCTTCGCCGCCGCGGACGAGACCCTCCGGATGGCCGCCACCCTGTACCGGGTGCTGGGGCACCGGGAGCGCCTCGCCCGGGCGCATCTCACCCAGAGCACCATCTACCAGGCCTGGGGCCGTCCGGAGGAGGCCCTGGAAGCCGCCGAGGCGGCGGAGGCGGCCCTTCTTCGCCGAGCTGGGCGTCGCCGCACCGGGGCCCAGGCCGAGCCCCCCCGACCGCCCGAACCCGACCCCCGCCTCCTCCTCATGGCCCGGCACAACCGAACCGACTACCTCTGCGACCTGGGCCGCTTCACCGAGGCCTCCGGCCTCCTGGAGGCGAACCGCCACCTGTACGCCCGCTTCGACGACCCGTGGACCCAGCTCCGGCTGGCCTGGGTGGAGGGGCGGGTCGCCCGGGGCCTGGGCCGGGCCGGGGCCGCCGAGGAGCGGCTGCTGACGGCCCGGGAGGGGTTCCAGCGGGAGGGCGCCGCCTACGACGTGGCCCTGGTCTCCCTGGAGCTCGCCGGCCTCTACCTGGAGCAGGGCCGGAGCGCCGGGGTGCTGGAGCTGGCCCGGGAGATGGCGGCCACCTTCCGCCGCGTGGGGGTCCACCGGGAGGCCCGGGAGGCGGCGGAGCTCTTCGCCCGGGCCGCCGCCCAGCAGGAGGTCACCGGGCGCCTCCTGGCCCGCCTGGCCCACTACCTGCGCCAGGCCCGCTACGGCCCGGGCATCGCATTCCAGAAACCGTGAAGGTGCGCCTGGCCCGTAGGGTGCGACCCTGTCGCACCGTCACGGGGCGCACCGACCGACGCTTCGGTGCGCTCGGATCGCACCCTACACGGCTCTCCCGCCACGGAACATAGCCGAGCCGGGCGTCCGGGGCGGAGCGTCCGAGCCCGTCCAGGCGGCAAGGCTCAGCCGACCTGGTGCTCTTCCTCGTACTCGGAGATGAGCTCCCGCACAGCCGGTACCAGTTCGCGAGGAATGGCCATCATGGTTTCGTGGGTGCGCTCGAAAGCGGCCTCGTCCTCGGCCACGGCCTCCTCCTCGCTCTGGCTCTCGTAGTGCTCGATCACGTCGCGTACGCGCTGCTCATCCCAGCCGGGCGGGAATCGGGTCTCGAATCTCTTCTTCATCGACGTCTCTTCTTGCGCCGCTGACGGCGCCGGTAGGCAACCAACGGTTTACCCCGCAGGTCGTAGGCAGTGATCACAAAGACGCTCCCGGGCACCGGGTCGCGCGTGTAGATCACCCGGAGGATGCGACCCGCTTCAGTCGCCCCGATGGCAACTCGGGCGTGGCTCTTGCCCGGCCGCTCCTCACCTGGATCTTCGAGGACCTGCTGGACCTCTTCCTCAGTGACTCCATGGTTGTAGATATGGGGAGCACCGGTCTCCGGGTCCGGGTAGAAGCGCAGATCCACGCGACCTAGTTTAGCGGCTCGAGTGGGTATGGCGACTAATGTCCCCGAGGGCCCGACCGGCGCTGCTCCAGGCGGCGCAAACCCGTAGGGTGCGACCCTGTCGCACCGATCCGGGCCTACGCACTACAGACGGTGCGATGCGATCGCACCCTACGACAACCGCCCCTACGACCGGCGCCGGTCCAGGCTCCGGAAGTGGTGGCGGACGAGCTGCTCCACCAGGTCGCCGGCGCGGCGGGCCAGGCGCTCGCCTTCGGGGTCGTCCGGGGCCGGCCGATCCATCGCCGTCACGGCGGCCAGGGCTCGGACGGCCAACAGCACCTTCGCCTCGGTCTCCGACTCCTGTGCAGCCGGCCCGGGTCCGGCCCGCCCGCCGTCCCCGCCCCGGCCCAGGAAGAGGTCGGTGAAGCCGCCGGGCAACGGCGGCCGCGCCGGAGGCGGGTCCATCGAGCCGGCGCGCGGCTCGGTGCCGCTCTCCGCCTCCTCCAGCACCCGGGAGACGCGCGCGAGCTGAAGCCGGTCGACGCCGAGCCCGTCCAGCAGCCGCTCCAGGCTGTCGAAGGTCGGCCGGACGGCGCCCCGCTCGTACCGCGAGACCTGCGCAGAAGCCAGGCCGGAGCGCCGGGCCAGCTCGGACTGGCTCCACCCCCGGCCCACCCGCAAGGCGGCCAGCACCCTCCCGAGCGGCACCGGATCGGACATGCCGAGAGTCTACCCCGTCAGGTGCTAGCATTCCGTGAAGCCCCTGAGCTCTCCCGCCCCATGCCGTCCGACCGCGTCCCAGCCCGCGAGGCGATCTACCGCCCCCTCAGCCTCTTCGCCTACACCGTCGAGCCCTCGGCGCCGCTCTACCGGGCGGTGATGGCCCTCTTCCTGGAGGCCAAGGAGCGCTACCGCATCCAGCTCCGGCCGGACGAGGTGCTGGCGGAGCTGGCCGGCCAGGTCCCGGGCCGGGTGCCGGAGCTTCCGGACCGGGCGACGCTGGACCGGGCGCTGGACCAGCTCGTGGACTGGGGGAACCTGCGCCGCAGCCACGACACCGGGCGGGTGGCCACCCTGGAGGATTTCCGGCGCCGGCACCACGTCTACCAGCTCACCCCCGCCGGCGAGGCGGCGGAGCGGGCCGTGGGCCGGGTGGTGGAGTCGCTGGAGAGCAGCGGCTCGCTCCAGCGGGTGATGCTCGGGGCGATCCTCCGGAACCTCTCGGCCCTGGCGGACGAGGCGGTGCGCGACGCCCCGCGGCCGGCGGTCCTCTACGAGACCCTGTTCAACGTGGCGGAGCAGTTCCGGGCCCTGACCGAGAACGCCTCCACCTTCCTGGCCCGCCTCCACGAGGCCCTGGACGCCGGGGAGGTGGACACGTCGGCCTTCCTGGTCTACAAGCAGGCGGTCCTGGAGTACCTGGAGGGGTTCGTGGGGGAGCTCTCGGAGCTGGCGCCGCGAATCGCCGGAGCCATCCGGGCGGTCGAGGAGCGCGGAGCCGGCCCCCTTCTGGCCCTGGCCGCCGAGGCCGACACCACGCCGACGCCGGAGGGTCGCCGCGACCGCTCCGCCGAGCTCGAGCGCCAGTGGGCCGGGGTGGCGGCGTGGTTCGTGGGCGAGGGCACCGAGCCGCCCACCGTGGAGCGCCTGCGCTCGGCGGCCCGGACCGCCATCAACCGGATCCTGCTGATCCTGGAGCGCCTCCACGAGCAGCGGTTCCGGCGGGTCAACCGCACCGCGGACCTGGTCCGCTTGGCGGGCTGGTTCGACGCGCTGGAGGGCGCCGAGGGCGGCCGGGAGCGGGCGCACCGGCTGTTCGCCGACGCCTTCGGCCTGTTCGGCGCCCGGCACCTGGGGGGCCTCCACGACGACCCGGAGCTCGTCCGGCCCGGGACGAGCTGGTGGGAGGCGCCGCCGGTGCCGGTGGCCCCGGTGCTGCGCAAGACCGGCCGGAGCGCCGTCGCCGGCCGCACGGGGCGGGTGGTGGACCACTCCCGGACCCGCCGGTTCCTGGCGGAGCGCCACCGCCGGGAGCGCCAAGCGCACCTGGCGGCGCTCGCGGTCTTCGCCGATCGCGGCCCCCTGCCCCTGGCCGGGCTCTCGCCGCTGACCCGCGACCAGTTCGACCTGCTCCTGGCGCTCCTGGACCAGCTCCTGGCGGCCCCTCCGGAGGCGGACGGCAGCCGGAGGGCCCGGAGCCGGGACGGCCTGCTGGCCCTCCGGCTGGAGAGCGCCGGCCCCTCGGAAGGAGCCCCCGGAGCGGAGCTGGACGCCGAGGAGGCGGCGGCCCCGGACCGCCGGGCGGCCCCGGACCGACAGGTGGCGCCCGCGGCGGCCCCTCTCGCCGATTCCGGAACCGCCGTCGTCGAGTGCCCGGACGGACGCCTGGCGCTCCCGGCCTGGACGCTCACCGTGGAGAGCGCCGCCGCCGTGCGGGAGGCCCGGGCGTGACGGTCCTCCCCTTCTCCCGGGGACTGGGCGGGAGGGGATCGGCGTCCGGTCCGGACCCGGCCACCGCCCCGCCGGAGAAACCGGAAGCCGCCGCCGAGGCGGAGGCTCTGGCCGAGGAGCGGCGCCGGGCCGTGCGGCTCCTCCTGGCCCACCCCCTGGCCGGCGACACCGGTCCCGATCCGGAGGCCTTCGCCCTGGTGCGGCGCCACGAGCGCTGGCTCCAGGGGTGGTTCGCCGACGTCCTGGGCTACCGGCTGGTGGTGGACGCAGAGCTCGCCCGGCTCCACAAGCGCCCGGCGCCGGGGGCCCGCCCGCGGCCGGTCCGGAGCCTCTCGGGCACCCCGTTCGACCCGCGGCGCTACGCCCTGGCCTGCCTCGTGCTGGCCGCCCTGGAACGGGTCGACGCCCAGACGATCCTCTCGGAGCTGGCCGAGCAGGTCCAGGTCCTGGCGGCTTCGGAGCAGGACCTGCGCCCCTTCGAGCCGGACGTCTACGCCGAGCGCCAGGCCTTCGTGGACGCGGTCCGCTGGCTGGTGGAGCTGGGTGTGCTCGCCCTGGCGGACGGCGACGACACCGCCTTCGTCGAGGGGCGGGGGGACGCCCTCTACGACGTCCACGGCCGCCGGCTGGGCCAGGTCCTGGCCGCCTCCGTGCCGCCGTCCCTCGCCGCCGGCCCGGAGGAGCTCGCCGCCGAGCCGTACCCGGACACCGACGAGGGCGCCAACCGCCGGAGCCGGCACCGCCTGATGCGCCGCCTGCTGGAGGAGCCGGTCCTCTTCCTGGACGAGCTGGGCGAGGCGGAGCGGGCGTATCTCGCGTCCCAGCGCCACTACCTGGTCCGCCAGGCCCGGGAGGCGGCGGGCCTGGAGGTGGAGGTCCGGCGCGAGGGGCTGGCCGCCCTGGACCCCGCCGGCACCCTGAGCGACCTGGCCTTCCCGGCGCCGGGCACCGTGGGGCACGCGGCGCTGCTCCTGGCCGAGGAGCTGGCGCGCCGGGCGCGGGAGGCCGGGGGCGAGGCGCGCTCCGTGCCCCACGGCGAGGTGGCGGCGTTCGTGGAGGAGCTGCTGCCCCGCCACCGGCGCCTGTGGAGCAAGCGCTACGCCGAGGAGCCGGGGAGTGCCGCCCGCCTGGTGGCGGACGCCGTGGAGCGCCTGGAGCTGATGGGCCTGGTGGCGGTCGTGCCGGAGGGCGTCGTGGCCCGCCCGGCGATCGCCCGCTACGAGAGCCGGGACGCCGCCCCGCCGGGAGGCGGCGATTCCGGCCCCTCCGGCGACGGGCTCCTGGACGGCCAAGACGACCCGGCCGGCCCGGAGTCCCGGGGCGGACCGGCCGGCGGCGAGGGAGGGGTTCCGTGAGCGAGACCCTGCGCACCCCGGAGCCGGAGGGGCTCCTGTTCGACGGCGCCCGGGAGGGCGGGCCGCCCCTGCCCCGCCCCGAGCGGGAGCGCTTCACGCCGCTGCGGGCCGGCATCCTCAACCTGTGGCAGTACGACGACCAGGAGCTCCGGTTCCACCAGGGGCGCCTGCTGCTCCGGGGCGAGAACGGCACCGGCAAGTCCAAGGCCCTGGAGGTGCTCCTGCCCTTCCTCCTGGACGCCGACCTCTCGCCCCACCGCCTGGACCCCTTCGCCAGCACCGCCCGGACGATGTACTGGAACCTGCTGGAGGGCGACAAGCACGAGAGTCGCGTGGGCTACGTCTGGATGGAGGTGGGCCGCCTGGAGGAGGAGCCCGGGGGCGGCGAGCCCCGGCCCCCCCGGCCGGTCTACCGCACCGTGGGCTGCGGGCTCCGGGCGACGCGGCGCAGCCGGCGGGTGGACTCCTGGTTCTTCGTCACCTCCCGCCGGGTGGGCGGCGAGCTGGAGCTCACCACCCCCGGCGGCGTGCCGCTCCTCAAGGAGGAGCTCGCCCGGGCCCTGGGCGAGGACGGCACCGTCTACGGCACCGGCAAGGAGTACCGCGCCCGCGTGGACCAGGAGCTCTTCGCCCTGGGCGAGAACCGCTTCGACGCCCTGCGCCACCTCCTGCTCCAGCTCCGCCGGCCCCAGCTCTCCCAGAAGCTCGACCCGGCGAGCCTCTCCCAGCTCCTGGCCGAGAGCCTCCCCCCCGTGGAGGCGGACCTGGTGACCCAGCTCTCGGAGGGGTTCGAGCGCCTGGAGGGCGACGCCCGGGAGCTCGCCCGGGTGGAGGCGGCGGCCCGGGAGGTGGAGGGCTTCCTGGGGGTCTACCGAACGTACGCCCAGGGCGTCGCCCGAGGCCGGGCGGCGGAGGTCCGCCGGGCCGACAGCGCCTACCACCGGACCGCCGCCGAGGCCCGGGAGGCCGAAGCGGAGCGCGACGCCCTGGCCGGCGAGCTCGACGAGCTGGCGGCGCGCCGGGACCAGGCGGACGGGGCGGCGGCGCGCTCCCGGGGGACCCTGCGGGCCCTGGAGCAGTCCGACGCCATGCGCTCCGCCGAGGCC
>JBKHJP010000476.1:0-2978 GCA_046538065.1 Thermoanaerobaculia bacterium | reverse complement strand
GGCGGGTTGTCCGCCAGGAAGAAGGCGTCCCCCTGGCTCGCCTTGCCGCCGCCGCCCAGGGGCCGGCGGGGGACGTACCACCAGGCGTCGCGGATCGGGAAGAGCGCCGCCTCCTCCTCGAAGAGCTCCTCCGAGGCCAGCCGGAGGGGCGTGTAGTCGTCCAGGACGTAGAAACCCCGGCCGAAGGTCGCCCCGACCAGGTCGTTCTCCCGCTTCTGGATGGCCAGGTCCCGGAACGCGATCTGGGGCACCCCGCCCTCGAGCTCGATCCACCGGCCGCCGCCGTCGCGGCTGAAGAAGACCCCGAACTCCGTGCCCGCGAAGAGCAGGTCCGGCTCTTCGTGGTCCTGCACCAGGCGCCAGACGATGTGGCGCTCCGGCAGGTCCCCGGCGATCGAGTGCCAGGTCCGGCCGCGGTCGTTGCTCTCGAGGAGGTACGGCGCGAAGTCGCCGCGCTTGTGGTTGTCGAGGGCCACGTAGACCGTGTCCGGGTCGTGGAGGTCGGCCTTGATGTCGTTGACGAAGGTCTCCTCCGGCACGCCGGGAAGCTTCTCGACCGTCCGCCAGGTCTCGCCGCCGTCCTCGGTGACCTGGACCAGGCCGTCGTCGGTGCCGGCGTAGATCAGGCCTTCGACGTGGGGCGACTCGGCCAGGGAGGTCACGTTGGCGTAGTTCGACATGGCGGAAAGGTCCCAGAGGGCGTCGACGCTCCAGGTGCGGCCCATCATGGGCAGCTCCAGGCGCTCCCGGCCCCGGGAGAGGTCGCCGGAGATGGCGCGCCAGGAGTCACCCCGGTCGTCGCTCCGCCAGACCCTCTGGCTCGCGAAGTAGAGGCGGGCCGGGTCGTGGGGGCTCACCAGGATCGGCGAGTCCCAGTTCCAGCGGTTGCCCTCCTCGCCGGGGCCGGCCTGGGGCTGGATGTAGACGATCTCGCCCGTGCGGCGGTCGTAGCGGACGAGGTTCCCCTCCTGCCACTCGGAGTAGACGATGTCCGGGTTCTCCGGGTCCACCGCCGGCTGGTGGCCGTCGGCGAAGACGGTGATGAACCAGTCGCTGTTGCGGATGCCGTTGACGTTCAGGGTCCGGGACGGGCCGCCCTGGGTGCTGTTGTCCTGGGTGCCGCCGTAGACGTGGTAGACCGGCTCGTCGTTGTCCACGGCCACCTTGTAGAACTGGGTCACCGGCAGGTTGGCCACGAACTTCCACGTCTCCCCGAGGTCGAAGCTCTCGTACAGGCCGCCGTCGGTCCCCGCCAGGAGGTAGTCCGGGTCGTCGGGGACGAAGGCCAGGGCGTGGTTGTCGCTGTGCTTGTTCTGGCCGTCGGCGCTCTCGAAGGTCTTGCCGCCGTCATGGGTGACCTGCATCCGGACGTCCGCCTGGTAGACCCGATCCTTCTGGTGCGGGCTGGCGTAGAGCTCCTGGTAGTAGTGGGGCCCGGTGCCGCCGGAGATGTAGTCGTTGCGCTTCTCCCAGCTCGCGCCGCCGTCGGTGGAGCGGTAAAAGCCCCCCTCGCGGCGGGCGAGCTCGATGGTGGCGTAGACGACGTCCGGGTCCTGGGGGGAGAGGGCCAGGCCGATCCGCCCCATGTCCTCCTGGGGAAGGCCCTTGGTGAGCTCCCGCCAGGTCTCGCCGCCGTCGGTGGTCTTGTGGATCCCGGAGCCCGGGCCGCCGTCGATGAGCGCGGCGACGTTGCGGTAGCGCTGGTGGGTGGCGGCGTAGAGGACGTCCGGGTCCTCCGGGTTCATCACCGCCTCGTTGACCCCGGTGTACTCCTCGTCGCCCAGGAGCTTCTCCCAGCTCTCGCCGCCGTCGGTCGTCTTGTAGAGCCCGCGCTCACCGCCGGCGGACCAGAGCGGCCCCTGGGCGGCGACGTAGACCACGTCCGAATCCCGCGGGTCGATGGAGATCGAGCCGATGTGCTCGGAGTCCTCGAGCCCCAGGTGCTCCCAGCTCGCCCCGCCGTCGCGGCTCCGGTAGACCCCGTCGCCGTAGCCCACGTGGCGCCCGCCCACGTTCTCGCCGGTGCCGACCCAGATCGTGTCCGGGTCGTTGGGGTCGAGGGTGAGGCACCCGATGGAGTACGAGCCCTCGTGGTCGAAGATCGGCGTCCAGGTGGTGCCGGCGTTGGTGGTCTTCCACACCCCGCCGCTCCCCACGGCCACGTACCAGGTGCTCCGGTCCTCCGGGTGGATGGCGATGTCGGCGATCCGCCCGGACATGAAGGCCGGGCCGATGGAACGGAGCTCGAGCCCCTTGAAGGTCGACTCGGTCATCCGGCTCTCGTCGCCGGTCTCCTCCGCCGTCCCCGGCCCCTGCGCCGCCAGACCGGCGGTGCCGAAGAGGGTCAACGTCAGGGCCATGGCCCCGAGGGCCGCCATTCGTCTCGCTCGCATCCTGGATCCTTTCTTCGCTCGGGTCACGCGTCTCGGCGCCCGGATCACGCGTCGAGGGAGGCGGAGCCGTGCACCGCGCGCTCCGCCGCCGGGGAATGCTCTCTGAAGGTCTGTGTCACTGGCCGGAGCGATGGTACCGGAAATCGGCCGAGCGCCCCATCATCGCAATCGGGCTCGAGGAGCTCGAGAAGGTCCTCGAAATCCTGGACCGTGTCCACCGGTCACGGCTCCTCGGACGCCGGATCCCGCCCACGCTCGACCAGTTCGACGTCCCGGCGGATCGCCACCAGAGCCGAGAGCCTCTCTTCCGGCGTCACCGACTGCCAGAACTCCAGGTCCCAGCGCTCTGCATCCTCGAAGCTCGTGGCGCGATGACCCACCATGCGCCGCCGCCTCTCCCGGCTCCTCTCCTCGATGGACATTGCCTTCATTCTACCGCCCAGCCGCCGCAATCCTGAACTCCGGCCGGCGATCCTGTCCAGCGAGGCACCGGCGCTCACGGCACCAGCACCGCCAATGGAATTCCTAAACTCGATCGAGGTTCGCGGCGACTTCTGGGTTCTCCGCGTTCGTCAAGCCGCGAAG
>JBKHJP010000475.1:0-2987 GCA_046538065.1 Thermoanaerobaculia bacterium | reverse complement strand
CCCCGGAGGAGACCGAGCCGTCGCCCGCCGAGCCGGAGCCTCCCCCGAGCTTCGAAGAACGCCCGGAGGAGGAACCGGAAGAGGAGCAGGAGCCGCCGCCGGCGGCCTGATCCGCCCCTCCGGAGCTCCGGGGCGGGTAGAGTCGCTCCGATGGAGGAGCCGCTGTTCGAGGTGACCGGGGCCGAGAAGGCCTATCGGCTGGGTCAGGTCCGGGTCCCGGCGCTGCGGGGGGTGGACCTCAGGATCGAGCGCAGGGAGCTGCTGGCGGTCACCGGGCCGTCGGGCAGCGGCAAGACCACCCTCCTCAACCTCCTCGGCGCCCTGGACCGGCCGGACGCCGGCCGGGTCCGGTTCGACGGGGAGGAGCTGGGCGCCGCCGGTGAGGGGCGCCGCACCCTGGTCCGGCGTCACAAGCTGGGCTTCGTCTTCCAGACCTTCAACCTGGTGCCCGTCCTCTCGGCCCTGGAGAACGTGGAGTACCCCCTGTGGATCGCCGGGACGGGGCGGCGGGAGCGGCGCCGCCGGGCCCGAGAGGCCCTGAAGGGGGTGGGCCTGGGCCCCCGCGCGCGCCACCGCCCGGACCAGCTCTCCGGCGGCGAGCGCCAGCGCGTGGCCATCGCCCGGGCCCTGGTCCACCGGCCCCTGGCGGTCCTGGCGGACGAGCCCACCGGGCAGCTCGACACGGAGACCGCGTCGGGGGTGCTGGACCTCCTGGAGGAGCTCCACCGGCGTCACGGGGTCACCGTGGTCCTGGCGACCCACGACCCGGAGGTGATCGCCCGGACGCCGCGGCGCATCCGCCTGGTGGACGGCCGGGTCGCCGCGGAGGAGGCACCGGCGCCGCCGGGGGAGGGGGAGCCGCCGTGAGGCTCCTCTGGATGTCGCTCCGGAACCTGGCGCGGAACCGGCGCCGGACGGTCCTGTCCGTCGCCGTCGTCACCGCCGGGGCGGTGGCCCTGCTCCTCACCGCCGGGTTCGTGAGCTTCTCGTTCGAGGGGCTCCGGGAGGCCCTCATCCGCGGCGGCCTGGGGCACCTGGAGGTGGTGCGGGCCGACGCGGTGGAGGGCCGGGCGGCGGCCCTGGAGCGCCCGGTCACCGAGGGCCTGGACGACTGGCGCACCCTGCGCCGGGAGGTGGAGGCGGTGCCGGGGGTGGTGGCGGCGGCGCCCACGGTGCACCTGATGGGCGTCGTCTCGGTCCCCGGTGGCGGCTCGGCGTCGTTCGTGGGCCTGGGCGTCGCCCCGGAGCGGGAGCGGCGGATGGGTTTCGAGACCGAGATCCTGGCCGGCGAGGACCTGGCGGACGAGGCGCCGCCGGAGGGGGCCGACCGGGTGGTCCTCGCCAGGGGCCTTGCCGAGTCCCTGGGGGTGGGACCCGGGGACCTGGTCACGCTCCTCGCCGTGGCTCCCCACGGGATGCTGAACGCCCTGGACGCCGAGGTGGCGGGCATCCACACGACCGGCGTCTCGGAGCTGGACACCCGGTTCCTCCGGCTCCAGGTCGCGAGCGCCCAGCGCCTGCTCCAGACCGAGCGGGTCTCGGACCTGGTGGTGACCCTGGAGGAGACCTCCCGGACCGGCGAGGCCGCCCGGGAGCTCCGGCGACGCCTGGCGGGCCGCACCCCGGAGCTCGCCGTCGTCCCGTGGCACGAGCGGACCCCCTTCTACGACCAGGTCCGGAACCTCTACCTGGGCATCTTCTGGTTCCTGGGCTCGGTGATCGCGGTCCTCGTCGTCCTGTCGGCCTCCAACACCCTGGTCATGGCGGTCCTGGAGCGGGTCCGGGAGATCGGCACGCTGCGCGCCCTGGGCACGGGCCGGGCGCAGGTGGCGCTCCTGGTGGTGGGGGAGGCCCTGTGGCTCGGCCTCCTCGGGGGGCTCCTGGGGGACGCCGCCGGCCTGGGGGCGACGGCGCTGCTCAACTCCCTCGATCTCAAGATGCCTCCGCCGCCGGGCGCCGTCAATCCCATCGACCTCCGGCTGGCGGTGGTGCCGGAGGCCCTGATCGGCGTGCCGCTCCTCATGCTCGCGGTCCTCGCCGTCTCCGCCGCCCTGCCGGCGCTCCGGGCGGTGCGGCTCTCGATCGTGGAGGCGCTCGGCCATGTGTGACGGCCCGGCGGTGCGCCGGCGACGGCTGGTGACGTTCCTCCTGGCCGGTGTGCTGGCGGCCGCGGCGGCGGCCCCGGCCGGGGCGAGCCCTGACCCCACCGACGCCGACCGGGCCCTCCTGCGGGCCGCCGACCTCTACCGGGCCGCCCCGCAGGAGCTCCGGGCCCGGCTGCGCGTGACGCCGGAGCAGCCGCAGGGCCCACCCGTGGACCTGGAGGTGTTCCGCTCCGGCGATCGGGTCCTGGTCCGCTTCCTGGACCCCCGGGACCGGGGCAAGTTCCTCCTCCGGCGGGGGCGCGACCTCTACTTCCTGGCCCCGGGGAGCCGCCGCGCCATCCCGCTGGATCCGTCCCACCGGCTCCAGGGCGCGGTCTCCCTGGACGAGATCCTGGGCCCGCGCCTGGAGGAGGACTACCGGATCGCGTCGGTCTCCGAGGAGGGCGGGGTGGTCACCTTCCGCCTCGAGGCGGCCACCGGCCGGGCGCCGTACCCGGTCGTGCGCTACGCCGTGGACCGGGACCGGGAGCTCCCCCTCCGGGCGGACTTCCTCGCCGGCGACGACCGGGTCGTGCGGGTGGTGGGCTTCCTCTCCTGGCGGGACCCGGAGCGCCTGGTCCCCGGGGAGATCCGGGTGACCGACCCCCTCCGGGGCCGCACCGTCCGGGTGGAGCTCTTGGCGGTCGCTCCCGGGTCGGTCGCCGAAGGGCTCTTCGACCTGGAGGACCCGGCGGCCCGGGAGGCGCTCGGCGCGGAGCCCGTGATCCCGGAGGAGGAGGGCGCCGGTGGCTCCCGCTGACCCTCGCTCTCGGACGGGGCAGGGCTCCCCCGGCGCCCTGCGGCGCCGGCGCCGCGGGGCGCGCCGGCGGTGGAGCCCGGTCC
>JBKHJP010000474.1:0-2989 GCA_046538065.1 Thermoanaerobaculia bacterium | reverse complement strand
GGCGCTCCGGTCGGAGGCCCGGTCTGTGCTCCACCCGCTCCACCCGGTCCTCCCGGTCCTCCTGGTCCTTCCGGTGGGGGCGGGCCGGCGTGGGAGCCGCCGCGGACGGGCACCAGGCCGAGGGCGCCGTAGCGGGCGAGGCCCACCCACAGCCGCCCCGCCGCACCGGCCATGAGCTCCGGAGCACCGTCCGGGAGCGCCTCGCCCCGGGGGAGCAGGGTCCGGGCCGACGGCTCGTAGAGGTAGACGCGCCGGGGCGCCCGGCCCTCGTCCGTTTCCCCGGAGCCGCCCAGCACCACGGCCAGGACGCTCCGGTCCCCGCCGGAGACGAGCGCCGCGTCCTCCAGCGGCCCGGGCAGGAGGAGCCGGAGCGCCGAGGGAGGCGGTTCCGCGGGCGCCGGCTCCGACGCGAAGGCCCCGCCGGTCCCGCCGACCCCGCCCGCCCCGCAGGCCGCGGCCAGCGCCAGCAGCAGCGCCGGGAGGCCCGCCCTCGCCCGTCGTGCCAGTCTCATCCGTCCTCCTCCTCCCGGGTCAGGTAGAGGTCCAGCCGCACCGGCGACGAGACCCCCGCCTCCTCCACCGGCCGCGGGTGCGTGACGGCCAGGTCGGAGCGGCCGTCGCCGTCGAGGTCCCGGGCGTCCACCAGGGCCAGGTCCCGGATCTCGTCGCGCAGGCGCACGGTCGCGTCCGGGCGCGCCGGATAGGAGCAGTCGGCGCGGCCCCGGTGGATCCCGATCCGCCGCGCCCGGCCGAGCTGGACGAAGTCGGCCCGGCCGTCGCCGTCGAAGTCGCCGGCGAAGAGGGAGCGTTGGCGGAGCTCCAGGTCGTTGAGGCGGATCGTGATCCGGCTCTCCAGGGGCGGGCCCGGGGCGCGGGTGAAGCGCCCGTCGGAGTCCTGGCACCAGGGGTGGAACCCGAGGTTGAGGGTGAGGCGCCGGATGAGGAGGACGCCCAGGGCCTTCCGGAGGGAGATGTCGTTGGTCACCGTCACCAGGTCGACGAGGCCGTCGCCGTTCAGGTCCTGGAACCCGCCGGGCAGGGGGACCCCGGAGTCGGAGTCGCCCCCCGCGGGGTAGCCGGTGACCCGGGAGACCGAGCCCTCCTCCTCGAGGACCTGGAGGTCGGGGGCCAGGGGGCGGGCGTGCACCCGGAACCGCGGCTCGCGCGCCTGGCGCAGCTCCTGCCGGAGCCCGGCGTCCTCCTCGTTCAGGCTCTCCAGGTAGACCGCCGAGGCGGGGCCGTCCGGATGGAGCCGGCGCACGTGGACGAGATCGAGCCCGGGGGTCCGGTCCTCGTCCCCGGAGTCGGCCTCCGCCTCGTCACCGTCCGCACCCTCCACCGCCCCCTCCCGGGTAGAGCCGCTCCCGCCGTCTTCCTCCTCGGCCTCCGCCTTCGCCTCTTCGGGACCCAGGAGGGGCACCGGCTCGCCGAACCGGCCGGCTCCGAGGTTCCGGACGGCGAAGCGGCCGGAGGACGCCCCTGGACGGCCCGGCGTGCGAAAGAGGAGGTCGGGGAGGCCGTCGCCGTCCAGGTCGATCACCTCCGGCAGGGGATAGTCGAGTCGCGGAGATCGTCCGGCGCCCGGGTCCTCCGGGAGGGCGATCCTCGACGCCGGTGCCTCCGCCAGCCCGTCGCCGGTCCCCGGGTAGAGGTGGAGGCCGTCGAGGGCCGGGAGCAGGAGGTCGGCCACCCCGTCGCCGGTCACGTCCCGGACCACGTCCAGCTTCGGCAGGAAGGCTCCGGTGCCGGCCAGGACCGGCGGCTCGTCCACCAGCGGCTCGAGCACCAGCGCGCCGGAGGCGGGGTCGAAGCGGAGCGCGCTGGCGCCGGCATCGGTGAGGGCCACGGCCGGTGTGCCGGGCGGCCCGGGCTCCAGGGAGAGGACCGACAGCGGGAGCTCCAGGGGCTCCCCGGCGGGGGCGAACCCGCCCTCCGGCCGGCCGAGGAACGCCCGGACCTCGCGGCGGTCCAGGAGCACCGGGACGATGGTGAGGACCTCCACCAGGCCCTCGACCTGGTCCATCTCGGTCCTCTCCTCGATCTCGATCTGGTCCCACTCGGTGTAGACGACGACCACCGCCAGGTCCCGGATGCCGTCGCCGTCCAGGTCCGCGGGGACCAGCGCCGCCGGGGGACCGGGGAGCTCGAGGCTCTGCTCCCGGAAGGCGAGGTCCGCGGCGCCGGCCGGAACCGGGGCCAGGAGGACCAGGACCGGAATCAGGACCAGGACCGGGACCAGGAAGAGCGGCGGGAGGACGGGTCGCTGCCGGGACGGACGGGTCATCGGAGGGAGCTCGTCGTGGGACCGGGATGGATGCCGGACGGCCGCCCCCGGGAGGGCGCCGTTACCCGGGAAACGACCTCGGAGGCCGATTGTTTCAGGAATGCCGGAGGGGATCGGAGAACGTAGTGTTGGCCAGCACCCAGCACAGGCTCGCAGTCGCAACCCGAGCGTGTAGGGGCGGAGCTTGCCTCCGCCCGGGGTGCGGTCTGGTTCGAGGGTCGCCCGACCACCGCGCGTCGCGCGGCGGTGCCCGCGGGAGGAGACAAGCTCCTCCCCTACACGCTTCCATGGAGAGCGCCCGCGGCGCACGATGAGTCTCCGGAGGAGTCGATCAGGGCACCACCAGGGGCTCCGGGCCGGCCCCGGGCACCGCCCGCGGTCGCTGACTGGCCGGTCATGAAGGGCCGTTTTCGGTCATGAGCCGCCGTCCTGGCTCATGAAAGGCCCGTTTCGCTCATGAGCGCCGCGCGGTGCTTGGCACCGGAGCTCTGACGACGCACACCCCGTCGGCGCACGCCCCGTCAAGGCCAGCCGGTGGCAAAAGCCAGCCTCCGGAGTCGGCCCGGGTGATAGCTTCGCCGGGCTCACCCGGAGTGCTGACTCACCACCGCCGGAAGGAGGACCGACGAGTGACCCGCCCCGCCGCCATCGCGCTCTGCCTGATCACCGCCCTCGCCGTCCCTCCGGCCATGGCAGCGGAGCTCG
>JBKHJP010000473.1:0-2995 GCA_046538065.1 Thermoanaerobaculia bacterium | reverse complement strand
GAGCGCAGGCGCGAGCCAGACGTTCCAGCTTCCCAGATGCTCGCGCCGGTCCCCGGCGGGGAACACCCCCGGACCGGCTCCCCCCACGGCCACCCCCGGGCTCCACCCCCGGGCTCCACCTCCGCTCCACCTCCGCTCCACCTCCGCTCCACCTCCGCTCCGTGACCTCCGTGACCTGGCGGTGAGCTCGGGGGGTTGACACGGGCTTATTCTCAACTCTAGTCTTTGGTCCTGAGGCCGGCCCGGCCGGTCAAATTTTTGACCCCACTTATGCTCATGATGAGTATAAAAGAGACGCGACACCAGGAGGCATCCCCGTGAGCCCACTGGAGACCGCAGCACCCGGAGCCCCCCTCGAGTACACCCCCGAGGTCGCCCGCGCCACCGAGGCCGTCTGGCGGCGGGTCCAGAACGTCATCCCGGAGCCGGAGTGGCCCGTCTACGCGCCCTACGTCGACGCCATCGAGCGCCTCAAGGCCGAGCGCAACGCCGTCGTCCTCGGCCACAACTACCAGACCCCCGAGATCTTCCACGGCGTCGCGGACCTGACCGGCGACTCCCTGGCCCTGGCCCGGATGGCCGCCGAGACCGAGGCCGACCTCATCGTCTTCGCCGGCGTCCACTTCATGGCCGAGACGGCGAAGATCCTCTCGCCGGACAAGACCGTCCTGATCCCGGACCTGGAGGCCGGCTGCTCGCTGGCCGACTCCATCACCGGCGCCGACGTGCGCCTCCTCAAGGAGCGCTACCCCGGGGTGCCGGTGGTGACCTACGTCAACACCTCCGCCGACGTGAAGGCCGAAACCGACGTCTGCTGTACCTCGGCCAACGCCGTCGAGGTGGTGGAGTCCCTGGGCACGGACCGCGTCATCTTCCTGCCGGACGAGTACCTGGGCCGCTACGTCGCCCGCCAGACCGACGTGGAGCTGATCCTCTGGCAGGGCCGCTGCGAGGTCCACGAGCGCTTCACCGGCGAGGAGGTCCGCCGCTTCCGGCAGCAGCACCCGGAGCCCCTGACCGTCCTCGCCCACCCGGAGTGCCCGCCGGACGTCCTGGAGGAGGCGGACTACGTGGGCTCCACCTCCGGGATGATCCGCTACGTCGGCGAGTCGGGCGCCCGGCGGGTGGTCATGGTCACCGAGTGCTCCATGAGCGACAACGTCTCCGTGGAGCACCCGGACGTGGAGTTCGTCCGGCCGTGCAACCTCTGTCCCCACATGAAGCGCATCACCCTGCCCAAGATCCTCCGGGCCCTGGAGCGCATGGAGCACGAGGTCGTGGTGGAGCCCGAGGTGGCGGAGCGGGCCCGGCGGTCGGTGGAGCGCATGCTCGAGGTGGGGCGGGGGTCGAAGAACTGAGCTCGGCCGGTGCGGGGCCCATGATCGCGTGAAGCGGCCGACCTCCGCGTCGGCCGGGGCGGGCGGAGCAACGGAGCGGGAAACAGCCCATGGACATCCTGACCTTCGACGCCGTGGTCGTCGGCTCCGGGGCGGCGGGCCTCACCGCCGCCCTGGAGCTCGCCCCCGGCCGCACGGCGATCCTGACCAAGGGGCGTCTCGGCCGCGGCGGCTCTTCGGCGGCGGCCCAGGGGGGCGTGGCGGCGGCCGTGGGCCCCGGCGACTCGGCGTCGCTCCACGCCGCCGACACCCTCGCCGCCGGCGCCGGCCTGAACGACCCGGAGGTGGTGGACCTCCTCGCACGGGAGGGGCCGGAGCGGGTCATGCGCCTCCTGGCCCTGGGGGCCGCCTTCGACCGCGGGGCCGGCGGGCGGCTCTCCCTCGGCCGGGAAGGGGCCCACACCCGGCGCAGGATCCTCCACGCCCGGGGTGACGCCACCGGGGCGGAGATCATGCGCGTCCTGGCCGGGCAGGTGGCGGCCACGGATGGGCTCACCGTGTTCGAGGAGACCTTCGCCTGGGACCTGGTGCGCCAGGGGCACCGGGTGACCGGCGTGACGGCGGTCGGGCCGCGCGGCGAGCGTCTGCTCCTCCGGGCGCCGGCGGTGATCCTCGCCACCGGCGGCCTGGGCCGCCTCTACGCGCGCACCACCAACCCCCCGGAGGTCACCGGGGACGGTCTGGCCCTGGCGGCGCGGGCCGGCGCCCGTTTGCTGGACGTGGAGATGGTCCAGTTCCACCCGACCGCCCTGGCGGCCCGCGGCGCCGATCCCCTGCCGCTCTTGACGGAGGCCCTCCGGGGGGAGGGGGCGGTCCTCGTCGACGGGACCGGACGGCGCTTCCTGGCGGATGAGCACCCGGACGCCGAGCTCGCTCCCCGGGACGTCGTCGCCCGGGCCATCGCCCGGCGTCTCGCCGCCGGGGACGGGGTCTTCCTGGACGCCCGGGAGGCCGTGGGCGGCGCCTTCCCGGAGCGCTTCCCGACGGTCTACGCCCTGTGCCGGCGACATGGACTGGACCCGCGCAGGGACGTCCTCCCGGTCTCGCCGGCGGCCCACTACCACATGGGGGGGGTCGCCGCCGACGCCTGGGGCCGGACCACCCTGGAGGGCCTGTGGGCTTGCGGCGAGGCGGCGGCCACGGGGGTGCACGGTGCCAACCGCCTGGCGTCGAACTCCCTCCTGGAGGCTCTGGTCTTCGGCGCCCGGGTGGCCCGCTCGGTGGCCGGAGCCGGGCCGCTCCCGGCGGGTCCGGTCCGCCTCGCCGGCGCTCCGGAGCCACCGCCGCCGGGGGCCCGCCGCCTGCCGTCCGGTCGCGAAGCTTCCCGGGCCGTGGCGCACGGGCGCCGCCTCGCCTGGGACCACGCCGGCGTGGTCCGGACCGGGGAGGGCCTCGGGCGGCTGCTGGATGAGCTGGACGGCGTCGAAGAGTCCGCCGCCCTTCTCGGAGGGGAGGGGCGGAACCTCCTCCTGGCCGCCCGCCTGGTGGCCCGGGCCGCCCTGGAGCGGACCGAGAGCCGGGGGGGACACTTCCGGGCCGAGCATCCCGCGCCGGCGGAGGCCTGGCGCCGCCACCTGGCGGTGGAGCTCGAGCCGTCC
>JBKHJP010000472.1:0-3005 GCA_046538065.1 Thermoanaerobaculia bacterium | reverse complement strand
CGTGGCGACGGGCCTGCTGCCCTTCATGCCGCGCACCGCCCCCCGGGTCCTGGCGTCGATCGGCGTGCCGGAGGCACCGGCGGCGCTGGAGGCGATGGCGTGGGGCGGGCTCCCCACCGAGGTGCAATTGCCGGAGCCGGAGGCCCTGTTCCCGCGGATCGACAAGGCCGCCTACGTCGAGGAGGCGGAGGCGGAGGCGGCCGAAGGGCAAGCCGAGGGGGAGACCATGATCACGATCGACCAGTTCTTCGAGACCGAGCTCCGCGTGGCCACCGTCCGGGCGGCCGAACCGGTGCCGAAGTCGAACAAGCTGCTGAAGGTCACCGTGGATCTGGGCGGGGAGACCCGCACCGTGGTCGCCGGGATCGCCAAGGTCTACGAGCCGGACGCGCTGGTGGGCAAGCAGGTGGTCGTGGTGGCGAACCTCCAGCCCGCCAAGCTCATGGGCGTCGAGTCCCAGGGCATGATCCTGGCCGCCGACGTCGAGGGCCGCCCGATCCTCCTCCACCCGGCGGAGGAGGTCCCGAACGGAAGCCGTGTGCGGTGAGGCGCACCCCGTGCGCCTCATCGCATCCCGAGCGAGCGCAGCGAGCCGAGGGATCTCGCGCACCCGTGGGCCTCATCGCACATGAGGAGCCCCCATGCCCTACCTGATCGACTCCCACTGCCACGTCCAGCTCCTGGAAGGGGACGACCGGGAGCGCGCCCTGGACGAGGCCCGCGAGCGGGGCGTCCGGGGCTTCCTGGTGCCGGCGATCCGCCTCGCCGACGCCGAGGAGCTGTTGGAGCTCTGCCACCGTGAGGACGACGTCTGGTGCGCCCTGGGCGTCCACCCCCACGAGGCATCCACCTGGCGCGAGGGCGACGAGGAGCGCCTCCGGGACCTCCTGGCCGACCCGAAGGCGGTGGCGGTGGGGGAGTGCGGCCTCGACTTTCACTACGACAACTCCCCCCGGGAGGTCCAGGGGCGGGTCATGCGCCACCAGTGGCGCCTGGCGATGGAGCTGGACATGCCCGTGGTGGTCCACAACCGGGACTCGAACGAGGCCATGCTCGAGGCGGTCCGGGAGGAGGAGTTCGCCGGCCTCTCCGCCGACTTCCACTCCTTCGCCGGCGGACTCCCGATGGCTCGGGAGCTCATCGAGCGGGACCTCTACCTGGGCTTCACCGGGATGATCACCTTCAAGCGGGCGGACAACGTCCGGGAGGTGATCCCGGAGCTGCCGCCGGACCGGGAGCTGGTGGAGACGGACACCCCCTACCTTGCCCCGGTTCCCTACCGGGGGAAGCCGAACCGCCCCGCCTACGTGGTGGAGGTGGCCCGCCGCCTGGCGGAGGAGCGCGGCGAGACCTACGAGGAGACCTGCCGCCGCACCGGCGAGAACTTCTTCCGGCTGTTCCCGAAGGCCCGGGGCTGATGCCGAGGCCGACCATGCGCCGCTGGGCCCACCACCCCCACCTTCATCGCGTGTAGGGGAGGAGCTTGCCTCCTCCCGGGGTCCAGCCGTCCCTGTCGATTCGGCCCGGGCGGACGCAAGGTCCGCCCCTACACGGGGGCAGGGGCCCAGATTCCCCGTAGGGGAGGAGCTTGCCTCCTCCCGGGGTCCAGCCGTCCCTGTCGATTCGGCCCGGGCGGACGCAAGGTCCGCCCCTACACGGGGGCAGGGGCCCAGATTCCCCGTAGGGGAGGAGCTTGCCTCCTCCCGGGGTCCAGCCGTCCCTGTCGATTTGGCCCGGGCGGACGCAAGGTCCGCCCCTACACCGGGTTCGGGACGTCGACGAACTCCACCTCGACGCCGAAGCGCTCGGCGATCCGCTCCCCCAGGACACGCACTCCGCAAACTTCGGTGGCGTAGTGGCCGCAGGAGAGGAAGTGGACGCCGCTCTCCCGGGCGGTGTTCATCACCCACTCGGAGACCTCGCCGGTGATGAAGGCGTCCAGTCCGGCTCCGATGGCCGACGGCAGCTCCTTCTGGGCGCCGCCGCTGATGACGCCGACGGTCTCCACGACATCCGGGGCTCCTGAGAAGTGGAGGGGCTCGCGGCCGTAGAAGCGTCGGCAGCGCTCGACGAGCTCGGCGGCGGGGAGGCCGCCGGGGAACCTCCCCTGGAAGCCCACCGGGAGCCCGCCCGCCTCACCGAAGGGCTCGAGGCTCTCCAGGCCCAGGGCGTCACAGGCCAGGGCGTTGTTGCCCACCTCCGGGTGGCGGTCCAGGGGCAGGTGGTAGGCGAGGAGGTTGAGGTCGCCCCGCAGGAGCTCGGCCACCCGGTGGTAGTGCATGCCGGTGAGGACCGGGGACTGCCAGTCCCAGAAGATCCCGTGGTGGACGAGGACGGCGTCGGCGCCCAGCTCCCGGGCCCGGACGAAGAGCTCGTGGCAGGCGGACACACCGGTCACGAGCTTGCGGATCTCCGGGGCGCCCTGGACCTGGAGGCCGTTGGGGCCGTAGTCCTTGCCGGCGTGGGCTTCCAGGTAGGCGTCGAGCCAGCGCACGAGGGCGTCCCGGTCGACGGTGGCGGGTTGGGTCTTCGGTTCGGCCATGGCCCGATTGTACTGACCGAGGGGGAGCCGGGGCGGGGGCGCTCCCCGCCGGGGACCGGCGCGAGCGTCTGAGTGTTCGGGACGTGGGCTCGCGCCTGCGCTCTGGCCACGGGCTCTCGCCTGGTACGGAAGCGTGTAGGGGCGGAGCTTGCCCCTGGCCTGAGCGAGCCCCGCGCGCCGAACGGCTCCGCCCGGGGGTGCGCCCGCGAGCGCGCATGGACAGAGAGGTGCGAGTCCTCTCCAGGCATGCGCTCCCCTATTGCGAAAGAGGCTTCGGCGGTCGCCTGCCGGTCAAGCTCGGCGCGGCGGTGCCGGCGGGAGGAGACAAGCTCCTCCCCTACACGCTTCACCAGCGGGTGGGCTCGACGAGCCGGCCAGCTCGGCGTTACCTCCGGCCGCCTCCGCCGCGACCCCCGCGGCCCCCACCGCCGCCGCGACCACGGCCGCCACCGCCGCCCCGGCC
>JBKHJP010000096.1:0-13022 GCA_046538065.1 Thermoanaerobaculia bacterium | reverse complement strand
CGAGCCGGTCCACGGCCACTCCTGGCGCGTCGAAGCGGTCCTGGAGGCGCCGGAGCTGGACGAGGAAGGAATGGGCTTCGACTTCGTCGAGGTCCGGGGCGCCCTGGCGGAGCTGGCCGGGCGCTTCGACCACGGGGACGTCAACACCGTGGCCCCCTTCGACGGCCTGAGCCCGACGACGGAGCGCCTGGCGGCGTGGTTCTTCGACGAGCTGGCCCGGCGCCTGCCGGCCTCCGCGGGGCTCTCCGAGGTAACGGTCTGGGAGGGGCCGGACTGCGCCGCCACCTACCGTCCCGGGTGGGCCGGGGCCTGATGAGGGACGGCGTGTGCTCCGCCCGGGGCGCAAGGAGGCGCTTCACGGCCGCTGGGGCTTCGCCTTGACACGGGCCGTACCGCGCCAGTAGCGTGCCCTCCGTTTCAAGAACAACGGACGGCAGGAGGAGGACAGGCGATGTCGAGATCCCCGAGCTGGGTGCATCGGACGAAGGCGGCGGCGTGGGTGCTCGCCGCCTCGGCGGCGCTCGTGGTGAGCGCGGGCTGCGGCGGAGAGGGCGAGCCGGTGGCCCGGCTGAAGGTGGACCCGGCGACGATCGAGCTCCCCCACGGCTCCTTCGTGGACCTCCGCTTCGCCTGGGAGCAGCTCGCCCCTCTCGGTGGGGCGTCGGACTCACGCCGGGTCTTCGTCCACCTTCTGGATGCGGAGGGCCGCCTGGTGCGCACGTTCGACCACGATCCGGAGGGGCCGTGGCGCGCCGGCGAGAGCTGGACCTACACGACCCGGATCTACCAGTCGTTCCTGGCCCCGCCGCTGCCGCCGGGGACCTACGCCCTGACCGCCGGCCTGTACGACGCCGAGGGCAACCGCTGGCCCCTGGCGGTCGAGGGTGAAACGGTGGACGAGGGCGAGTACCAGGTGGCGCGAGTGGAGGTGCCGGAGAGCGGGCCGGACCAGCCGACGCTCGCCTTCTCCCAGGCCTGGAGCCCGACGCTGGCCGGGTCCGACCGCCAGGTGCTGGGCTACCGGTGGCTCAACGGCACCGGCGAGATCGCCCTGCAGGAGGTCCCTGGCTCCGGAACCCTCTGGCTCGGCCTCCGGGTGCCCCCCGAGGGTGGCGAGCTCCAGCGCCGGATGAACGACCCCGAAGCGCCGGCGGGCGCCGCGCCGCGGGTGGAGATCGACACGTCCTGCAGCGGGTTCCAGGCCCAGGTCTCGGGGGAGGGGGCCCACCGGGTCGACGTACCCGTGACCCCGGAGGGAGAGGGGTGCACCGTCACCCTGGACCCGAACTACGTCATGGCGACCCTGGCCGGCGACCGGCACTCCCTGAGCATCGAGGTCGTCGCCTGGCGCGGGGAGTGAGCGCTCGGGGCCTGGGCCGTAGGCCCCGGGAGGAGGCGCGCTCTTTCTTCCCCTACCCGTTCCCCTCCGCCATCTCCAGGACCGTGGAGACGGTCGAGGGCAGGTGCTCCACCGGCCCCTCGAGGGACCAGACCTCGGCCTCGTCCTCCTCGCCGACCTCCATCCAGCGCGCCTCCCGGAGGGTCACCTCCACCGGCAGCTCGCCGTCTGCCGGGGCCGGGCGGCCCGTCTCCCCGGACCAGAAGTTGTAGAGGGCGAGCTCCACGGTCTCGCCGGGAGGCACCGCCTTCAGGAACACCTGCTTCTCGTAGACCGGGAGCTCCTGACCGGCCACCTCCACGGTGAAGACCAGGGCAGAGGCGGCCTCGTCCCCCCGGTTCGTTACCTCCACCGTGAGCTGGCAGAGGGTCTCCGGGCCCGGCGAGGAGGGCTCCACCTCGATCCCTGTGAGGGTGAGGAGGGGCTCCGGAGTGTCTTCGTCGCCGGTCGGGCCGGGTTTCGGGGCCGGGGGCTCCGGTTCCGCCTGCGCCACGCCCGGGGGCGGCAGGGCCGCCGCCAGGAGCGCCAGGACGACGAGCGGGAGGAACCCGCGGGGCATCGGAACGGGGAAGGGGAGGGGGTGTGGCCTGTCAGGTCGTTTCATGGGGATCTCCTGGGGGGGATTCTACTCGTCCCCCCGCCCGGGTTCCTCGACTCCGCTTCGCTCCGCTCGGAACGACAAGCCGGGGCCCGCTCGGGACAAGCCGGGGCCCGCTCGGAACGACAAGCCCGGGGCCTGCTCGGGACAGGCCCGGGGCGCGGCCGGGACGATCGCGGGGCCCGCTCGGAACGGCAGGCGCGGGGCGCGGTGGGGACGACAGCGACGGGGTGCGCTCGAGGCGGCAGCCCGGCGCGGGCTCCGGTAGACTCGGAGCGCATGAAGGACCGCACCGGAGCCATCCTCCGCCCCGGGCAGGAACGCTACCTCGAGCGCCTGCAGCCCCCCCGGGACCCGCTCCTGGCCGAGATGGAGGCCCACGCCGCGGAGCACGACGTCCCCATCTCCGACCCGGAGGTCGGGCGGGTGCTGGAGCTGTTGGCTCGCTCGGTGTCGCTCCGCGGCGGAGCCCGGCGCATCCTGGAGGTGGGGACCGCCATCGGGTACGGGGCCCTGCTGCTGGCCCGGGGGGCACCGGAGGCCGTCGTGACCACCATCGACCGGGACGAGGCCATGCACGAGCGGGCGCGGGAGTTCCTGCAGCGGGGCGGGGTGCTGGAGCGCGTGGAGCTCCTCCGGGGGGAGGCCCTCGACGTGCTGGAGAGCCTCGACGGCCCGTTCGAGCTGGCGTACGTGGACGCCGAGAAGGGCGAGTACCGGCGCTACCTCGACCGGATCCTCCCCCGCCTGGCCGTGGGCGGCCTGATCCTGTTCGACAACCTGCTCTGGGGAGGGCGGGTGGCGGAGCCCCCGGAGGAAGACGAGGACCCGGAGGCCGATGCCCTGCGGGCCTTCAACGCGTACCTGATGATGCACCCGCAGCTCCAGGCCCAGGTCCTCCCCCTCGGGGACGGGCTGGGCCTGGCGACCAAGGTCCAGCCCTTGATCCAGGAGATGGGTGGGCCGTTTTAGTTCCCCCCGTCCGGACCGCGGCGGAATACGTCGCCGTCCTGCCCTGTTTACGAGTGGTTGAGCATGGCTAAGCGGATGAGCGATCGGTTGGACGTGGTCGAGGAGATCGCTGCCGGGGAGGCCGCCGCCCCGGTCGAACCCACCGAGGCCGCTGCGGCGGAGCGGCTGCGCCTCGCCCAGGTGGCGCCCTGGATGGCCGCTGTCCTGGGGAGCGTCGGGGGCATCGGCGCCCTGGGCTACCGGCTCCGCGGGCGCTACCAGGACAACACCGTCTATCTGCCGGACCGGTATCCCAACGGCGTCTGGAATCCGAGCGTCCACGGGGTGGCGGCCGAGGACGTCTGGTTCCGCTCCGCCGACGGCGTCGACCTCCACGGGTGGTGGATCGTCCACCCCAAGGCTGGGGCCACGATCCTCTACTGCCACGGCTCCAGCGGCTCCATCGCCCACCGTATCGGCGTGTTCCGCCAGCTCGCCAAGCTCCGGGTCAACGTCTTCGCCTTCGACTACCGGGGCTACGGGCGGAGCGCCGGCGTGCCCAGCGAGGGGGGCCTCTACGCCGACGTGCGTGCGGCCTACGACCACCTGACCGGCGCCATGGCCCGGGACCCGCGGGAGATCGTCCTCTTCGGGCACTCCCTGGGGGGTGCGGTGGCGATCGACGCCGCCGCGGACCGGCCGGTGGCCGGGCTGGTGGTCCAGTCCTCCTTCACCGACGTACGGGACATGGCCCGGGTGCTCTACCCGCAGCTCCCCCTGCACTGGATCACCCGGAACGAGTTCCGGTCCATCGACAAGGTGGGCCTCCTGAGCCTGCCGAAGCTCTTCATCCACGGTACGGAGGACGGCACTGTCCCCCTGGATCTGGGGCGCAGGCTCTTCGAGGCGGCGGCGGAGCCGAAGGAGCTCTACGTGGTGGAGCGGGCCGGCCACAACGACGTCCATCTCCACGGCGGCAGCGCCTACCAGCGGCGCCTGGCCCGCTTCACCAAGAGCTGCGTGCGCGCGTAGGGGGACGGTGCGCCGAGGCGCACCCCTACGGCTCTGAAGCGGTGCCTCGCTAATACTTCACGGTGCAGCCGTACGGCTTGGTGGAGGCCGGCTCCGGCATGCGGCCCGCGTCGTGGCTCTCCAGGGCGGCCATCACGTAGTTGGCCCGCTCGTCGGCCGACTGGCGCCCGGGCGGATCGTCGTCGATCGCCCCCTGGTACACCAGGGTGCCCTCCTCGTCGATCACGTACATGTGGGGCGTCGTCTTGGCGTCGTAGGCCCGGCCCACGTCGCCGGAGCGGTCGTAGAGCACCGGGTAGTCGATCCCGTGCTCCCGGTTGTACGCGTCGTGCTCGGAGGGCGTGAGGAAGTCCCGAGAGTCCGGGTTGGTGCTGTTGATGGCCAGGAACACCACGTCCCGGTCGGCGAGCTCGATCATGGTCCGCTCCCTGGCGTGGCGCAGGGAGAAGGGGCAGTTGGGGTTGATCCACTCCAGGACCACCACCTGGCCCCGGTACTCCGAGAGGGAGTGCTCGGCGCCCTCCAGGTCGGGGAGGGTGAAGCCGGGGGCGGGCTCGCCCACCGTGGCGGCGGAGGCGTCGGCGCAGGCCCAGCCCGCCGCCAGGGTCATGACGGCGACGGCGGCGGACAGAGCGGGGGAGATCCTCGAACGTCGGCTCATGGGGCTACCTCCAGTGCTCGGTTTGTCGGGAGTCCGTGTGGGCGCCTGACGACGGGCAGGGATTATGCCACGGCGGCCAGCACGACCGCGCAGGCACCGGCGGCCACGGTGGCGGCCGCCCAGAAGCCGCGGGCGGCCGGACCCTCGGCCCGCCGGCCTGCCCAGCTCCCCAGGCCGGTGCCCAGGAACGCCAGCTCGATGAAGGCCACGTCCTCCGACGGGACCAGGCCGACCAGGAGGTAGAGGAGCCACGCCACCGGCACGAGGGCGACAAAGCCCAGGCCCTCCCGCACCCTGCCGGAAAGGCGGGGTAGCAGGCGCCACGCCCCGGGCTCCGACGGGCGGGTGGCGAGGACGCCGGCGGCTGCCAGGAAGGGCAGGGCCAGGCCCGTGACCAGGGCGAGCCCGGCGGCTGCGGCGCCGGGGGCGCCCAGGGTGGCCGCCCGCTCCAGGGCGCCGGGCGCCGGAGGCACCGGCCAGGGGAGGGCGAGGACCGGCGTCAGCGTTCCCGCGGCGAAGGCCCCGAGGCCCGAGATCGTGTCCGGCGACCTCCGGCGGCCACCGTCTTCCGGTCCGCCGAGGAGGCCCCAGAGCCGGAGGGAAAGCGCCAGGGGCGGCAGGGCCAGGGCCGCCACGGCCACGGGCTCCTGGAGCACACGGGCCCAGGCGAGCCCCGGAGCCGTTCCCGACAGGGCGGCTGCCGCGAGAAGGGCGAGACCGCCGGTGACCACCCCCGCCCCGGCGGCGCCGGCCAGCCGGAGACCCCGCCGGGGGTGCGGGTCGTCCCGGCCGCCGGCGGCCTGGCGGACTCCCGCCAGGACCAGGAGGACGAGGACGAGGGCGCCGGGAGTGACGGCCAGCAGGAGGCCGCCTCCGAGCGCGGCGAGCCAGGCGGGGAGCCGTCGGGCGGCTTCCGGCGGGCGGTCCGCCCGGGAGGAGGCTGCTTCGGCGTCGTCTTCCCCGGTGGCGGGGGCCAGGGACCGCCGCGCCTCCACGGCGAAGACGTCTCCCGGTGCCTCCGGCAGGGTGAGCCCGGTCACGGTCCAGGCGAAGGGCGAGCTCCGGGGCGGCTGCTCCAGCCTGCTCTGGAGCCCCAGGGGCACGCGGAAGCGGGTTCCGGTGCTCGTCGTGGACACCTGCGGCTCGCCGGGGTCGAAGAGCTCGTGAGCCTCGAAAAAGATCCCGGGCTCGCCGCCGGGGGCCGGGCGCACGCCTTCGACGCGGACCTCCAGGACCGGCCGGTCCAGGTCGGCGAGGTTCAGCCACCCCTGCGTGGAGACCTCCGGGACCTGGGCCACCGGGCGCGGGAGCCGCTCCCGCCACCGGTCCAGGAGCGGGACGAGCTCCGGGTCCGGCTTCGCCTCGCCGCCCACCGGCTGATGGACGGTGAGCGTGTAGCGGTACGGGACGCAGTCGATCCGGCAGACCAGGTAATCCAGGTCGAGGGAGATCTCCACCGTCTCGGCACCCCCCGCCGCCATCTTCGCCCTCACGGGGTAGACCACCTCGTCCTCGTAGCCGAAGGCCACCAGGTCCCCGGGGAGCTCGTAGCGCTCCGGCGCCGGCCAGAGGAGCTCCACGTTCCCGAGCTCGGCGGTGGCCTCGGCGTCGATGGCCGGCGGAAAGCCCGCGTCGCCGCTGTTCTTCCAGTAGACGTGCCACTCCGGAATCAACCGGAAATGGAGCCCGAGCCAGACGGTCCCGTCCCGGGGGGCGGTGAGGTACGGCGTGATCAGCCGGACGCTGGAGTGGGGGTTCTCCTCCCAGGCCGAGGCCAGGGCTCCGGCGGGGCGGACGCCGGGCCCGAGGAGGGCCGCGGCGACGAGGGTGGCGGCGAGCGCTCCGCGCATGGCGCGGATGGTAACTCGTTCCAGGGCTCCGCCGTTGCGGATGAGCACCGGCCGGTGAGATTGACTCCGGGCGACGTGGCTCCCCCCCACCCCGGTCGGCCCTGGTGGCAAGCCCTTACCTGTCCACGGCGGGACCGGCCGTCGCCTGACGCCCGAGCCAGGCGTCCAGGTGTTTCGCCTGCTCCGGCGTCGCGTCCGGGTCCACCTCGAGCTTCCAGGTCTCCGCCGGTTCGCCGGAGAAGGTCACCGGCAGCTCCAGCAGTCGCTCCCGGCGGGCCACCAGCAGGGTGGAGTCGTGGCCGGGACGCAGTGCCTTGAGTCGTTCGTCCAGCTCCCGGGGGGGGACCCGGAAGCCGCCGATGGCGAGGATCTCGTCGCCGGCGGCCACGCCGGCGGTCCAGGCGGGTGTGCCTCGGGGGACCCGCGTGACCCTCAGCCGGCCGTCGTCGACCTTCGTCTCGGCGCCGAGCCAGGCGGCCGGGGGCTCGCCGGCGCGCTCCGGCTCCTCGGCGTCCTCCTTCTCGGCGAACCGGAGGCCGAGCCACTCCAGGGCCGGTCCGTACTCCAGCTCGTCCGTGGTTCCGAGGGCCCTCTCCAGGAGCCCGGCGAGCCCCTCCCGGGCCGCAGGTCCCGCAACGTCCAGGAGGACCTCGCGGATGCCCTCCCGGGTGTAGCCGGGGCTCCCCGCCGGCGGGCCGAAGCGCTCCCACGCCAGGCGCAGGGCGTCGTCCAGGCTGCGCTCGCCGCCGGTGGCGCGGCGGATCTCGACGTCCAGCAGGAAGGCCACGACGGCGCCCTTGGTGTAGTAGGAGACCGCGCTGTTGACCGAGTTCTCGTCGGGGCGGTAGTGCTTGATCCAGGCGTCGAAGGAGGCGAGCTCCAGCGGCTGGACCTGCCGGCCCGGCGTGGTCTGGAGGCGTTCGACGTTCCGGGAGAGCCGCTCCAGGTATTCCTCCCGGGTGGAGAGGCCGGCCCGGTGGACCATCAGGTCGTCGTAGTACGAGGTGATCCCCTCCGCCACCCAGAGGTTCCGGGTGTAGACCTCCCTCTCCAGGTCCAGGGCGCCGAGCCCCGCCGGGTGGAGGCGCTTGACGTTCCAGGCGTGGAAGACCTCGTGGGAGAGGAGGCCCAGCCAGTCCAGGTACCCGCTCCGGGTGCCGGCCTTCCACCGGCTGGTCATGAGCGTGGTGGACTCGGCGTGCTCCAGGCCGCCGCCGCGCTCGACGATCAGGTTGAGGACCAGGTAGTGGCGGTAGGGGAGGGACCCCCAGAGCTCGCCCATGGCCCGGACGATGCGCTCGGCGTCGCGCACCGAGCCTTCGTCGTCCCAGATCCCCTCGCCTCCGTGGTGGAGGATCCGGTGGGGCACCCCGTCCACCTCGAACCGGTGGAGACGGCCGTCGCCGGCGTAGATCGGCGCGTCGACCAGGGTCGCGTAGTCCGGAGACCGGAACGCCCGGGCCGCGGTGTCCGCCCCGGAGCCCGCGGCCTCCAGGGCCGTGGCGACGCGGGTCCAGCGCTCCGGGAGCTCCAGGCGGACCTCGAAGGCGCCGTCCAGGGGTCCGGAGGCGTCTGCGGGCACCAGGTACGTCGGGGCGCCGTTCAGGAGGGCGAAGGACGGCTCGACGAAGTTGGTCCGCACCGAGAGCTCGTGGCAGTAGAGCGTGTAGCGGACGATCACGGGGTCTCCGCCGGACGCCACGCGCCAGCGGTTCTTGGCGATCTTCTCCACGACCAGGGGTTTCCCCGACGCCGTCGCGGCCTCGAGGTCCTCCACGTGGCGGGCGAACTCCCGGACCAGGTACGAGCCCGGGGTCCAGGTGGCCATCATCAGCTCCAGGTCGGCGCCGTCGTCGCGGCCCGGCACCCGGGCCTCCACCTCCACCCGGTGGTGCTCCGGCTCGGGGACGCGCAGGACGAAGACCGTGGGTTCGGCGTTCGGTTCGGATGGGCTCTGGGACATGATCTCGGCTGACGCGACGCTCCCGGGACAGACGACTGCCAGCGATCCGAGAACGCCGACGAGCCGTCGCGGCAGGAACATGACCGGCCGACCTTAGCAGCTCCTGCCGGCGCTCAGGCCGCGGTAGACTCCGCCGCCGGAGGTTTCCGATGATCGATTCCGTCGAGGCCGCGAACGCCGCCCTCCGGGAGGCTTCGCCGGCCCTCTTCCAGGCGCTTTCGCCCCTCGGGCGCCGCGCCTTCTTCCCCCAGGACATCCCGTTCCAGGCGGCCGAGGCCCGGGGCAAGCGCTTCAACGGCACGATCGGCCAGATCACCGACGGCCGTGGCGGTGCCGTGCCCCTGCCCGCCGTGGCCCAGGCCCTGGAAGGCCTGCCGGAGGGGTCCAGGAACCGGGCCCTCCTCTACTCTCCGGTGGAGGGCATACCCGAAGTGCGCCGGAGCTGGAGATCGTGGCAACTCCACGCCCTGGCCGGCGAGTCCGACGGGCGCCGGGCCGCCACCCTGCCGATGGTCACCGCCGGCCTGACGCACTCGCTGGCCCTGGTGGCGGACCTCTTCGGGGGGCAGTCCGAGGGGCAGCTCGGGAGCCAGGTCGGGGACCAGCTCGGGGAGAAGGCGCGGGCGGTGGCCGTCGCCCGCCCGTTCTGGGGCAACTACCGCCAGGCCTTCGCCCTGCGCACCGGGGCCCGCCTGGTGGAGGGGCCGGCCTACCGGGGGACCCGCTGGAACCCGGAGGCGCTGGAGGAGGCCCTGGCCGGAGCCGACCTGGCGCCCGGCGAGCCGGCCCTGGCCGTGCTCAACCTGCCGTCGAACCCCGGGGGCTACGCCCCGACCGTCAAGGAGCGCCGGGACCTCGTCGAGTCGCTGGTCCGGGCCGCCGAGGAGCGGCCCCTGGTGGTGGCCTGCGACGACGCCTACGCCGGGCTGGTCTACGAGGAGGGCGTGCCGGACCGGTCCCCCTTCTGGGACCTCCAGGGGATCCACCCGAACCTGATCCCGGTCAAGGTGGACGGGGCGACCAAGGAGTTCTCCTTCTTCGGCGGTCGGGTGGGGTTCCTGACCTTTCCCTTCGAGCCCGAGTCGCCGGCGGCGGAGGCCCTGGAGAGCAAGGTCAAGTGCCTGGTGCGGGCGGGGATGGGCTCACCGGTGGCGACCAGCCAGGTGATCCTCCTCCAGGCCCTGGAGAGCCCGGACCGGGACCGGCAGGTGGCGGCGGAGCGCCGGCTCCTCGCCGCGCGGTACCGGGCGCTCGAGGAGGCCGTGGAGGGCTGCGATCCGGACCTGCTCCGGCCCCTGCCCTTCAACGCCGGCTGCTTCGCCCTGCTCGCCCTGGGCCCGGCGCTTCGGGAGCGGGAGGTCACGGCGGACCGCCTGCGGCGGCACCTCCTGGAGGCGGAGGACACGGGCGTGGTCGCCGTGGGGGAGGAGTTCCTCCGGATCGCCCACTGCTCGGTGGACGAGGGGGACCTGCCGGAGCTGGTCCGGCGCCTGGAGCGCGGCGCGGCGGCGCTGGCCGGGCGCGTGTAGGGGCGGACCTTGCGTCCGCCCGGGGGAGGAGACAAGCTCCTCCCCTACGGGGCTCCTACCCCCGTGTAGGCGAGGACCTCAGCCTGCCCTGAACGAGCGGAGCGAGTCGAACGGGCGTCCGTCCGTGGACGAGTCGGCAGTGGTCGTTGGAGCCCGGGAGGAGACGAGCTCCTCCCCTACGCCCCTTCCACCCGCCCTACTCCCCGGCGTGGCGCTCCAGGAAGTCGGCCGTCGCCCGGTAGGCCCGGAGCCAGCTCTCGTGGCGGAGGAAGCCGTGGACCTCGTCCGGGAAGATCAGCACCTCCACCGGGACGTCGCGCTCCCGCAGGCGCTGGACCAGGTCCGTCGTCTGGAGGAACAGGACGTTGCGGTCGTCGTCGCCGTGGATCATCAAGACCGGCGAGGACCAGGTGGTGAGGTCGTGGACGGGTGAGGCCTTCTTCGCCTCCTCCAGGAGCTCCTCCGTCAGGCCCCAGGCACCTCCGGGAAGGAAATCGGTGGCCCGGAGCGCCCAGTCGTGGACCCCGTGGAGGTCGACCCCGGCGGCGAAGAGGTCCGAGTCCCGGGCCAGGCCCATGGCGGTGAGATACCCGCCGTAGGAGCCGCCCCAGAGCGTGATCCGCTCCGGGTCCACGTCGCCCCGCCGGCGCAGGTAGAGCCCTGCCGCCAGGACGTCCCGGTACTCGGTGGCCCCCCGGGGGCCCTGGCCGTCGGCCCGGCGGAAGTCCCGGCCGTAGCCGATGCCGGAGCGGAAGTTCACCGCCAGGGCGACCCAGCCCCGGCTCGCCAGGTACTGGTTCATGGCGTAGGCCCGGGCGTAGTAGTGGGAGTAGTGGAAGCCCACGAGCATCTGGCGGATCGGGCCGCCGTGGAGGAAGATCGCCGCCGGCCGGCGCCCGCCCTCTCCCGCCCCTTCGTCAGACGGGGTACCGGGGGGGAGGAAGAGCTGGCCGTGGATCTCCAGCCCGTCGGATGCCTGGAAGGAGACCTCTTGCGGCTCCACCAGGGCGTCCACCGGGAACGAGGGGGGAAGCTCGGGGCCGAGGATCCGGGGCTCCGTGCCGTCGAGGCGGGTGACCACGACGGCCTGGGGCCGGCGAGCCGAGGCCCTGCGGAAGGCGAGGAAGGAGCCTCCGCCTCCCAGGGCCGCGGGGTCCGTCTCGAGGCCGTCCCCGGTGGTCACCGGGACGGACTCTCCGCCGGCGACGGGCACACGCCACAGGTGCCGCCGGTGGCGGTCGCCGCAGTTCGAGGAGAACACCAGGGTGGCCCCGTCCGGGCTCACCGTGGTGTGCTCGGCCTCGCAGTCGCCGGGGGTGAGGTCCACCGGCTCCGCCGCGCCTGGCTCCGCCGACGGGTCCAGCGAGTGGACGTGGAGCCAGCCGGTGTGCTCGGAGGTGAAGAGGATCCGCCCGGCGCCGCCCCCGGCGGAGACCCAGCGGAGCGGCTCCGGCGGGTAGTACTGGGCGAACCCCCCGGAATCGTCCGGCGACGCCCAGAGCTCCCGGGCCTCCCCGGTTGCGGGGTCGCCCACCCAGACGGCGAAGGGGCTGCCGCCGGTGAGGTCGAAGAGCTCCCCGGCCCGCCGTCCCGGGAGCCGGACGAAGGCCAGCCTCTCCCCGTCGGGCGACCAGGTGGGCAGGGTGTCGCGGTCCACCGAGGGAGCGACCCAGCGGATGGCGTCGGCCTCCCGGTCGTAGACGCCGACGAAGGCGTGGTCGTCCCGGTCGCTGGTGAAGGCGATCCGGTCGCCGTCCGGCGACCAGGCGAGGCCGCCCAGGCCCCCCCGGGCGGTGAAGAGCTCCCGGGGCGCCCCCTCGGTCGCGTCCGGCTCCTCGCTACCGGCTTCGTCGCCTTCGGCGGGAGCGCCCTCTGCTCCCTCCTCTCCAGGGCTTCCTTCCTCCGGTGCGCCCAGGGCCGCCGCCAGATCCACCTCGAAGACGGTTCCCTGCCGGGCGAAGGCGACCTGTGCCCCGTCCGGCGAGATCACCGGTCCCGAGCCCTCGGCGAGCTTCCGGGGCTCGGCGCTCCCGTCCGCCGGCACCGCCCAGATCGCCTGCTCCGCACCGTCGGGGTCGCTGTCCGGGTTCGGGTGCTCGCCGGCCCGGTTGGGACCACCGCCCCGGACGTAGACCAGGACCGTGCCGTCCGGAGTGAGGGCGAGCCCGCCCAGGGGCCGGCCGTCGTCCTCCTCGCAGGCCACCAGGCGGGCCGCCTCGAACTCCGGGCCGGCGGCGGTCCACAGGCTCCGGGTCCCGCGCTCCTCGACCACCCAGGCGATGCGGTCCGCCTCCGCCGCAGCCACCGGCGCCAGGGCGTAGGGGAAGCCGAGAACCTCCTCCAGGGGGAAGGGGCTCTCGGCGGGAGAGCCGGCGGCGAGGGACGGCGCCGCGAGGACGCCGAGGGCAACGAGCAGTGAGGCGAAGACGGAGAGCGCCGCGAGGCGCACGGCGGTCGGTCGGCTCGGCATCGGGGGCCTCCAGTGAGACAGCGGCGCTCGTTACGACGAGGCCAGTAGGGTGCGACCCTGTCGCACCGATCGGCGGTCCTCGGGACCTCTTCGGGTCGGTTCCGGTCGGTCGCCAGAGTACCACCGGAGCAGGTCGCCCCGCCGGGCGCGGCGGGTTCCCACGGGCGCCGCCCGAGTCCGGAGCGACCCTCGGCGTCCTACGGCCCCTGTCGGACGGAATCCCACGTCGCCCTCGGAGCGCATCCGATTCGGGCTCGGCGCCAGAGCCGGTACCGTGAGTGGGATCCGCGTGGCGGACGAGGGCATGTCCGCTGGAGCCGGCTGCGCTGCAGTGACACTCCCCCGGGTCTCACCGCCGGAGTGCCGGCGCAGGAGGCCGCTTCCCCCCTCCGAGGAGTTGACGCGTGAACGACTTGCATCGGAAGTTCCAAGGGCTCTCGGCCCTCCTCATGGTCGCCGGCATCGTCGCCGGGGCGAGCCCGGTCCGGGCCCAGGAGGCCCAGGTTTTCATCTTCAAGGCCTTCAACCCGGGCACCATCGGTCCGGGCAGCGTGAGCACCCTGGTGTTC
>JBKHJP010000095.1:0-13026 GCA_046538065.1 Thermoanaerobaculia bacterium | reverse complement strand
CCCAGGGCCTTGCCCACCGCCGTGAGGATCCGGAGGTTCGCCTGGTGGGGCACCACCACGTCCACGTCGTCCATGGAGAGCCCGGCGAGCTCCACCACGCGCCGGCCCGCCGCGGACATCCGGGCCACCGCCTCCCGGAAGACCTCCCGGCCGTTCATGTGGATCGAGTCGTGGGCCTGGCGGCCCTCGCCAAGGGCGTGGAAGGGGAGGCGGGTTCCTCCGGCCTCCAGCGTCAGGATGTCCCAGCGGCTGCCGTCGGTGCCGGCGGTGGCCGCCAGGATCTCGCTCCCGCCGGCGGTGTCCGCCACCACGGCCGCCCCCGCCGCGTCGCCGAACAGCACGCAGGTCGAGCGGTCCCGCCAGTCCATGAGCCGGCTCAGGAGCTCGACGCCCACCACCAGCACCCGGCGCTGGCCGGTCAGCACCCGGGAGCGGGCGATGTCCAGCCCCTGGAGGAACCCGGCGCAGCCGCTCCCGGCCAGGTCGTAGGCCGGCACCTCCCGGGCGCCCAGGCCGTCCTGGACGAACGACGCCGTGTCCGGGATGTAGACCTCCGGCGTGTCGGTGGCGATGATGATCTCGTCCAGGTCCGCCGGCGCGAGCCCGGCGTCGTCCAGGGCCCGCCGCGCCGCCGCCATGGCCATGGACGCCGTCGTCTCCTCGGGAGCCGCGATCCGCCGCCGCTCGATCCCCGTCCGGGTGCGGATCCACTCGTCCGTCGTCTCCACCCACTCGCTCCACTCGGCGTTCTCCATCACCCGCTCCGGGACGTACGCGCCGAGCCCGGCCAGGCCGACGGTGGGGTGGCCGGTCCCCGCCTGGGAACGTTCCGGGTCTACGTGGTCTCGGCGCATGGTTCCCCCTCCCTGGTGACGGGCGGATTCTACGGGAGCGGGGGAGTCGCTTGCGCCGGCTCGGTGGCGGCGAGCTCTCCGATTTCTGAGGGGATCGCCGGGCACTCGGCGAAACGGTTCCGACGTCCAACACCACTCCATGGGTGAAGTCCCTGCGCGAAGGCTGGCGCTGGTGAGCGGCGGACCGGAGGGACGGTCCGGCGGGGCCGGCGGTGGCCGGCGTGACGTCCAGCAACCGGCTGCTCGCCAGGCCGGGAGGTCGAATGAGCTCGTCGAAATCCAGGAAGTCCAGCAAGAAGGTCAGCCGGCCGACGTTCTCCATCGTCCTGCTGGTGGCCTTCATCGTGGCGGTCTTCGCCTTCATCGGTCATCGCCAGGTGCGGAGCGCCGAGGAGCGAAGGCTCCGGCTGCTGGCGGGCTTCGCCAGCCGGATCGAGACCACCGTGCCCGACCTGGCGGACCGCTTCCGGCGGATCGCTGCCGGGCGGTGCGCCGACCAGGTGGCGGAGTACCTCGACCTGGTGCCCCACCTGGAGCACCTGAGCGTGCAGACGTTCTGGAGGCGGTGCTCGGACGGTGACGAGGACCCAGGGGGTCGCGAAAGCGTCGAGCTCCACACCGAGGACGGCGACGTCACGGCGCGGTTCTGCCGCGCCGGCGACTGCGATTTCACCCGCGGCGCCTCCGACGGCGTCCTCGAGGGCCAGTGGGTCAAGGCCGCCGAGGCCCGCATCCACCTGGACGAAGTCCTGGAGCCCATGATCATCCCGGGGATCTTCGACCTCGTCGTGATCGCCGACCGCTCCGGCGCCGTGCTCCACCAGCAGGGGGAGGCGGCCCTGAAGGTGGCGCATCTCGACGCCCTCCTCGGTCACGGCCGCGAGGAGGGACCCCGGAGGGACCAAGAATCCTGGACCCGGCGCATCGCCCAGGAGGGAAGCGACGCCGGTCGTCTCCTCCTCCGGGCCGTTCAGGGAGAGGGTGGAGGGACGCTGGCGGGAGCCGCCGGCGACCCGGGCGCGGCCACGGGGATCGTCGAGGCGAAGATCGCCGACGAGGACTACTCGGTCTTCCTCCAGCCGGTGATCCTCGCGATCGAGCCGGAGGAGGGGCAATCCGCCCCGGGGCCGGAGCGCTGGGTGGCGGTGGGGGTGATCTCCTCCGAGCGCCTGCTCTCCGCCGGCGTCGTCACCTCGCCCATCCTCCTGTTCCTCCTCGTCTCGATTCTCCCCCTGGGGCTCATTGCGTGGCCCTTCCTCAAGCTCGCCCTGATCAGCCGGCGCCAGCCGTTCACGCGACTCGACTGCGCGTTCCTGGTGCTGGCCACAGTGCTGGCCCTGTCGTTCGGCGCGCTCCTCCTCGTGGACGGGCTCGTGGTGATCCGGGTTCAGGCTGCGGTCGACCGGCAGCTCGCCGATCTATCCCGGGTCATCGACCGGAACTTCCGCATGGAGCTCCTGGACGCGTGGCGGCAACTCGGGACCCTGAACCAGGCCGTGGAGCTGACAGAGGACGGAATCGCCAACGTTCCGAGCTACTTCGACAGGGATGGAGACCGATCAACCCGCGCGGATGGGGAGCGCGGAACCGCCGGAGAAGGAGAGCAAGAGACGGCAGCACGGTCCGAAAGCGGCGGAGGCGAATCCACGCGCCGATCGGCCCGGAGCTTCATCGAGCACGAAGTGTCCAAGTTCTTCTCGGCCGAGGGGGACCCCCAGATCTACCCCTACTTCGACTCGGTCTTCTGGCCTGACACCGAAGGACGCGTCGAGAAGGCGTCGGTTCCCCTCCGGGGGTATGCGGTCCTGCCCCAGAACGTGGCGGACCGGGAGTACGTCCGGTGCGCCCTCGAATGGCGGGACCGGATCACCCTGGAGCTCACAGACTCGCTGGGGAAGAGGGCTTCGAGAGACACCCTGATGGACGAGTACAAGGTGCGCCGCTGCGGAGGGGGTGGAGACGGGACTGGGGACGAAACAGAGGGAGGGAATCACCGGGAAGAGGACGGATGCCCGGACCTGAACGCGATCGAGAGCGAGCAGGCGAGCGTCGAGCTGTGCCTCGACTCTCTCCTGGACCGCACGACCGGGGAGCCCATCGCGGCCCTGAGCGTCCGGACCCCGGATCATCTGCGACGCTCGAGCTCCGAGGAGAACGGAACCCGTGCGGATGACGACAGCTCGGCCGAGCCCGAGGAGGAGCTCGCCCGCCCCACCGCCGCCCTGATAACCCAGCTCACCTCCCTCCACCATCCGGTCCTCCCCCCGGAGGTGCAGTTCGCCGTGGTGGAGCCCTCCGGAGCCGTCCTCTTCCACTCCGATTCCCGCCGGGCGCTGACCGAGAACTTCCTGGAGGCGAGCGACGAGAACCGCCTCCTCCGGGCGCTCCTCCAGAACCGGCGCGAGGGGGACCTGACGCTCCACTACTGGGGCCGGCGCCACCGGGCCTACCTCCGGCCGATCCCGGGTCTGCCCTGGAGCCTGGTCGTCTTCCGCGGCATCGAGGACCTGCGGCTGCGGAACTTCGAGCTGATCTATGACTTCCTCAACCCGTTCGTCCTCCACCTCGTGGTACTAGCCCTGCTGGCCGCGGCCTTCCGGTGGATCGCCCCGCGGCGTTTCCGGGCCTACCTGTGGCCCTCGACGCAGAACCTTCCCGCGTACCGGCGCATCGTCTGGTGGACCCTCGGCGTCTCGCTGCTCTTCGTGGTACTCCTCGCCGCCGACGGGCTCCCTCCGGGATGGCTCTTCTTGGCCTCGTTCCTGGTCGCGCCGCTGACGGTCCTTTACGTGGTCTGGTTCCTTCCAGCGATTCACCGTACCCTGAAGGAGGAGCGGTCGTCGGTGGGGTGGCTCGTGCAGCTTTGGGATTGGTGCAAGAAGCGAGCTCCGACGGTGCAAACCCTCCGGCGCGCAGCCCTGGAGGGGAAGTGGTCACCTCACCGCTGGCCGACCCAGATCAGGAAAGGCTTCAGAGTGGGCCTGGATCGATTCCAGGCGCTGCATCGAGGGAGAAAGAGGAAACCGCAGGCGCAGGGTGGAGAGGAGCCGGCGGGGAAGGAGAAGGCGCGGGAGGCCACAGCTGCCCAGAAGAGTGAGGACGTGAGGGACGGGAAGAGTGCTCCCGATGGTCAGCGCGAGGAGTGCCGAACCGAAGGGAAGACGCCGGAGCCCCGCGACCTGTCGCAGGAGCTCTGGAGGCGCAAGCGGCTCCGCTGGTTCTTCGTTCTCCCCGGAGCCCTGAGCACCGGCCTCCTCCTGGGGCTCGGGTGCGACGCCATGGCCGCCTGGCTCGTCGGGGTGACGTGGGCCGTTGCAATAAGCCTTTGGTGGTTCTGGTCGGAGTTCGACGGCAACCGGAGGCGGATCGCCTACACGTTCGCTCTCGGCTGCATGCTACTCCTCAGCCTCCTGCCCGTCCTGGGCTTTCTGGACCTCGCCAGGTCGCGCCAGACTCAGCTCGCCCTGCAGGACGCGGCGGTGGCCCTGGCTCACCGCCTGGAAGTGCGCGAGCGGGAGATCGACGGCCGGAAAGGCCCCCTCACTTCCTACTACGAGGATTACCAGGAGGACGAGCTTCGCTGCGCCCGGGATTCCTACCTGGCGGCGGCTGGCGGGGCCGTTCTCAAGGACGTCGACGGCGAATACGGTCCGATTTGCCTCAACCTGGTGGGCGGAGCGGGCGGTCCGACCGCCTTCAGCGACGAAGCACTGCCGTCCGGCGAGGATTCCGGCTCGTGGCTGTGGCCCTACGGCAGAGCGGAGCGAGCGGACCTGTCCCGCGTAGACCGGTGGATGGTGCGGACCCTCTCGGCCCGACCCGTCTCCCTTAACGACCTCTCTCCGCGGCCGGCGGGCATCGATCTCTCCCGGTTCCGCGCCCGGGTGGGTTCGTGGGAGCGCGGAGGCGGTGATGGAAAAGGGGAATGGGTGGTGCTGACGGATCCGGGCGAGGCGCTCCCCGAGTCCCTACGCCGCCTCGCCACCGCCCTTCCCGAAGTCGACGCCTTTCCCCATGGCAGCGTCCGCAGAGCCCTGGTGTTCGGGCTGGGCCTGGTGCTCCTGGGCGGCGCGCCGTTCCTCCTCTCCCGGCACCTGGCGAAAAAGCTGCTCCTGATCGACCTGGTTTATTCCGGGGACGACCCCCTGGCGGCCGGGAGCGGTCCGGACGGCGAGACCGGGCTCGGCCGCGGCACGGCGTCGCGTCCGGCGGAGTCGCTGGAGGACGTCCTCGACGAGGCCCGCAAGGGCGGCCGCGTGGTGCGGCGCCTGGTGATCGTGGCGGGCCAGCTCGAGCGAGAGGGCTGGGCCAGGATGGTGGCGGAGCCGGAGGGCGACGGCGCGCGGGGACATCCGGGGGAAGCCGTTACCCCGAAACAGGACGAGGGAGGGGAGGTGACCGACTTCCACGAGGCCCGGTTCCGGGAGGCCTGGGATGAGGTGCTGAAGCTGGTCCAGGAGCCCCAGGTGGAGAACCGGCCCGCGCCAGAGCTGTTGGCTCCGGACGGGTCCCCCGTCGGTGCGGCGGAGTCGTTCGCTCACTCGCGACGCCAGGGGCCGTCGCCCTCGCGCAGCCAGCGCTTCGAGGAGGCCCTCACGCGCGGAGCCGCCAATGGCCAGCCGATACTCCTTACCCAGTTCGCGCCGGACCTCGAGGACGTCCAGGCGGCGGTGGACCAGACCACGGCGCTCGCCAATCTGGTGGAACGGAACGGGCGATCCCTGGTGATCCTCTCGGACGTGGTTCCCGTGACCACCGACGAGGCGCCGGGGGTCCCGGAGTCCGAGACGGCGGTCCTGCGGTGGATCGAGCTCCTGGGGTCCTTCCCGGTCCGCTACGTCCGGGACTTCAACCATCTGGACGATCTCCACGGCCGCGCCGTAGGCGCCCGACGGTTGGTCGAGAAGAAGTGGCAAGAGGATCAGGAGCGGCTTGGATGGAAGGGGGTCGCTGCCTCCGCCGGCGGCGGCGCGGAGGGTGCGCCGGACAGGCAGGATCCGTCCAGTCCTCCGGGTCCGGAGTCCGGGGCGTCCCGGGGGGAGAGCCTCCAGGCCCTGTGGGCGCAGGCACAGCACTGGAAGTGGATCGTGGAGACCATCGAGTCCGAGTGCAAGCACACGCCGACGCTCCGGGTCCTCGGCCACCAGCTCTTGAGCGAGCTGTTCGTGGATGTCCGGAGGACGGCCCTGGAGGACCGGATCCGGGCGCTAGAAGAGGAGCCGCAGAAGGTCGCCGAGACGCTTCAGGAGATCCAGGCCAGGCTGAAAGAGATTCGGGGGGAGCTCGAACGGCTCGACGACGTGGGGGCCGAGAAGATCGAGGAGGAGCAGACCGTCCTCTCCGACAAGCAGAGCGAGCTCCAGCGGCGATCTGAACAAATCCCGGCCGAGCTGGAGGAGGCCCGCCGGGAGCTGGCGCGGATCGAGGAGAGGTCCCGGAATCACCGAAAGTTCCACAACTACCGCAACCTCCTCACGGAGGACCACGTCCTGTCCCGCATCGGTGCCAGCGCGCGGCTCCACTACCGCTACCTCTGGTCCCACTGCAACCGGGACGAGAAGCTGGTCCTCGTCCAGCTCGCCCAGCAGGGGCTGGTCAACCCGAAGTCCTTCGGCTGGGTGCTGGACCTGATGCAGAGGGGGCTCGTGGTCCGCTCCCCGGACCTGCGCCTGATGAACCGGAGCTTCCGGAGGTTCGTCCTCCAGGAGTTCCGGCGCTCCGACGCGCTGGAGTGGGAGGAAGAGCTGGGGCCCAACGCCTGGAGCGTGTTCAAGTGGATCCTGCCGTTTCCCCTCCTGGCCCTGGCGGGGTTCCTCTTCATCACCCAGCGCGACGCGGTGTCGAACGCCGCGGGTGTGCTCGTCGCCCTGGCGAGCCTGACGCCGGTGGTCTTCAACCTCTACGGGAAGTTCCAGGAGATCAACCTCCGCCGCGAGCGGCTGGAGGGGCCGGCGGAGGAGGGCTGAGGGCGGTCCGCCCGCGGCCCCGTCTGGCGGTCGGGGGCCGCTGGCGGTCTGGGGCCGGGTGGTCCGCCCAGCGTCTTCCGGTCCGGTTCGGGTCAGGCCGAGCCCGCCGCCTGCCGGTCCGCGAGTCCGGCCGCGGCGATGGCGCTTCCCAGGCGCTCGATCCCCCCCTCGATGCGCTCGGGGGACAGGTCGGCGAAGCTCAGGCGCAGGCAGTGGTCCGCGTGGTCGCCCCCGTCGGCGGCGAAGGCCCGGCCGGGGCAGAACGCCACCCGATCACGGCGGATGGCGTTCCCCAGGAGCGCCATCGTGTCGGTTCCGGGGGGCAGCTCGAGCCACACGAAGATGCCGGCGGGAGGGGCGTGCCAGCTCACGCCGTCGGGCATGTGCCGGGCGAGGGCCTGGAGCATGGTGTCGCGGCGGGTGCGGTAGGCGGCTCGCAGCCGCTCCAGGTGGGCCGGCAGGTGCCCGGCCTCCAGGTATGCGGCGACCGCGCGCTGGGCGAAGCTGGCGGTGTCGATGTCGGTGGCGTGCTTGAGGGCCGAGAGCAGCGGGATCAGCTCCTCCGGGACGACGATCCAGCCCACCCGGAGGGCCGGGGCCAGGATCTTCGAGAACGATCCCAGGTAGAAGACGAAGCGGTCGTCCAGGGCCCGCAATGGAGGCGCCACGGCGTCGTCGTAGCGCAGGAGACCGTAGGCGTCGTCCTCCAGGATCGGCAGGGCGTGGCGGCGGGCGAGCTCCACCAGGCGGGTGCGCTGCTCCACGTCCAGGCTCGTCCCCATGGGGTTGTGGCCCTCCGGGACGACGTAGAGGAACGCCGGCCGGGCGCCCTCATCGAGGAGCGCCTCGAGGGCGTCGAGGTCGAGCCCCCGCTCCGGGCAGGTCGGCACCGTCAGGACCTCCGGGGCGAAGGGCCGGATCACCATCTGAATGCCGTCGTAGATCGTCTCCTCCAGGACCACCCGGCCCCCCGGGTCGAGGAGGAGCCGTGTCAGGAGGTCCATCGCCTGCTGGGCGCCGGAGGTGAGGAAGACCTGCTCCTCCCGGACCTCGGCCCCCCGGAGTCGCATGAGCTCCACCACCTGGGTCTTGAGGGCGTCACTGGGCAGGCCGTACTGGAGCGCCCGCGGGTCATGCCGCAACACCTCGGCGGCCGCCCGCTCCATGTCCTCCGCGGGGAAGAGGTCGGTGGCGGGAACCCCCACGGCGAACGAGCACAGCCCGGGTGCCGACGCGGCGCCCAGCAGGTCCCTGAGGGCCGAACGTCCCATGGACCGGGTGATCCCGGCGAGGCGCAGGGCCTCCGGAGGGGCGTCGGCCGCGACCGGTCGCTGGATCGTCTTTCGGCTCATCGGTTTTTTAGCCCCGTCGTCATGGGGCGCCGTCGCTTCTGACACGCTAGTGTGAGAAAGGGTCAAAAAGGGGACGGTCGCTAGGCCGGGGAGGGGGTCTTTCTGGCCTTCCCCCGGGCGGTTGGCCGCCGGCGCCGATCGGCTTCGCCGGCGGGCGGGGTGCCGGACCCGGAGCCCTTTAGCCAGCCGGTGAGGTGGCCGGCCAGGACCTCGACGTTCGGTGGCTCCAGCATCGATTCATGGTCCCCTGGGACGACGTACACCTGGGTTCCTCCCCCGGCGGGTCCGATCCAGGCCAGCTCCGGGTGGAGGGGGTCTCCGGGCCGGCGCTCGGCCGCCCGGAAGAACGCTACCGGGCCGGGATAGGCCGGCGGCTCGTAGGCGAGCATGGCCCGGGTGTTGGCGGCGGCGACCCGCCGGGCCCGCTCCGCCTCGAGGGGGAGGTGGTCCGCCGGTCCGCCGCGCTCCGGGTCCACGCTGGATGCGCCCCCGGCGGCTTCCCGGGCCGCCTCCCGGAAGACCTCCGGGAGCTGTCCCGGGCCGAAGGTGTCGAGGAGGCCCAGGAACTCCACGGTTTCGCCCTCCTCGAGGAGGAGGCGGGCCATCTCGTAGGCGATCATTCCGCCCATCGAGGCACCGGCCAGCCGGAACGGGGGACCGACCGCCGGTCCGCCGGGACACCCGGGCGTGTCGGCGTCGGGTGACTCGGCACCCTCCGGCCGGGACCGGCGGATCTCCTCCAGGTACCGCCGCGCCATGGCGGGAACGCTCTCGAGGGGTTCCTCTCCGGGCTCCAGGCCCGGTGACCGCAGGGCGAGCACCGGTCCCTCGAAGCCGGCGGCGGAGAGGGTGCGGCCCAGGGCCCGGAACCGGAACGCGTGACCCCCCGCCGGGTGGACCAGCACGAGGGGCGCCACGGCGGGATCGCCGGCCTGGATCTCCACCCAAAGGGGCGCGGGCGCCTTCTCCGGCCCCGCGCCGGCCGGTTCCTCCGCGGGCTCGAGGGGCTCGCCCGCCGCTCCGCCGAGGGCCTCGGCGACGGCCTCCGCCAGGCCGGCCACGGTGGGCCGCTCCAGGAGGGCGTGGGGATCGAGCTCCACGCCCACGCGTTCCCGGAGTCGCGCGCTCAGGCGGAGCGCCAGCAGCGAGCTTCCGCCGAGCTCGAAGAACTCGTCGTGACGGCCCACCTCCGGGGTTCCCAGGAGCTCCTGCCAGATCTCGGCGACGGCCCGCTCCAGCTCGCTTCGAGGCGCTTCGTAGGGGGTCGTGCGCGGGAGGGCGGCCTCGGCGGGGGAGGCCGGCCCGCCGGCTCGCTCCGCCTCGGCGTCGTGCGCTTCCGTGGCTTCCACGGCGGACCCGGACGCGATGGGAGGGGCGGCGGCACGGCCGGCGCCGGGGCGGCGGGTCCTCGCCACCCAGTACTGCCGGCGCTGGAACGGGTACGTGGGCAAGGGCACGCGGCGGCGCCGCTCGTCCCGGCGGTACCCCGCCCAGTCCACCTCGACGCCCGCCACCCACAGGCGGGCCAGGGTGGCCTGGAGGAACGGGCCGTCGGAGTCCTCGGCCCGGGGGTGGGGGAGGGAGTGGACGACGGTCCGGGCCCGGGCCGCGTCCGGGTGCTGGCGCGCCAGGGTCGCCAGGCCGCGTCCCGGCCCCACCTCCAGGAGGGCCCTTTCGGGTGTTTCCAGGAGCGTCCCGAGACCTTCGGCGAAGCGCACCGTGCCCCGGAGCTGGCGGGCCCAGTACTCCGGGTCCGTGGCCTCGCCGGCGGTGATCCACGCGCCGGTCAGGTTCGAGACGAAGGGCCGCCGGGGCGGGTGGAGCGTCACCCGGCCGAGATGCTCGGCGAACGGCTCCAGGACCGGGTCCATCATGGCCGAGTGGAAGGCGTGGGAGGTGTGGAGGCGCCGGGTCCCGGCGCCCCGGGCCGTGAGCCGCTCCTGCAGGTCCTCCACCGCGCCGGTCGGTCCGGAGACCACCACCGCTTCGGGGCCGTTGACCGCGGCGAGGGAGAGCCCGACTCCCGCCTCCCGGAGGAGGGGGAGGACCTCCTCTTCGCTCCGGGACACGGCGAGCATGGCCCCGGAGGGCATCGACTGCATGAGGCGGCCCCGGGCTGCGACCAGGGCCAGGGCGTCCTCCAGCGAGACGACGCCCGCCAGGCAGGCCGCCGTGTATTCCCCCACGGAATGGCCCACCATCGCTTCGGGCTCGAGGCCCCAGCTCTCCCACAGCCGGGCTAGCGCGTACTCGACGGCCAGGAGCGCCGGCTGGGCGAGGGCGGTCTCCTGGAGGCGGGCCGCCGCCCGGCTTCCGGCGCCCTCCTCGGGGAAGAGGAGATCCCGGAGGTCCAGGCCCAGCTCCGGACGGAGGATCTCGGCGCAGCGGTCCAGCTCTTCCCGGAACACCGGCTCGTGGCGATAGGTCTCCGCCGCCATGCCCGGGTGCTGCGAGCCCTGCCCGGGGAAGAGGAAGACCGTCCCCTGGGCCGGCTCGGAAACGCTGCCCGCCAGGAGGCGCCGGGGTACCGCCCCCTCCAGGAAGGCGGCCCCCTCCTCGGCGTCCCCGCAGACCACCGCCCTGCGGAGCTCCCAGGGGCGGCGCCCGGCCTGGAGGGTGTGGGTCACGTCCGCCAAGGGCACGTTCGGGTGCGCCCGGAGGTGCGCCACCAGCCTGCGGGTCGACTCCTCCAGGGCCGGCTCGCTCCGGGCCGAGACGACCAGGAGGTGCCAGGGGCGCGACGGGCCGGACTCCGGCAGGTCCGGGGCCTCTTCCAGCACCGCGTGGGCGTTGGTGCCACCGATCCCGAAGGAGCTCACCCCGGCGCGGCGGGGACCCTGCCGCGGAGGCCAGTCGGCGAGCTCGGCGGCCACGGTGAAAAGGGTTTCGTCGAGCCGGATCTTCGGGTTGGGGCGCCGGAAGTGGAGGCTCGGCGGAATCCGCCCGTGCTTCAGGGCCAGGACCGTCTTGATCAGGCCCGCGACGCCCGCGGCGGCGTCCAGGTGGCCGAGGTTCGTCTTAACCGAGCCCAGGGCGCACGCCCCGCGCTCCTCCGGCGGGCCCGACCCGTCGCCGAAGGCCTGGGTGAGGGCGGCGATCTCGATGGGGTCGCCCAGCTCGGTCCCGGTGCCGTGGGCCTCGACGTAGCCGATGCTCGACGGGTCCACTCCGGCCGTCGCGTGGGCGTGGGAGATGGCCGCCGCCTGGCCCTGGACGCTGGGGGCGGTGAACCCGGCCTTGAGGGAGCCGTCGTTGTTGATGGCGGTGCCCCGGATGACGGCGTGGACCGTGTCGCCGTCCGCCAGGGCGTCGGCCAGGCGCTTGAGGACCACCACGCCCACCCCCTCACCCGCCACGGTTCCCCGGCCGTCGGCGTCGAAGGCCCGGCAGTGGCCGTCCGGCGAGGCGATCCCCCCGGGCTGGTAGCGGTAACCGGCGGTGGGTGTGCCGCTGATGGAGACGCCCCCGGCCAGGGCGGCGTCGCAATCGCCGTTGAGCAGGGCCCGGCAGGCGACGTGGACCGCCACGAGGGAGGTGGAGCAGGCGGTCTGGACGTTGACGCTGGGGCCCACCAGCCCCAGCTTGTAGGAGACCCGCGTGGGCAGGGTGTCGTTCTTGTTGGCGATCGCCGCCTGGTACGCGCCGACGGCCTCGATCACCTCCGGGTGGCCGAGGAGGTTCATCAGGTAGGTGTTCATCCCCGCGCCGCCGAAGACCCCGATGCGTCCCTCCGCGCGGTGGGGGTCGTAGCCTGCGTGCTCCAGGGCCTCCCAGGCCGCCTCCAGGAACGCCCGCTGCTGGGGGTCCATCACCTCGGCCTCCCGGGGGGAGTAGCCGAAGAAGGCGGCGTCGAAGGTCTCGGCCCCTTCGAGCACACCCCGGGCCCGCACGTAGCCCGTCTTCGACCAGTCCTCCTCCGTGAGGCCGGCGCGGCGGAGCTCCTCGTCCGTGAGCGTCCGGATTCCTTCCCGGCCCTCCTCGAGCAACTCCCAGTAGGCGTCCAGGTCTCGCGCTCCGGGGAAGCGCCCGGCCATGCCGACGATGGCGACCTCCGGGCTCTCCCCGGCGCGGGGGGCCGACGCGCGCGTCCCGGCCTGCCCCTGCGGCGCCCCATCGGCCTCACCGCCCAGGGCCTGGGCCAGGTGCTCGTTCCACGGGCTCCGGGCCGGCCGGCCGCGGAAGGTCTCCTGGGAGGCGGCCGCCTCGGCCACCACCGAGGGCTCGTCCAGCGGCAGGGCGAGGCGTCGCAGGTGGCGCCCGGCGGCGGAGTCCCGTTCCGGCTCGAGACCGAACTGGCCCAGCGGGCGGGCGTGGCCGGCCCCGAGGACGAACAGCACGCCCCGCCGCAGGACGTGGGAGGCGTACCGGAGGATCTGGAGGGTCGTCTCGCCGGTGAAGGCCGGGCTCCGGACCTCCGCCATGACCTGGCGCAGGGACAGGGTCCCTTGGGTCTGCCGCCCCGCACCGGGCTCCGGGTCCAGGGTCTCGGGCTCGTCCGGAGCCATGGCCCGCACCAGGACGCCGTCGGGCTCCAGGCCCTCGTCCACCACCAGGTCCTGGCAGTCCACCTCGACCTCGCCCCGGTCGGGCACCGTGTAGGTCTGGAACTTGAAGTACCCGTCCGCCCACGCCAGGAGGTCGCGGAAGACGCCGGCGAGCTGCTCCACCATGACCGACCGCAGGTCGTCCGGCGCGAGCTCGCCCATCTCCACCAGGATGGCTCCCAGGCGCCGCTCGCAGGCCGCCTGGTTCTGGACCTCCAACGCCTGGCGCAGCACGCCCTCGGAGACCAGGCCCCGGGTGACGAGCAGGCTGCCGAAGGCCCGCCGGGGGCGCTCGGACGCGGCGTAGACC
>JBKHJP010000471.1:0-3009 GCA_046538065.1 Thermoanaerobaculia bacterium | reverse complement strand
ATCCAGGAGCTCCTGGGCGACGAGGCCGGGAGCCTCCTCGAGCACCAGTGCACCGGTGTCCGCCGGGAGAGCCTGACGCTGCCCGGCCCCGACTTCGTCGACCGGGCCTTCCGGGACTCGGACAGGAACCCCCGGGTCCTGGCGAACCTCCAGCGGATCTACGACCACGGCCGCCTGGGGGGCACGGGGTACCTGTCGATCCTCCCGGTGGACCAGGGGATCGAGCACTCCGGCGGATCGGCGTTCGCCCCCAACCCGGAGTTCCTGGACCCGGAGAACATCGTCCGCCTGGCGGTGGAGGGGGGATGCAACGCCGTCGCCTCGACCGTCGGCGTCCTGGGGAGCGTCTCGCGCCGGTGGGCCCACAAGATCCCCTTCATCGTGAAGCTCAACCACAACGAGCTTCTGACCTACCCGAACAGCTACGAGCAGGTCCTCTTCGCCCGCGTGGAGCAGGCCTGGGAGCTGGGGGCGGCCGCGGTGGGGGCCACGATCTACTTCGGCGGGGACGACGCCCGCCGGGAGCTGGTGGAGATCGCCGAGTGCTTCGCCCGGGCCCACGAGCTGGGGCTGGCGACGGTGCTCTGGTGCTACCTGCGGAACCCGGACTTCAAGAAGGACGGGACGGACTACCACACCGCCGCCGACCTGACCGGCCAGGCGAACCACCTGGGCGTGACCATCGAGACCGACCTGGTCAAGCAGAAGCAGGCCACCGTGAACGGCGGCTACCCGGCCCTGGGCTTCGGCAAGACCCACGACCGGGTCTACGGCGAGCTGGTCACCGACCACCCGGTGGACCTGGTGCGCTGGCAGGTGGCGAACTGCTACATGGGCCGCGTGGGGATGATCAACTCCGGCGGCGCGTCCAAGGGCAAGGCGGACGTTGCGGCGGCGGTGCGCACGGCGGTCATCAACAAGCGCGCCGGCGGCACCGGCCTCATCTCCGGCCGGAAAGCCTTCCAGCGCCCCATGGCCGAGGGCGTCGAGCTCCTCAACACCATCCAGGACGTCTTCCTGTGCGAAGACGTGACGATCGCCTAAGGGCTCACATCCGGCCGTAGTTGGGGCCGCCGCCGCCCTCGGGGGGGACCCAGGTGATGATCTGGTACGGGTCCATGATGTCGCAGGTCTTGCAGTGGACGCAGTTGGAGGCGTTGATCTGGAGCCTCCGGCCGTGCTCGGCGGCGGGGTCCTCCACCATCTCGTAGACCGCGGCGGGGCAGAAGCGCTCGCACGGGTTGCCGTACTCCACGGTGCAGCGGGTGACGCAGATCTCCGTGTCGTGGACCAGGAGGTGGACCGGCTGGTCCTCCTCGTGGGAGGTGCCGGAGTTGTAGACGTCCGCCAGCCGGTCGAAGGTCAGCTCGCCGTCGTGCTCCGGGTTCGGCCGGGGCTCCATGCCCTTGCCTTCGGGGCGGTCCAGGCGGCGCATCCGCTCGTGGCCGGGCTCGGTCGTGAGGCGTTGCTTGACGCCCCACCCCCGGCCGCCGGTGAGCGTGCCCAGGGCCCCCTGGGCGATGCCGCCGACGAGGCCCTTGTCGAAGCCCTGGTGGAAGTTCCGGACCTTCCAGAGGTCGCGCTTCAGCCAGCTCGACTCCACCTTCCGGGGGTAGGCCTCGAAGGCCGCAGCGTCGAAGCGGTCGGCCTTCAGGGCCTCGAAGATGGTCTCGGCGGCGAGCATCCCGGACTTCATCCCCAGGGAGATGCCCTTGAGCTTCTGGGGGTTCAAGAACCCGCCGGAGTCGCCGATGATCAGGAACCCCTCTCCGGCGAGGCGCGGCACGGCGTACCAGCCTCCCTCGGGAATCGCCTTGGCGCCGTAGTTGACCATCTTGCCGCCTTCGAGGAGGCGGGCGATGGCCGGGTGGGTCTTGAAGCGCTGGAACTCGTCGTGGGGGTCGGTCCAGGGGTTCTCGTAATCCAGGCCCACCACCAGGCCCACGGCGGCCAGGCCGTCCTGGAACCCGTAGAGGAACCCGCCGCCGAAGACCTCCGAGCCCAGGGGCCAGTTCATGGTGTGGATCACCTCGCCCGGGGCCAGGCGCCCCTCCGGCAGCTCCCAGTGCTCCTTGAGGCCGATGGCGTAGGTCATGGGGTTCTTGCCGGCCCACAGGTCCAGGTGGCCGTCGAGCTGCTTGACCAGGGTGCCGCGGACGCCCTCGCCCAGGACCGTGCAGCGGGTGCGCAGGTCCATGCCGGGCTGGTAGTTGGCCTTCTTCTCGCCGTTCCTGTCCAGGCCCTGGTCGACGGTGCGCACCCCGACCACGGAGCCGCCTTCCATCAGCACCTTGGAGGCGGGAAAGCCGGGAAAGACCGAGACGCCCTTCTCCTCCGCGAGATCGGCCAGCCACTTGACGAGCTTGCCCAGGGAGGCCACGGAGTAGCCGTGGTTGGACATCTGGGGCGGGGTGGGGAGGCCCAGGGCGCGCTTTTCGGTCAGCCAGAGGAGGCGGTCCTTGCCCACCGGCGCCTCGAAGGGGGCCTCCTCCCAGCGGTCCGGCGCGAGCTCGCGGAAGGCCACCGGGTCGACGACGGCCCCGGAGAAGCCGTGGCTCCCCACCTCCTGGCCCTTCTCCAGGACGGCGATCTCGGCTTCGATGGGCTCGCCGTGGCCGGCCTCGTTGTGCTCCTCGATGAGCCGCGCCAGGTGGTACGCGCCGGCCAGGCTCGCCGGCCCGGCGCCGACGAAGACGACGTCCATCTCCAGGGTTTCGCGTTCCGGCTCGGTCATCGCTGGGAGTCCTCCTGCGGGGCGGTTTCGGGCGAACGGAGCCGCCGCGGCGGCGGACCGATGCTACCAGGGGGGTCGAGGAGGCCCTTCGCCGGGGGAGAGGGGCGGTCCGGGGGCTCCCGCCGGGGGGACCGGCGCGCGCTCCGGTGGGCTCCGGACCCGTAGGCGCGCGCCTCGGCTCGGCCGGCGCGTGGGACGCCGGAGGGCTCCGCGGCGGTAGAGCGGAACGCCGGCCTCGACGTCCCCCCGGCGGGAGCCCCCGGACCGCCCTGGAC
>JBKHJP010000094.1:0-13071 GCA_046538065.1 Thermoanaerobaculia bacterium | reverse complement strand
CGTCCTCGTCCGGGTGGATGCCGGCGTACTGGGCGAGACCCATGATGTTGAAGGTCTTCTCGATCGTGGGGGTGAGGCAGCAGAACGCCAGGCGGCCGTCCACCTCGATCATCCGCTCGATGATCTCGATCAGGATCGAGATGCCGATGGAGTTGACGATCTTCGTGCCCGCCAGGTTCAGGAGGACCCGCCGGTAACCTTCGTCCACCAGCTCGTAGACGGCCTTGGCGATCTGCTCGCCTCCCTGGTTGTTGATGTAGCCCTCGGTGTAGACCACCGCCAGGCCGTCCCGGCGGTCCACCCTCAGTTTCAGCGTCTCGGTCATCGCATCTCGCCCCGTGGCCCGGCGATCCTCAGCGGGCCTTCGACATCTCGATGGTGGTCCCGTCCGCGCCGGACCGGACCTCGACCTGGTCCATCAGGCCGCGGATGATCTTCAGCCCCCAGCCCCGCTTGCGTTCGGACGTGAGCTTGTCCTCGATCGTCGGTTCCTCCAGCTCGTCCGGCGCGAAGCCGACGCCGTGGTCCCTCACCGTGACCCTCAGCCGCTCGGGCTCGCCCTCCCCGAGGACGGCGAAGCTCAGGTAGACCGTCTGGTCGCCGGAGCGGCTGTGCTCGATCGCGTTGATGCACGCTTCCACGACCGCCATCCGGACCTCGTCGATCTTATCCGGACTCATGCGCATCGCCTCGGCCACCGAGGTGGCGGCCCGGCTCGCGGCGATCTCCATCTCCGGCCCCATGGGCAGGGTCATGGAAATCTCCTTCAGCACACCGTCTCCGGCCATGGCGTCGTGGGGCCGACCGACCGACTCCCGTGGGAACCCTCACCTAGAAGGTGAGGTAGACCTCGAGGAGGTAGACCACGAGAGGGTGGATGAGGTCGTGGGCGAGCAGCCAGACGAAGCTGCCCACCACCCCGGCCGACGCGGCGAGACGCACCGGGAGGCGGGGAATCGAGAGCTTTTCGAGGAGGGTACCCAGCATGGCGCTCTTCTCCTTGGGCCGTGAGACGGCCAGGGGAAAAGCAACCCTGCTGCCAGCCCTGGACCGGGAGCGGAGTCAGGCTCGTAAGTAGCTGTGTCTTCAGCATTTGCGGTCGACGCCCTGGTTTCGCGGTACGGTTCACCCCAACGCCTGCCCGCGACACTTTGTCGCACACTGTGCGGCGGCAAGGGCCGGGGGGCCGAACCCATTCGCCTGCTGCGCCATCATGTCGCACAGGGTCATGTCGTCGCACCCGGGCGCCTCACCCCCGGCGACGGGCGCGCCGTGGAGCCGCGGCCTCAATACCCCTTCCGCTGGAGGGTCCTGCGGCTGATGCCCAGCATCCGGGCGGCGGCGCTCTTGTTGCCGCCGGTGAGGTCCAGGACGCGTTCGATCTGTCGCCGCTCGGCGCCCGCCAGGTCCAGGGGAGCGTCCGTCTCCGGGTCGTGCACGTCCCGGGCCGCCGGCGCGCCGGAGCCCAGGAGGGTCCGGACCAGGTCGGCGTCGATCGCCCCGTCGGCCAGGGAGACGGCGCCCTCCACCAGGTTCTGGAGCTCCCGGACGTTGCCCGGGAACGGGTGGCGCATCAAGAGCGCGAGGGCGTCGGCCCGCAGGTGCGGCGGCTCGATCCCCTCGCGCCGGCAGAACTCCTCCAGGAAGTGGCGCACCAGGTGGGGCACGTCCTCGCGGCGCTCCCGCAGCGGGGGCAGGACGATCTCCACCCCCTTGAGCCGGTAGTACAGGTCCTCCCGGAACCGGCCGGCTTCCACCAGGGACTCGAGGTCCCGGTGCGTCGCCGCCACCAGCCGCACGTCCACCGGCACCGGCCGGTGACCGCCGAGGCGCACCACCTCCCGCTCCTGGAGCGCCCGGAGGAGCTTCACCTGCACCGACTCCTGCATGTCCCCGATCTCGTCTAGCAGGAGCGTGCCCCCGTCCGCCAGCTCGAACTTCCCCACCCGGGCCTGGACCCCGGTGGCCACGCCCCTCTCGATGCCGAAGAGCTCGCTCTCCAGGAGGGACTCGGGCAGGGCGGCGCAGTTGAGGGCGATGAGGGACCCCGGGCGCTCCGAGAGGTGGTGGAGGAGCTTCGCCACCATCTCCTTGCCGGTGCCGCTCTCGCCCCGGACCAGGAGGTTGACCCCCCGGGGGGCGATCCGCTCCACCATCTCCAGGGCGGCGCGCATGGGGGCGGCGTGGGCGACGATCCGCTGGCCCGCCACCTCCTCGGAGAAACGCCCCTTCAAGGCCCGGTTCTCCTCCTCCAGGCGCTCGCGCTGAGCCTCCAGGCGCTCGCGCTGGCGAGCGTTGTCCAGGGACGCTCCGGCCAGGGCCGCCACCGAGTCCAGGAACCGGCGGTCGTCCTCGGAGAAGGCGGTGGCACCGCCGCCGCGGGCCTCCTTGTCGAGCACCGCCAGGTACCCCAGGAAGAGCCCCCGGCTCTCGATGGGGGCCGCCAGGAGCTCGGTGAAGGGCCGCCGGGCGATCTCGCCCCCGGTCCGGGCGACCGAGCGGCCGGCCCGCAGGAGCTCCTGCCAGAGGGCGGACGCGAGGAGCGTCTCCCCGCCGGGGGCCGGGCCCTGCCAGCCCACCGTGGCCACCGCCCGGGGTGCCCCGTAGGGATCCCGGGTCACCGCCACCGCCGCCGCCGGGTCCAGCACCGCACACACCCGCTGGAGCAGCTCGTCCACCAGCTCCTGCTCGCCCCGCGGCGCCCCCAGGGCCACCGCCAGGTCGTAGAGCGTCTCGAGCTGGAGGAGGCGGCGCTTCTCGGCGAGATCGGGGGGTGGGGGGGCGTGGGAGAGGGACCTCACAGCGACATTCTAGCCCAGCCCTGGGACATTCCGGCGCAGCCGGCCTAGGCCCCGTGGAGGCCCCCTTCCGAGAACCCCCGCCGATCCTTCGCGCAAGGATCCTTGAATCGCCACTCCCCAGAAGTGGTGCTGCCATGTTGTATGATTCACGCGGTTTCTGGCAGTTTTGATCCACGTCGGACCGCCCGATCGTCGCCGACCGTCCCGTCCAGCGAATCGAAGGAGAATCGAGATGCCATCGAGCCACAAAAAGGCCGTCCTTCACCTCACCATCGCCGCCGTCCTCGTCGTCGTCGCGTCGCCGGCCTCGCCGGCACGGGCCGAGAGCGTCATGACGGGCGAGCTCCCCCGCTCGGCGGAGCTCGGGTTCGACGTCGAGGGCTCCGACGGCGGCCTCCAGGTCGCGGAGATCGAGCCGGACAGCCCGGCGGCCCGGGCCGGCCTCCGGGAGGGCGACCTGGTCGTCGCCGTCGGGGGGCGGAGCTTCGAGAAGGACTACGTCGGACGGGACCTGCTCCGGCGACTGGACGGGGGCCGGCCAGGGACCCTCACCGTGGAGCGCGACGGGGAGCGGGTGGAGGTCACGTTCACGCCGGAGCCGCGTCCGCTGGAGGAGCTCGACGGCGTCGACAGCATCTACGGAGTCGTCGAGACTCCGGACGGCGCCCGGTTGCGCACCATCGTCACCCGCCCCGAGGACGCCGAAGGTCCCCTGCCGGCGATCTTCTTCACCCAGTGGGTCTCCTGCGACTCGGTCGAGCTCAACCTCCCGGGGGCCTGGCGCGAGGTGATGCGCGGCGTCGCCGAGAGGTCCGGCGCGGTGATGATCCGGGTCGAGCGCTCCGCGGGGGGGGACAGCGAGGGCCCCGGCTGCCACGAGCTCGACTTCGACACCGAGGTGGCCCACTACCGCCACGCCTTCGAGGAGCTCGTCCGCTCGGAGCACGTCGACCCCGAGCGCGTCGTGATCTGGGGCAACAGCCTCGGCGGGCTCACCGCTCCGCTGGTGGCCCGGGGCCACGAGGTCGACGGGATGATCGTCGGCGGCGCCGGCGCCCTGACCTACTTCGAGCGGATGCTCCAGTTCGACCGCATCGGCTTCGAACGTACCGGGGTCGACCCGCGGGAGCTCCACGAGCGCATGGTGCGCCACGCCCGCTTCCACCACGAATACCTGCTGGAGGGCAAGACCCCGGAGGAGATCGTGGAGGAGCACCCGGACCTGTCCGACGTCTGGGGCCAGATGCGGGGGACCGGCGACGGGGTGCACTATGGCCGCCCGTACGCCTACCATCACCAGGCCGCCCGGCGGGACTTCCTGGAAGCCTGGGTCGACGTCGAGGCCCCCGTCCTCGTCCTGTTCAACCGCTTCGACCAGTTCGAGCGCCCCCACGGGCACCGGCTGATCGCGGACACGCTCGACCGGCTGCGACCGGGATCGGTCCGGTACGTGGAGCTTCCCAACACGGGGCACAGCTACTACGTCTACCCCAGCATCGAGGACGCCGCGAACTGGACGAACCGGGACCCGGCGCCGGAGATGGGGATCGGCGCCATCCTCGACTGGCTGGACGAGGTGGTGGGGGTCGAGCCGGACGGCTGAGCACCGCCGGATCGGGGGCAGCGTGGAGTCGGGCGGGGGGCGGAGGGACCAGCGCCCCCCGGAGGCACTCCCGCCGCCCCGCCCTCAGGGTTCGAGGCGCAGGCTCCTACAGCCCGTAGTCGCTCGTCAGCTCGCCCAGGGCCACCAGGAGCTTGCGCTCGCCGACGTACGGGTTCCGGGCGTGGGCGGCCAGCATGTTGTCCACGACCATGACGTCCCCGACCTTCCAGGGGAAGTCGGTCTGGAGCTCCCGGTAGACGTCCGAGATCGCGTCGATGACCTCGTCCTCGATGGGCGAGCCGTCACCGTAGAAGCAGTTCCGCGGCATCTCGTCCTCGTCGTACAGGGCCTCGAGGGACTCCCGGGTCGCCGGGTCGAGGCAGGCCGGGTGCCAGTGCTGGAGCTGGGCGAACCAGACCGTCTCGCCGGTGACCGGGTGCCGGGCCACGGCGGAGCGGTGCTGTCGGGTGACCAGGGCGTCGTCCCCCCGCCACTCGAACTCGATGTCGTGGGTCCGACAGTAGTGCTCGACCTGTGCGGGATCGTCCGTCCGGAAGACCTCCTGCCAGCCCCGGCCGACCCCCATCCCGTAGGTCCGGTGGTAGATCACCCCCTTCTCGACGAACGGGTCGCGCACATCGGGATCCAGGCGGGCGAACACCTCCCGGGAGTCGACCAGGGGCGTCTCACCGCCCTCCGCAGGCACCCGCACCGGGCAGAACATGATCTTTCTCGGCCACTCGGGGTTGAAGGAGTCTTCGTTGTGCCACATCAGGAACCGGTCCGCCGGGTAGGTGACGGGCACGTAGACCTGGGAGTCGTCGCTCAGGCGCTGGTGCTCCCCTCCCTCGGCAACCAGCCCGTGGCTCACGGCGTTGGCCACCCCTTCGAAGGCCTCCTGGGTGTCGATGCCGAAGCCTCGGAAGAGGACCGCCCCGTGGCGGTGGAGCCTCTCCTCCAGCAGGTCCTCGCGACTCTCGCACCAGTCGGCCAGCGCCGGGTCGTCGGCCCCGGCTTCGACGAGGAAGGGAAGGGCGTCGTCTTTCTTCCCGAGCGTACGGCGAGTGGGTGCGTTCATCGGCTGCGCTCCTCGACACGTTGACGGTTCTGCGGGTTCGGGACCGTCAGACCCGGACTCCCGAACGAAGGCTGCAACGCTTGAGTTCTGAGTTTACCATTCGCGCCATTCGCGCGAGCCCCCCGGAGTGCCCGGCCCGGGGCTCGGCTGTCCCTGGAGGAGGCGCCCGGTGCACTAGGACTGTTGGTGGATTCTGTACCTTCTCAACTCCACGTCCCAGCTCAGGATTGATCATGCGCTACATCTTCCAAGCCTTTCGGAGGCTCGTCAGGGCGCCGGTGTTCACCGGGGTCACGGTGCTGTGCCTGGCCCTCGGGATCGGCGCCAACACCGCCATCTTCAGCTTGATCAACACCATGCTCCTGCGGCCGCTGCCCTTCTTCGACGTGACCCGCGTCGCGTTCCTGGGGGAGACCTTCGAGCCCTCGGAGGGACAGCGCGTGGGGCTGACGGCGGTGAGCTTCGACGAGATCCGGCGCCAGAACCAGGTCTTCAATCACGTCGGCGCGGTCTACGGGATGGACTTCGCGATCACCGGGGACGGGAAGCCGGAGTACATTCCCGGAGCGGTGGTCACGTGGGACTGGCTGCGGACGCTCGGCATCGAAGCCGCGCACGGCCGGACCTTCCTGCCCGAGGAAGGTCGGCCGGGCCAGCCGGCGGACGTGGTCATCCTGGGGCACGGGCTGGTGCAGCGACGGTACGCCGGCGAGGACGTCGTCGGCCGGACCGTGCGTCTCAACGACCGGAGCTACGAGGTCGTCGGAGTGCTGGGCCGGGATACGCAGTACCCCTACCAGGCGGAGATCTGGATCCCCATGGGCCTCGACCCCGACGGCGAGCAGCGGTTCCTCCACCGGCTGGGCTTTTTCGGACAGATGAAGCCGGGCGTCACGGAGGAGGAGGTCCGCCACGACCTGGAGCGGATCTACCGGGGGCTGGCCGAGCGGCACCCCGACGAGTACAGCGACTGGACCTTCGAGATGAGCCTGCTCCAAGAGGAGCTGCTCCGGGGGATGAGGCCGCGCCTTTACCTGCTGCTGGGGGCGGTGGGCTTCCTGCTGCTGATCGCCTGCGCCAACGTGGCGAGCATCACCCTCGCCAAGGCCCAGGAGCGCATCGGCGAGATCAGCCTGCGGCTGGCCCTGGGGGCCCGACGGTCCCACCTGGTGCGCCAGCTCCTGACCGAGAGCGTCCTGGCCTCCCTCCTCGGCGGCGGCCTCGGGCTCGGCTTGGCCCATTTCAGCCTCGGGCCCCTGGTGGTGCTCAGCCCCATCGCGGCGATGAACACCTTCTACCAGCGGATCACCATCGACTGGCGGGTGCTCCTGTTCACGCTCCTCGTCTCGGTGGCGGTGGGGATCGCCTTCGGGCTGGCTCCGGCCCTCCGGTTCAGCCGCCCGAGCCTGCAGAACACGCTCACCGACGGTGGGGAACGCGCCGGCTCCGGCCCGCGGAGCCGGCGGCTGCTGGGACTCCTGGTCGTGGTCGAGAGTGCCGTCGCCATGATCCTGCTGGTCGGCGCCGGCCTGATGATCGAGAACGTCCGCCGCCTGCAGAACGAGGACCCCGGCTTCCCCACCGAGAACCTCCTGACCCTCCGCTTCGACCTGCCGGAGACCCGGTACCCGGAGCACCGCGACCGTCTCCAGCGAATCGAGGGCTTGGTGCGCGAAGTCGAGGCCCTGCCGGAGGTCGAAGAGGCCGCGGCCGGGGGCGCCCTCCCCCTGGCGACCCTGACCGAGGAGCGACGCCTCGCCGCCGCCACGGTCGAAGGCCGGCCCGTCGATTCGCCGAACGAGTTCCTGATCTTCAACCACCGCCTCGTCAGCCCGGGGTACCTGCGCACCATGGACATCCCGCTGGCCTCCGGTCGCTACTTCTCCGAGCAGGACCGGGAGGGCTCCATGCCCGTGGCCATCGTCAACCGGGAGGCCGAGCGGCGATTCTGGCCGGAGGGAGCCGTGGGCAAGCGCCTGAAGCGTGGGCCTGCGAGCTCGGACAACCCGTGGATGACCATCGTCGGCGTCGTGGAGAACGTCGCCGACCACGGCCCGGGAGTCCCTCCCGAGGAGGTGGGCCCAACCTGGTATCTGCCCTACACCCAGCACGACTTCCAGCGGCTGGCCCTGGTCGCGCGGACCCGCGTCCCGCCTCACTCGGTCATCCGCCCGATCGAGGAGCTGACCGCCGCGGCGGATCCGGACCTGCCCCTCTACGGGATCGAGACGATGGAGGAGAAGCTCCGGGAGTCGTACCAGGCCAAGCAGTTCCTGGCCCTCTTGCTCACCCTGTTCGGCGCTCTGGGTCTCACCCTTGCCGGTGCCGGCATCTACGGCATCCTGACCTACTCCGTCAGCCGGGAGCGCCGGGAGATCGGGATCCGGATGGCGATGGGCGCCCACTCGGGGGAGGTGCGGGGGCTCGTAGTGCGCCGCGGGATGCTGCTGGCCGGCTCGGGTCTCGCCCTCGGACTGGCCGGCGCCGCCGCGCTCAGCCGCGTGCTGGCGAAGCTCTACCCCGAGGTCGACCCCGGCCATCTGGCCACGTACGCGGGCATGGCCCTGGGCCTGCTCCTGCTGGCGCTCGTTGCCTGTTACGTCCCGGCCTGGCGCGCCACGCGGATCGATCCGGCGAAGGTTCTCCGCGAGGAATAGGTCACCGCCCGCCGAGGGCCTGTCGCAACGCCCCGGCGAGGACCCGGGCTCCCGCGCCGCGGAGCAGGCTGTAGTGGTTCCCCGGGATCTCGACCACCTGGAGCTCGGGGGCGAGCCGCCTCCAGCCCAGGTCAGCGGGTCGCGCTCCGCCGTCGGCCGCCCGGAAGAGGGTCAGGGGACCTTCGAGCGGCTTCGGGCGATACGCCGTCAGCAGCCGTGCATTCAGACGGAACGTCCGGTAGAGCCGGCGAATGTCCTCGATCGTCACGTCCCCGGGGAGGACGTCCGCCTCCCGTCCGAGCCGGAGAAGGTCTTCGAGGAACCCGTCCTCCTCTGCGCCTTCGAGCTCCGCTGGCCGGAGATCGTCCGCGCCGGCGAGCGCCGCCAGGTCGCGGACGAACGAGGACCGGAGCTCGGCCTCGCCGACGGGCCGTTCGCCTCCCGGTACCGCCGCGTCCACCAGTCCGAGGAAAGCGACTGCCTCGCCGCTCTCCCGGAGCTGACGCGCCATCTCGTAGGCGACGACGCCTCCCATGGACCATCCCGCCAGGCGGTAGGGGCCTCCGCCCTGCCGCTCCGTCACGGCCGCCAGGTAGTGCTCCGCCATGGACTCCAGGGTGGCGAGCTCCACTCCCGCGGGGGTCTGGAGACCGGCCACAGATACGTCCGGCGACAGCCGGGACGCCAGCTCGGCGTAGCCGAAGAGGTGTCCGCCGATGGGGTGCACGACGAACAGCGGGGGGCGGGACGCCGCATCCGGGCTCAGGGGGACGAGCACCCCCTCCTCCACCCCGCTCCCCGCAAGGTCCTCCCTTCGCAACCAGGACGCCAGGCCTTCCACGGTGGCGTCCGTGAAGAGCTGCGCAAGGGGGAGCTCGCGCCCGAAGCGGCGCCGTAGCTCCGCCACCAGCCGGACCGCCAGCAGGGAGTGCCCGCCGAGCCGGAAGAAGTCGTCCCGCGGACCCACCGGGCGAACGCCGAGGAGCTCCTCGAAGACCTGGACCAGCTCGAGCTCGAACCGGTCCCGGGGGGGCACCGAGGGCCGCTCCCGGCGCAGCGCCGCCTCCGGCGAAGGCAGGGCGCTCCGGTCGACCTTGCCGTGCCGGGTGAGGGGCAGCGCCTCGGCGACGACGAAGGCCGACGGCACCATGTAGCCCGGGAGCTCCGCAGCCACCGCCCGGCCCAGGGCCTCGGAGGATGGCGGCGCGCCCTCCGGCACCACGTGGGCGATCAGGCGGCGCTCGCCGCCGAGGCTGGCGTCGGTGACCACGGCCCGGGCCACGCCCGGATGCCGCTCGAGGACCCCTTCCACCTCCTGGGGCTCGATGCGATAGCCGCGGATCTGGATCTGGGCGTCCCCCCGCCCGGCGAAACGCACCGTCCCGTCGGGCTCGTAGCGCCCCTGGTCGCCGGTCCGGTAGGCGCGGCCTCCCGGCTCCGTCCGCAGCAGGGTGGGGACGAAGCACTCCGCGGTGGCTGCGGGGTCCTCACGGTAGCCCCGCGCGAGGCGGGGAGAGTCGACCAGGATCTCGCCGAGCTCCCCGATCCCCGCGGGCCGGGCGCAGCCGTCGAGCACCGCGAGCTTCGCGCCGGGCACCCCGCGGCCGAGGGGCACGTCGTGGCCCGCCGGGTGCTCTCGAGGGACCCGGTGAAAGGCCTGGGCCTGGGGCGTCTCGGTCGTGCCGTAGAAGTTGACGACCTCGGCGCGGGGAGCGAAGGAGCGCAGGCGGGCGACATCGCGCCCCCGCAGGACGTCCCCGGCCACGAAGACCTTTCGAAGGGCGAGCTCGGGACACGGGGCCAGCCCGCTCCCGTCCTCGGCGGTGATCCACTGGATCATCGCCGGGGTCACGTGGGCGACGGTGATCCCCTCCCCGGCCAGCCACGCGCGCAACCGCGCCGGATCCCGGACCACCTCCTCCCGCGGCACCCGGAGATCGGCTCCGGCGGTGAGGGGGGTCAGGAGGTCCCGCAGGAGGGGGTCGTGGGACAGGCCGGAGAGGGCGGCGAACCGGTCTCCGGGCCCCAGGCCGAAGCTCGCGGCCTGCCAGTCGACGAAGCGCGCCAGGGGGCCGTGGCACCCCTCGACCGCCCGCGGCTCCCCGGTCGTGCCGGACGTGAAGGCCACGTAGGCGAGGTCGTGCGGTCCCGGAGCCGTCCGGACGGCGGGAAGGCCTTCGCCCCCGGCCGGCCGGCCGCCGGGCGCCGCCGGGAGCCGGATTCGGGCGAGGGGGCGGAGCGCGGCCACGGCCTCCCGGAGCTCGGCGGGAACCGCCGGAGCCGAGGCGAGCTCCACCCACGCCCGGGGTGTGGCCCGGCGGAGCTGCCGCACCAGCCGCGGGGCCGGGTACGCGGCGTCCAGCACGGTGAAAGCGCCGCCCGCCCGCAAGGCTCCCAGCAGGGCGACCACGAGGGGCGCGGAACGGTCTGCATACACCGCCACCACCTCTCCGGGACGGAGACCGGCCTCGACCAGCTCACGGCCCAGGCGCCCCACGGCGGCGGCGAGCTCCCCGTAGGACCAGTGCCCGCGCTCGTCGGCGAGCCCAGCGCGCTCCGGGTACCGCTCGGCGAAGTGCTCGAAACGCTCCACCACCGACCCGCTCGACGGCTGGACGGGGGACGGGGCCGAATCCTCCACGAGCTCACGGGCGACCGGGGTGGCGAGGCTCAGGGCGGCGAGGGGGGCCTCGCCCGGCCCCTCCGCCACCTGGCCGAGGAGCCCCACGAGCTGGTCGGCCATGGCCTCGATGCGGGCCGGGGCGAAACGGTCGGCCCGGTAGACCCAGTCGAGCTGGAGCGTCCCGTCGCGCTCCACCGCGTAGAGCGTCAGGTCGAACTTCGCCGGCGGGGTCGGCAACGGCAGGGGCTCCACCTCGAGCCCTCCGAGGTCGCCGGGCGGCCCCGGCAGCGTGAGCATGTTGAGGAAGACCTGGAAGAGCGGGGTCCGGTCCAGGTCCCGCTCCGGCTGGAGGTCGAGCAGGAGCTTTTCGAACGGCAGGTCCTGGTGGGCGTAGGCGTCCAGGGCCGCGCGCCGGACCTGGCCCAGGAGCTCCCGGAAACTCTCCCGGGGGTCGATCCGGGTGCGCAGCACCAGGGTATTGAGGAACAGGCCCACGAGGGGCTCCGTCTCGGCCCGGTGGCGGCCGGCGATCGGGTACCCCAGCAGGAGGTCGGCCTGCCCGGTGTGCCGGTGGACGAGGAGCTGGAGCGCCGCGGCCAGGACCATGAACACGCTCGCTCCCGCCGAGCGGGCCAGCTCGTCGACCGAGGCGAAGGTCTCCGAGGGAAGGCGCCGCGTCAGCTCCCCCGCCAGGTGGCCGCCCGCGCCGACGGCGTCCGAGGGGAGCTCGAGCCGGCGCGCCCCGGCGAGCTGACCGCGCCAGTAGGAGAGTTGCTCCCGGCCCACGGAGCCGGTGAGCCATCGCCGCTGGGCCTCCGCGTAATCGGCGTACTGGACGGGCAGGGGTGCCAGCGCCTCCCCCGGCGGCCGTCCGGCCCGGGCCGCCTCGTAGAGTGCGCCGAGGTCCCGCGCCAGGATCCCCATGGACCAGCCGTCGGCGACGACGTGGTGGACCGTCACCACCAGAGCGTGCTCGCCCTTCCGGAGCCGGAGCAGGCGGACCCTCAGGAGGGGGCCCCGCGTCAGGTCGAAGGGATGCGCCACCTCGCCTCGCACGGCCGTCTCGAGGGCCCGCCGCCGCGGCCCCTCAGGCAGCCCCGCGAGGTCCACCAGGGGCACCCGCACAGTGGCCCGCCGCGGAGGGTGGATGCGCTGGAAGGGCCTGCCGTCCTTCGTGGTGAAGGTCGTCCGCAGCGGCTCGTGGCGCTCCACCAGTCCGTCGACGGCCCGGGCCAGCGCCGTCACGGAGAGCGGACCCCGGACCTCGATGGCGAGGGGGATGGTGTAGGCGGGGTCCCCCGGCTGGAGCCGGTCGAGGAACCAGATCCGCTCCTGGGCGAACGACAGCTCCCGGTCCCCGGCGCGATCCGAGCGCTCGATCACGAAGGGGGCCTGAGCCGGGGCGCCGGGTTCCCGCCGCCTGGCCTCGATCTCCGCCGCCAGGCCGGCGATCGTGGGCCGCTCGAAGACCGCTTCCAGGGGCACGTCCACATCCAGGGCGTGGCCCAGGCGGGAGGCCAGCTGGGAGGCCAGCAGCGAGTGGCCGCCCAGGGCGAAGAAGTCGTCGTGAATCCCCACGCGGGGCCGTCCGAGGAGGTCGCTCCAGGTCGCGGCCAGGGTTTCCTCGAGGAAAGTCCGGGGCTCCTCCACCTCCGCCCCGTCCTCCTCCAGGACCCGGGGCGCCCGCGCGGTCAGCTCGGCGCGATCGATCTTCCCGTGGGCGCTCAGCGGCAGCTCGACCACGGGAAGAATCGCCTGGGGGACCATAAAGTCCGGCAGGTGCGCCGCGAGGTCACGGACCACGGCCGCGGAGTCCAGGCGAGCGCCGGCGGCGGGGACGACCCACGCCACGAGGCGCCGGGCTCCGTCGGGGCCCGCCGGCGCCACCACGGCGCAGGCCTCGACCTGCGGCAGGCTCGCCAGCGCCGACTCGATCTCACCCGGCTCGATGCGATGGCCCCGGACCTGGACCTGCAGGTCGATCCGGCCGAGGAAGTCGAGGGTCCCGTCGGCCCGCCGCCGGACCAGGTCGCCGGTGCGGTAGAGGCGGACCCCGGGGCGCCCGCCCCAGGGATCGGGGACGAACCGGTCCGCCGTCGTTCCCGGTCGCCCCAGGTAGCCGCGGGCCAGGTGCGCGCCCCCGAGGACCAGCTCACCCGGCGCGGTGATCGGCAGCGCCCGGAGCTCCGGATCGGCCACGTGGGCCGCGACCTCGCCGACGGGCCGGCCGATGGGGGGAGCCGTGTCGGCCGCGGCGGGAGCGACGGGAGCGCTCGTCGCCACCACGGCGTTCTCCGTCGGGCCGTAGT
>JBKHJP010000093.1:0-13120 GCA_046538065.1 Thermoanaerobaculia bacterium | reverse complement strand
GGTGGGCACCGGGCGAAGGACGTCGAGCCCCGACCCGGGCCACGGACGCCGCGGACACCTTCTCGGTCGCGGGAGGGGTGAGCCGAGGCGCGGGCCCTGCGCGACATCGTCCGACCAGCCCGCGCCGTTCCGGAGCTCGGCGCCCACCCGGCCGCCTCCGGGAGGGGGCATCCCCGGTGAGCCGAGGCGCGCGCCGTACGTGGGAACACCTGGATGCGCGCGCCGGTCCCCCGGCGGGCTCCCCCGCACCGCCCCCTCTCCCCCGGCTACAATCCCCACCATGCCCCAGGCTGCTGCGCCCGCGTCCACCCCCAGCCCGGTAGAGATCGCCGACGCCCTGCGCCGGCGCGTCATCGGCCAGGAGGACGCCGTCCGGGAGATGGCCGTCGCCCTCGCCAAGCACCTGGCCGGCCTCGCCACCGGCAACATCCTCCTGATCGGCTCCTCCGGCACCGGCAAGACCACCCTCATGCGGGCCGTCGAAGACCTCCTGGAGGAGCGGGCCGACCTGGCCGCCCGTTCCACCCTGGTGCGGCTCCACGCCAACGTCCTGGCCGAGGAGGCGCGCCGCGGCCGGCCGGGGCAGGCGGTCCTCGATCGGCTGCTGGAGCGCGCCCGGGAGACGCTCGGGCCCGAGGGCGTGGAGCAAGGAGGCCCCGGCGCCGTTCTGGAGCGCGCCCGCGCCGGGGTGGTCTTCGTCGACGAGGTGGACAAGATCCGCTCCCACGTCGGCGAGCGGACCAACGTCGAGGGGATCCGGGCCCAGGAGGCCCTGCTCACCCTGATCGAGAACGAAGCGGTCCCGGTGGAGCTGCCCCGGTGGGCCGGCGGCGGCAGCGCCACGTTCGATTCGAGCGGCCTCCTCTTCGTCTGCGCCGGCGCCTTCGAGGGGCTCTACGACGCGGTCTACGACCGGGTCACCATCGGCCGGGACCGGGGGGCCCTCCAGCCGGTGACCCTCTTCGAAGGCGACGAGGTCGAGCAGCGCGAGGAGTTCGCCCTCCGGGACTGGCTGCGCCACGAGGACCTCTTCGACTACGGCCTCACGCCGCAGTTCCTGTCGCGCTTCGACGCCGTGGTCCTGCTGGAGGACCTGGGCGTGGACGAGCTCGCCCGGATCTTCCTGGAGAGCCCCGAGTCCGGCTACCACCAGACCCGGGCGTACTTCGAGAGCCGGGGCGTGCGCCTGGCCCTCTCGCCGGCGGCGGTGCGGCGGATCGCATCCGAGGCCCGGCGACACCCCCGCCTGGGTGCCCGGGCCCTGCGGGAGGTCTTCCGCCGCGTGGTCCGGGACCACGAGTTCGACCCCCAGGCCGCCGTCGGGGAAGGCTCCGGCGCCCTCCTCATCGACGAGGAGCACGTGGAGGCCGCCCTCGCCCGGTGACCCGGTGCCCCCTGCGGACCGGAGCCCCGAGCCCGCCCGGCGCTGCCTTCCGGGACGTTCGGAGCCAAACTCCGCGGGAGGAGACAAGCTCCTCCCCTACACGTGATGGTGCAGGAACCCCGGTTGATGGTGCGAATACCCCACGTGATGGTGCGGGCACCCCTGATCTCGCGTGTAGGGGCGGACCTTGCGTCCGCCCGGAGCGAAGCCGACCACCGGACGGTGAAGGAGCCGGGGCGGGAGCGCTCCCCTCCGGGGAGCTTGAAGGCCGCGCCGCTTGCGACCCTCCCGGCGTGCACGGTCGCCCCGGGCGCGGCCTGAACGCAGGAGCGAGCCCCCGCCCCATCCTCCGACCAGCGAGCTCCGGTCCCCGGAGGGGAGCGCTCCCGCCCCGGCTCCCGCCACACCCGGTCCAGCCCAAATCACCCTCCGAATGCGCTAGATTCAGGAACCATGCGCCGAGCCTTCCGTGCCCCCGTCGTCTCCCTGATCGTCCTGGCTCTCTGGACCACCCTCTCCCCGGCCGCCGGAGCGTCCGAGGAGCGCCTCGCCCGGGCCGAACGGCTCCTGGAGGAGGAGCGCCCGGCGGCGGCCCTCGATGAGCTCGAGCCGGTCCTGCGCCAGGACCCGGACCACGCCCGCGCCCTGTTGCTCCGCTCGAACGCCCGGTTCATGGAAGGGCGCATGGAGGCGGGGCGCGCCGACCTGGAGCGGGCCCTGGAAGCCGACCCCACCCTGCGCCAGGCGTGGCTCAACCGCGCCGGCGTGGACGTGGCCGAGGGGCGCTACGACCGGGCCCTGGAAGCCCTCCGAAAGGCCGAGGAGCTCGATCCGGAGGCGCCGGACAACGCCCTGAACATCGGGGCCGTCCTCCTCCTCCAGGGCCGCCTGCCGGAGGCCACGGACCGCTTCAAGGGGTACCTGGAACGGACCGGCCGCTCCGCCGAAGCCCACTACCTGGTGGCCAGCAACTACGCCGGCAGCGGCTACGCCCGGCTGGCCGTGGAGAGACTGCGCCGCGCCGTGGTCCTGGACGAGACCTCGAGGCTCCGGGCCCGGACCGACCCGAACTTCGCCCCCATCGCCGAGTCGCCGGAGTTCCGGGAGCTCATGGAGGACGACCTGCACCCACCGGGAGACGACGACCGGGTGGTCCGGCGGACGTTCCCCGTGGCCTACGACGGGGGCGAGGGCAAGCTCCTCTCCGCCGTGCTGGAAGGCCTGCGCTCCGCCGACGAACCCTTCGATCCCCGGGTCGAGGTGACGCCGGCGTGGGCCCTGGCCCACGGCGAGCTCCGGGTCAAGGTGCTCGACGAAGACGACGAGGGGGTGGTGGAGATCTCCGCCCCCGCCGACGCCCTACCGGAGGACGACTGGGAGCGCCGGATCGACGAGGTGCTGGAGGCCGTGGAGATCGCCCTGCTCCGCCGGGGGCGTTCGGAGGACGACCGCCAGGCCCCCGAGCCGCCCCTGCCGGAGGGACCCGGCGAAGGTTCATAGGCTCGATGAATGGGCCGACGGAGCGTCGGGCGGGGGACCCGAAGGCCAGTGGAGCAAGGCCCGGCGCGCTCCACGCCGGGCCGGACCCGGGGGTTCGCCGGACCGCGGCCCCCATAGATCCTGCGAACCCCCGGAAGAGACGAGCGCTGCGGGTCGCCCGGCTTCACGGCCCCCAAAAGGCCGTGCCCACGGGGTTTCCGCACCGCCGGTGGAGGTCAGCCGGCGATGGCACGACGGTTGCGGCCTGCTTCCCGACTTCGCGACGATCGATCATCAACCGAACGGTGGGCAGACCATGATCCGGAGCACCGATGGGAGGAGGCGGCTCCTCGGCATAGGAGCCGTCCTGCTGGTGGCCAACAGCGCGTACCTGGCCGCAGACGGCGACCCCCACCCCTTCTACTTCACCAACCTCCTCGCCCACCTGGGGCTCGGGCTGGCGGTGGCGGCCCTGTTCGTGCCCTGGTGGTGGCGCCGCCGGAGCAGCCCCCTGGTCCTGGTCTCGGGCGTTCTGCTCCTGGCCTCCGCCCTGGTGGCGGTGGCTCTCCTGGTCGTCGGCAACGTCCGGCCGACCTACTTCCTGGTCTGGGTCCACGTGGGGCTGGCGGTGGCGGGCCTGGCCGGCCTGGTGATCCACGGGCTCCGGACACACCCGGGCCCCCGGTCCCGGCTGGCCGCCTCCGGCCTCGTCCTGGCCATCGTCCTCCCGGCGGCGGCCCTCGTCTGGCAGCAGACCCACCCGGACCCGAAAACCACCATCGAGAACCCGCCTCTGCCCCCCGTGGACATGGAGGGCGAGGCCATGGGGGGTGCCGACGGACCGTTTTTCCCGTCGTCCATCTCCAACGCCCACGGCGGGCTGGTGCCGTCGTCGATCTACATGGACCCCGAGAGCTGCGGCCGTTCCGGCTGCCACCCGGACGTCCTGGAGCAGTGGGACAGCTCCACGCACCACCTGGCGAGCTTCAACAACCAGTGGTACCGCAAGTCCATCGAGTACATGCAGGAGGTGGCCGGGGTGGAGGCCTCCAAGTGGTGCGGCGGGTGCCACGACCCGGCGATCCTCCAGTCCGGGATGATGGACACGCCCATCCAGGAGATCGTCGACACCCCCCAGGCCCAGGCCGGGATCACCTGCACCGCCTGCCACATGATCAGCGCCGTCGAGAGTACGATGGGCAACGGCGACTACGAGATCACGATCCCCCCGCTCCACGACTTGGCGACGAGCGACAACCGGTTCCTCACCGGCGTCCACGACTTCCTCGTCCGGATGGACCCGGAGCCCCACCGGCGGACCTTCATCAAGCCCTTCTACCGGGGGGAGTTCTCCGCCGAGTACTGCTCGTCGTGCCACAAGGTCCACCTGGACGATCCGGTGAACAACTACCGCTGGTTCCGCGGCTTCAACGAGTACGACAACTGGCAGGCGAGCGGGGTCTCGGGCTACGGGGCGCGCTCGTTCTACTACCCGCCGGAGCCCCAGAACTGCATCGACTGCCACATGCCGCTCGTGGCCTCCGACGACGCCGGCACCAAGGACGGCATGATCCGCTCCCACCGTTTCGCCGCGGCCAACACGGCGCTGCCCACGGCGTACCAGGACGAGGAGCAGCTCCAGCACGTGGTGGACTTCCTCCAGGCCCGGCAGGTCACGGTGGACATCTTCGCCATGACCGAGGGGCAGGAGGCCGAGGAGGAAGGCCCCGGCCTCGCCACGGAGGGGCCGGCGCTGTCCACCACCTTCGCCGTGGGCGAGGAGTCGGGCATGGCCGTGGGCACCGGCGGAGCCGCGACGGGGCCGGCGGAGCCCATCCGCGCCCCCCTGGACCGGATCCCGGCCACCGTGCGGCGCGGCGAGTCGACCCGGATCGACGTCGTGGTCCGCACCCGGGGCGTCGGCCACTTCTTCCCCGGCGGCACGGTGGACGCGTACGACTGCTGGCTCGAGCTCAAGGCCGTGGACTCCCGGGGCGAAGTCCTCTACTGGAGCGGCATGGCCGACGAGGACTCGCCGGTGGAGCCCGGGGCCCACTTCTACCGGGCCCTGCTGATCGACGAGGGCGGCAACGCGATCAACAAGAGGAACGCCTGGGCGGCCCGGGCGGCGGTCTACGTGCGCCTGATCCCGCCGGGGGCGGCGGACACGGTGCGCTTCCGCCTGGAGGTACCGGAGGACGCCGCCGACGAGATCGAGCTGACGGCGCGGCTCAACTACCGGAAGTTCTCCTGGTACAACACGCACTTCTCCTACGCCGGCGAGCCGGTGCCGGACCAGCCGGACGGGCTCGTCACCCCTGACTACGACGACCGGGAGTTCGCCTTCACCGCCGACACCTCGGACGTCTCCGGCCCGACGAAGGAGGTCCCGACCCTGCCCATCGTGGTCATGGACGAGGACACCCAGACGATCCGCGTGGTGGACGCGGACGCCGAGCTGCCGGAGGGCATGGAGGCTGCCGAGGAGCAACCCGGCGTCGACCGGGAGCGCTGGAACGACTACGGCATCGGCCTGCTCCTCCAGGGCGACCTCAGGGGGGCGCGGGCGGCTTTCACCCGGGTGACCGAGCTCGAGCCCGGCTACGTCGACGGCTGGGTCAACCTGGGCCGGGTGGCGGTGGCCGAGGGCGCCCTCCAGGAGGCCCGGGAGGTCTTGAACAAAGCCCTGGAGCTCGATCCCGAGCTGGCCCGGGCCCACTTCTTCCTGGGCCTCGTGGACAAGGAATCCGGGGAGTACGAGGCGGCCCTGGAGCACCTGGGTGTGGCGGCCCGGCAGTACCCGAAGGACCGGGTCGTGCGCAACCAGACCGGCCGGGTCCACTTCCTCCAGCGGGAGTACCAGGCGGCGGTGGACGAGCTCCAGCACGTGCTGGCCATCGATCCAGAGGACCTGATGGCCCACTACACCCTGATGCTCGCCTATCGCGGGCTGGGGGACATGGAGCGCTCGGAGCACCACCAGGCGCGCTACGAGCGTTTCAAGGCGGACGAGGCGGCCCAGCAGCTCACCCGGGAGTACCGGGAGGAGCACCCCTACGACAACCGGGAGCGCCAGCCGATCCACGAGCACGGCTCGCCCACGCGGGAGGAGATCGAGGCGTTCCTGGAGGCGCACGGCGAGCAGGAGGTCGTGGGCGTCACGGCTGGGGGCGGCGGTTGAAGGCTCGAGGCTCGGGCGGGCGTCCCGCGCCTGCGGACGGCGCGCAGGTCATGGCGGACGGAGCTTCAGCGCGCCTCCGCTCAGCCCCGGCGCCGGAAGCACGGGGTGGGCGAAGCACCTGGAAGCGGCCGGGGCTTCGAGGCCGCTGGCGCAGGACGCCCGCCCTCGTTGGGCCGGCGCGCGGCCTCCGGGTCCCGGGCGCACCGAGTGTGAAGCGGCCGAGCTCTGCCTCGGCCGGGGCGGGCGGGGGCGCCTGGGCTCTCATGGCGAGCCTCGGCGATGCAGGAGCACAGGGTGCGCCTCGGCGCACCGGACTCGTAGGGTGTCACCCTGGCGGACCGATGTAGGGTTCGGCAACGCCGGAGGGACGAGGACACGGAACAACCCTGGAAGAGAGCACCATGAATCACCGAATCCTCCCCATCCTGACGATCTTCCTCGCCCTGGCCGCCGTGCCGGCCGGGGCGGACGGGCCGCGCTTCGTGGACGTGACGGAGACCAGCGGCATCGACTTCACCCACGAGACCGGTGCCTTCGGCAAGAAGTGGCTCCCGGAGACCATGGGCTCCGGCGTGGTGCTCTTCGACGCGAACGGTGACGACGCCCTGGACGTCCTGCTCCTCAACGGCCGGGGCTTCGACGGGGTGGACGACTCGCCGGGGCAGGGCGCGACCCAGAAGCTCTACCTGAACCAGGGCGGCTTCCGGTTCCGCGACGCCACCGAGGGCTCCGGGCTGGACGTCAACGCCTACTGCATGGGGGGCGCCGCCGGCGACGTGGACAACGACGGCGACGCCGACGTCTACGTTTCGTGCGTCGGCAGGGACTACCTGCTGGAGAACGACGGCGAGGGCCACTTCACCGACGTCTCCGAACGGGCGGGCCTCTCCCGGAAGTACGAGTTCGGCGCTTCGGTCGCCATGCTCGACGCCGACCACGACGGGCACCTGGACGTCTACGCCACCCGCTACGTCACCTGGACGCCGGAGACCGACCTCTTCTGCACCCTCGACGGCGAGTCGAAGGCCTACTGCACCCCCGAGTCCTACCCCGGGGCCTCGCCGCGCTTCTACCGGAACGATGGGGACGGCACCTTCACCGACGCCACCGAGGAGGCCGGCCTCCACGCACCGGACGCCAAGTCCCTCGGAGTGGCCGTGCTGGACCTGGACGGCGACGGCTGGGAAGACCTGGCGGTGGCCAACGACACGCAGCCGAACCTCCTCTACCGCAACCAGGGCTCCTCATCGGAGGGACCGGAGTTCGAGGAGATCGGCGTCGCCTCCGGCATGGCGTTCTCCGAGACCGGGGTGGCCCGGGGCGGCATGGGGATCGACGCGGCCGACTACGACCGGAGCGGCCGGCCGTCCATCGTCATCGGCAACTTCGCGAACGAGATGGCGGCCCTCTACCGCAACGAGGGCAACCAGCTCTTCGTCGACGTGGCGCCCGTCTCCGACCTGGGGAGGAAGACGCTTCTCACCCTGACCTTCGGCGCCTTCTACTTCGACTACGACCTGGACGGCTGGCTCGACCTGTTCCTGGCCAACGGCCACCTGGACGCGGAGATCGAGCGGGTCCAGCCGCGGGTGCGCTACGCCCAGCCCTCCCAGCTCTTCCGCAACGCCGGCCGGGGGCGGTTCGTGGAGGTCACCGACGAGACCGTCGAAGCTCTGGCCGAGCCCCGAGTGGCCCGGGGAACCGCCTACGGCGACCTGGACGGGGACGGCGACCTGGACCTGGTGGTGAACAACAACGGCGGGCCCGCGGCGGTCTTCGAGAACCGCGGCCCCGGCCACGGCAACTGGCTCCGCCTGGACCTCCGGGGGACCCGGAGCAACCGGGACGGCCTGGGCGCCCGGGTGGAGGTGACCGCCGACGGCGAGACCCAGCGCTGGCTGGTACGCACCGGCGGGAGCTACCTCTCCCAGTCCCAGGTGGACCCGGTCTTCGGCCTGGGCGACGCTGCGAAGGCGGAAACGGTGGTGGTCCGCTGGCCGTCGGGGACGGTCCAGACCGTGACGGACGTCCGGGCGAACCAGGTCCTCGAGGTGGTGGAGCCGGAGGAGGAGCCGGAGGAGCCGCCGGCCGAGGAGGAGCGCCCGAAGAAGGCGGCTGCGGAGAGCTGAAGAGGGTGAGGCGGGTCGGGGCGGGGCGTGTCTCCCGGGTTCCGAGACGGCGGGCGCTCGGTGGGGAATGATGCGAGGGGCGCCCGCCTCCGCTTCGGCTCCGCGCTTGGCGCCTACGATCAGCGAACCTCTGGGGAGCGGCTCCGCCTCAGAGGCTCTCCACCCGGGAGGCTCGCCCCGCCCTGCTCTTCACCGGGATTGCAGCCGTAGGGTGCGACCCCGTCGCACCATTTGTCGGGACTGCCCCGTCGCGTGCGCAAGGTTCGCCTCGGCGCACGGGTGGGCGGCAGGCGACGGGATCGCCCGGTGCGCCGAGGCGGACCCACCGGGTGGTGAAGTCGTGGTCCGGTGCGACAAGGTCGCACCCTACGCATGGAGCGGCCGAGCTCCGCGCACCGCCCTGAGCGAGCGAAGCGAGCCGAAGGGTCGGCCGGAATCAGCCGGCGTGCTGCCAGCAGTAGTCGGAGCCCTCTTCGGCCTCCCGGGAGCAGCGCTTGCCGCTGGTGGTCCTGGCGGCGCACCGCCGGGGGGCGGCATCCCGGGCCGGCTCCTCGTCTTCGGGGGAGGGGCTCCCGCTCCCGCCGTCCGACCTTCCCACGACCCGGAGGGCCCGCTCCCCCTCCGCTCGAACCAACGCGTACGCGACCGCCCCCAGGCCGAAGGCGGCGCAGACCAACAAGAGACGCTTCCAGATGCGGTTCATGAGGAGGATTGTACCCGCAGTGGAAGCCCGCTTCCGTCACGTCCGCAGGGGCGGAGCGCGCCTCGGCCCGCAAACAGGGTCGTAGCCCAGGGGTGCTCGGGTCTGCCGACCCCGGGGAGGAGGCGAGCTCCTCCCCTACATCCGCATCAGCACGGCGCCCCAGTGGAGCCCGGCGCCCAGGGCGGTGAACGCCACCAGGCTGCCCTCCCGGGCCTTGCCCGCCTGGCGCGCCTCGTGGAAGGCCAGGGGCAGGGTCGCGGAGGTGGTGTTTCCGTACTTCTGGATGTTGTTGTGGACCCGCTCCTCCGGCAGGCCCAGCGCCTTGCGCGCCGCCTCGTTGATCCGCAGGTTGGCCTGGTGCATGATCACCAGGTCCAGGTCCTCGGTCCCGTAGCCGCCCGCCTGGAGAACCTCGGCCGTCGCCTGGGGCATGCGGGAGACCGCCAGCTTGAAGACCTGGCGGCCGTCCATCACCGGCACCGTGTCGCCCCGGGCCACCATTTCCTGGCTCACGAACGGCCTCCGGGCCGAACCGCCGCCGGGCACGTAGAGGATCTCCTTGTTCTCGCCCTCGGCGTAGAGCCGGTGGCCCAGGATGCCCCGGCCGTCGTCCGAGGTGCCCGCCCGGAAGACCATGGCCCCCGCCGCGTCCCCGAAGAGGACCACCAGGTGGCGGAAGCTGTTGTTCCAGGCGAAGTCCTCCTCGGGGATCGGCCCGCCGCCGTTCAGCATGACGTCCCAGGTCCGCTCGGAGAACGGCATCAGCGCCGTGTGGACGTCCGTGCCGATCAGGAGCACCGTCCGGGCGATGCCGCTGCCGATCAGGGCGTCCACGGCCTGGAGGCCGTAGGCGAAGCCGGCGCACTGCTGCCGGATGTCGAGGGCGGGCAACGCCGGAATCCCGAGGTGCTCCTGGATCAGCGGCCCCGAGCCGGGGAAGTAGTGGTCCGGGGTCATGGTGGCGACCACCAGGTAGTCCACCTCCCCGGGCTCGACCCCGGCGTCCGCCAGGGCCGCCCGGGCCGCCTCCGCCCCCAGGTCGGCGGAGCCGGTGCCGGGCTCGACGTAGTAGCGGGTCTGGATGCCGCTGCGCTCCCGGATCCACTCGTCGCTCGTCTCCAGCACCCGCGCGAGCATGTGGTTGTCCACCTCCACCGGAGGCACGGCGATGCCGCTGCCGGCGAAGACCGCGCGGGGTCGCCTCGTCGTGACGGATGCACCTCGGCTCATCGGGTCGATCCCCCTATCCCTGGACGGCGTGAGCCCCGGCGCGAGCGCTCACCCGTCCTCGCAACATGTCCGGGCGGAGCGTGCGTCCGCCCGCTCTGCCCGCCCCTGGGAGGCGGCGAGCACCTCCCCTACACCCGTGCCTCCCGGTGCCCCTCGCGAGACCGCTCATGCCACCACGCGTCCGGGAGTGTGCGATCAGGCGGCCCCCGGCCCCGGCGGCCGCGGGCGGCGGGGAGCCCCGGGCTGGTAGCGGCGGGTGAGGTCCCCCTGCTTGCGGAACCGGTAGAAGCGCTCGGGCCGCTCGCCGTCGAGGCCCGGCGGGGCGTTTGCCGGGTACTTCCAGACCTCGATCGGGGGTGGGCCGTCCGGGGCGATCTCGAACTCGACCGACTCGGGCTCGCCGTAGAGGACGTACACCGTCCCGCGCGGCGTGCGGCGGCCCAGGACGCCGGCCTCGCTGTAGAGGCGGTCCGCCTCCCGGACCCGGCGTTCGAACGTGCGACGGACCGGGTTTCCGGGCTCTTCCGGGGCCGGGTCCCGGCGGCGCCAGAAGGCCTGGATGAAGTCGATGGCGGCGAAGTCGCCGGCCAGCGCAAGGTACTCCTCCACCTCCCCCGGGGTGGCCATCCGGGCGACGGGCCCCACCAGCCAGTGGGAGTGCTCCGGGCCGAGCTGGAAGTTGACCAGCTCCGACGGCCGCCGGGGCGCCTCGGCGCCGCCGGAGCCACAGGCGGCCCACACCGCGACGGCGACCACTGCCACCGACCCCCGGGCGACACGCGAGCGAGCCGCAGACGGCTTCGCCCCGCCTCGTGGGGGCAGCGCCGTAGGGTGCGACCCTGTCGCACCGGACCCGGTGCCCGCCCGGCCCACGTGCCGTGAGGACCGCACCCCTACCTCCGCCGCAGCAGGTCCAGGAACTCTTCCCGGACCTCCTTGCGGTAGAAGGTGCCACGGATCGCGGAGGTCACCGTGACCGCCCCGGGCTTCTTGACGCCCCGCATCTCCACGCACAGGTGCCGGGCCTCCACCACCACCATGGTCCCGAGGGGTTCGAGCTGGTCGTGGAGAAACGTCACCACCTGCTCGGTCAGGCGCTCCTGGAGCTGCGGCCGCTTGGCGTAGAACTCCACCACCCGGGCCATCTTCGACAGGCCGATGATCCGGTCCCGGGGGATGTAGCCGATGTGGGCGTGGCCGTAGAAGGGCACCAGGTGGTGAGCGCACATGGAGTAGAAGGGGATCTCCTTCTCCATCACCATGGCGCTGTAGCCCTCGTCGTTGGGGAAGGTCTTGATGTCCGGCTCCGCCCCCTCGAGGACGCCGTGGAACATCTCCAGGTACATGTTCGCCACCCGCAGATCCGTCTCCCGGAGGTTGGGGTCCGACAGGTCCAGGCCGAGCTCGGTGAGGAGCGCCCGGACGTGCCCCGCCACGCGCCGGACCCGCTCCCGGGCGTCCGGCGGCAGCTCGTCGAGCCGGGGCGACGCGCCTCGGAGATCGACGGAATCGAGGGGATCGACGGAATCGACGGACATGGAGGAAGGTGGCCTCCTCGCCGCGCCTCCGAACGGCAGCGGCAGGGAAAGCGGTAGTCTACAATGCATCGCCATGGCGCCCCCCTTCCGGCCCGGCGGCCTGGATCCCCGGGTCTACGAGCACCTGGGCGAGGTCCCGGCGGATCTCCTCGGCGAACGCCTCTTCGGCAGCGTCGAGCTGGTGGAGCGCTACGCCCGGGAGTGGGCCCTGGAGCTCGCCCGGGACCTGGAGCTCCAGGCCGCCTTCCGGGAGTCCGGCGACGGGGGCGCCGACGCCGAGACCCTGAGCGCCCGCCTGGGCCTGGACCCTGCCCTCCGGGACCCTCTGCTCTGGCTGCTGGAGGAGCTCGCCGGCCAGGGCGAGCTCCACGCCGCCGGCACGCCGGGGGCTCCGGGCGGTCGCCGCTTCCGCCCCACCGACACGCTCCGCGAGCCGCAACGCGCCGCCGTCCGGGATGCGGCCCTGACCCACGACCCGTCGAACGCCCCCTTCCTGGAGCTCCTGGACCTGGCCGGCGAAGCCTGGCCCCGGGTGGTCCGGGGCGAGGTCTCCGGCCAGGCGGCCCTGCTGGCCTCGGCCCACGTCTCGCTGTGGGCCCGGTTCTTCTCCAACGAGAACCCCGTCTACGCCCTCAACAACCGCCTGGCGGCCCTCGCCGCGGTCCACCGGCTGCCGGAGGACCGGAAGGCCCGGGTGCTGGAAGTGGGAGCCGGCGCCGGCAGCGCGAGCTTCGCCTTCCTGGAGGCTCTGGAGGCGCGGGGAGAGCTCGGACGAATCGGCCTGTATCGCGTGACGGAACCGGCGGCGCTGCTGCGCCGCCGGGCCCAGCGGGAGCTCGCACGACGCTGGCCGGAGGTGCCGGTGGACGCCGGAGCCCTGGACATCGACCTGCCGTGGGCCGACCAGGGCGCCGAGCCCGGGAGCCTGGACCTGGTCTTCGGCGTCAACGTCCTCCACGTCGCCCGGGACCTCCAGGCCGCCCTCCACCGGGCCCACACGGCCCTGGCCCCGGGCGGACGGCTGGTCGCGGGCGAATGCCTCCGGCCGCGTCCCGGCCAGGCGCTGGCGGTGGAGATGATCTTCCTCCTCCTGGAGGACTTCCGGAACGTCGTGACCGACCCAAAGCTCCGGCCGAACCCGGGCTTCCTCACCCCGGAGCTCTGGGTCGCCCAGCTCGAAGCCGCCGGTTTCCGGGAGGTGGAGTTGGTCCCGGACGTCCGGATCCTCCGGACCCTCTACCCCCGGTTCACCACGGGTACCCTCTGCGCCCGGGCCTGATGGGCGCAGGTACAATCGGAGGCCGAGGAACGATCGCCCATGACCGCTGGAGGCACACCGTGAGCCGGATCACCATCGAGTACTGCGTGATGTGAAACTACGAGCCCCGAGCCGCCGGTCTGGCGGACTCGATCCGCGAGCGTTTCGGCGTCGAGCCGGAGCTCGTGAAGGGCAAGGGGGGAGTCTTCGAGGTGGCG
>JBKHJP010000470.1:0-3035 GCA_046538065.1 Thermoanaerobaculia bacterium | reverse complement strand
CCCGGCGCCTGGGCCCCGACCTCTACAACGTCAACCAGCAGCGGGACCCGGAGTGGCTCGAGCGCTGGCTCAAGGAGCCCGACGTGATGATCGAGGAGGAGGACCCGCTGGCCATGGCCCTGTACGAGGAGTACGACCGGGTCCCCATGCCCAACCTGCGGCTGACCGACGAGGACGTGGAGAACGTGCTGGCGTTCATCGAGGAGCGGAGCGCCGAGATCCGCCACCACGTGGAGGCCGGCCACCGGCCGCCGCCGCTCGGGGAGGGCGGGACCGGCGAGAACCACGCGCAGCACATGGACCACGGCGGCCACGGTGACCACGCCGGCCACGAGGGCCACGCCGGCCACGGCGACCACTCAGGCCACGCGGGCCACGGGGACCACGCGGCGCACCAGGACCACGAGGGTCACGGCGACCACGCGGCCCACGGTGACCACGCCGGCCACGAAGGCCATGGCGGGAACGCCGGCCACGGTGAGCACGCCGGGCATCAGGGCCACGAGGCCCACGCGGGCCACGGCGATCACTCCGGGCACGCCGGCCACCCCGGCGGCGCCGGGCGCTAGCCGAAGGGGGGCGGGTGCATCCCCGGCCCGGGGGTGCACCTCGCCCGCTCCCCTTCGAGCCCCGGGTTCGTGCTTGGGGCCGAGCGTCCCTCTATCGACCCCCGGCCTCGTCCGTGGGGTCGAGCGTTCCCTCGTTCGAGCCCCGAGCCCTCCTCGTCGCGTGACCCTTTCCTTTTTTGTCGCCCCGAGCGCAGTCGAGGGGCCTGGGCGGGGGCAACGGTCCGAGCTTGCTCCCCCGCCCAGGTTCCTCGACTCCGCTTCGCTCCGCTCGGAACGACAAGGTGGTGTGACCGTCGCGCCGAGGCATTGACCGTGGCGACGAGGTAGTGCCCGTCGCGCCGAGGCATCGAACGTCGCGCCGAAGCACCCGGCGCGTCCACGGCCGTCCTACGGTGCGTCCGGCACCGTCTCGAAGGCGATGCCGGCGCCCTGGAGCCGCTCCACCAGCGGCAGCCCCAGCGCCGCGGCCGGGGTGAGGACGCCGCCTGAGCCGGCCTCTCCGCTCCGGCGGGTGGTCACCAGCTCCAGCGCCGAAGTGGCGAGCATCCGGGCCGTGGCGCCGTAGCCAGGATCCCGGTCGGCGGCCACGGTGATCCGGGCACGGGGCGGGGGTCCGTCCCGGTCCACCGGCCGCCCTTCCCCGAAAAGGTCGATCCGGAAGGCGCCGCGCTCCCGTTGCTCTTCGGAGGGCCCTTCCCCCGGCTCCGGCAGCACGAAGCGGCGGAGCAGCCAGGCCGTCGGGGGCAGAGCCGCGGCGGTGGTCAGGCCTCCCGCCGTCCACGCCAGGCGCTGGGCCCGCAGCCGCCCCCGGAACCCCGGGCCGGCGTCCACCCGCTCGTCGTAGCGGAAGTCCCGGCCGTACGGATAGCCGAGCAGGGCGTTCGTCCGGCGCACCACCCGGGTGTTGATCATCGCCATGAGGAACGGGGCCGTCCACATCGCCCGGTCGGGGTCCAGGGCCGGCCGGCGCCCGCTGTTCCGGTCCGGGCCCTCCCGCTCACCGGGCGGGCTCAGGGCGTAGGGGTCCAGGAGGATGCGCCGCGTCCCGGGATCCCGGCGGGCCTGCTCGATGATCCCGAAGGCGGTGGCCACGGTACCGCCGCTCGCTCCGCCCTGGAGCTTCCGGACCCGGAGCCGCGCCCGTTTCAGGCCGGAGCCCGCCGCCTCCAGCCGGTGGTGGAGGAGCAGCGTTCCCAGGTCCGAGGGGATCGAGTCGAAGCCGCAACCGTGGACGATGCGGGCGCCGCTCTCCCGCGCGGCGTCGTGGAAGCGGTCGACCGTCCGGCGCATCCACGGGATCTCTCCGGACAGGTCGCAGCAGTCGGTGCCGTGGGCGGCGCACAGCTCCACCAGGGGCGTGCCGTAGCGCTCGTATGGACCCACCGTGGTGCAGACCACCCGGGCGCGCCGGACCATGGGTTCGAGGGACGACGGATCGAGGGCATCGGCCACGACCAGCGGGAGCCCGGCCGCGGCCGGGTCGATCTCCGCCAGCTCGCGGCGGAGCGCTTCGAGCTTCTCCCGGCTTCGGCCGCCCAGCGCCCAGGCCGGAGCGTCCGTCCGGGCCTCCGCCGGGCGCGCTCCCGCCTCGCTCCCGTTTTGGGCGGCCAGGAGGCCGGCCAGCTCGCGGGCCACCAGCGTGCCGGTGTAGCCGGTGGCCCCCCAGAGGACCAGGTCCAGCTCCCGGTGTGCGGTGTTGGCGGCGGCATCCACGGCGTCCATGGTACCGCTCCCGTTTCCGCTCCGCCGTCCCCGGCCGGGGATGCCTCCGGGAGGGGGGCGCTCGGGCTCACGGTGTTGCCGTGACCGGTGGGGGAGGGGGGCGGGCCGGGGCCGGGGCTCGCGACCTGCGGCACGGCTCGGCCGTGTCGGACTGTTTGGCGCCAGGGCCTCGCCTCGCACGGCCCGCGCCTGGTGGGTGGTTGCCCTCCGAGGCGGTCATCCCCTGCGCGGGCCGAGAGGCCTTCGGTCGCGAGCCCCGTCCCCGGCCCGCCCCTTTTTCGTTCGGTGGTTGCCGCTGCGCCTCGCGTCTATGGTCGGTGTGGAGGGCGAGTGCAAGTCTCGGCGAGGGTCCGGTCGACTCGTGGTCGTTCTCAGAATCGTGACCCTCCTCGCAACTCTCGGACCGCGCGTGGCCGAGGCGCGCTGACGACCACTGCTGTAGGGGAGGGGCCTGGAGCGGTTCGGGTCCCGGCCCCTCCCGTTGTACCGGGGGGCCTCCGCAGCGCCCGACGTCTCCTACGTCCGGCGGAGAGGTTCGGTCGGGGTCGCTCCTGTAGCTATTGACACGTAAAAAATTAGAAGGCATAATTGTTCTGGTTTGCGTACCAGGCAAAAGAGGTCCTTGGCCGGACTCCCTCTGTGGAGAGCGAGGCGTGCTCGCTCACAGGGTACGACGCGATGGAGGACCTCCTAGCGTAAGTTTACGGCGCTTGGGTCCCGGCGTGTCTGTAACCATCTGGTTTC
>JBKHJP010000469.1:0-3041 GCA_046538065.1 Thermoanaerobaculia bacterium | reverse complement strand
CCGCCGTCGCCAGCGGAGGACGCCCGAGGGGATCCGGATCACCAAGGTCGGCCTCTGGTACGTCCTCTTCGCCGTCCTCGTGGCGATCGCCGCCACGAACACCGGCAACAACGCCCTCTACCTGGTGGTGGCGGTCATGCTCGGCGCCCTCGTGGTCTCCGGGATCAGCTCGCGCCAGAACGTGGGCGGGCTGGAAGCGGACCTCACGATCGAGGGGGACGTGTTCGCCAACCAGCCGGCCCAGGCGCGCTTCGTCCTGCGCAACCCGAGCCGCTGGCTGCCCCGCTGGTTTCTGCTGATCTCCGCCTCGCGGGGCGGCGTTCCGCGGCTGGTTCCCTACCTGCCCGCCGGGGGGACGAGCCGGGGCCGCCTGGAGCTGCTGCTGCCGCGGCGCGGGCGCCGGCGCGTGCCGGCGGTCCACCTGGCGAGCCTCTTCCCCTTCGGGTTCTTCCGCAAGGGGGTGCGGTACCACACGGACCGGGAGATCCTGGTCTACCCGGAGATCTATCCGGCGGCCACCGCCGAGGTGGAGCGCACGGCCCGTTCCGGCGAGGTGGCGGCGGACCGCGCCGGGTGGGGGCACGACCTCTACGCGCTGCGGCCCTTCCGCCACGGCGACGACCCCCGGGGCATCCACTGGAAGCAGACCGCCCGGACCGGCAGGATCATCTACATGGAGCGCGAGTCGGAGGAGAGCCGCCGCCTGTCGGTGCTCTTCGACAACGGCGTCGGCCGCCTGCGGGACGAGGAGGCCCGTCAGCGCTTCGAGCGCCTGGTGAGCGAGGCCGCGACCACCGCGCTGGACTACCTGGCCAGGGGCTTCGCGGTGGAGCTGGTCACCCGGGACGGCGCCCTGCCCTTCACTCCGGGGCGGCGCCAGCGCGTGGCGATCCTGGAGCATTTGGCCCTGGTGGAGCCGGCCCCGCGCTCCCCGGAGCCGCTGCGTTCCCGGGACGCCGGGGCCCCCCAGGTGCGGATCGGCGCACGCCCGGGGGCCCCGGAGGAGGAGTGGCCCGGCCCCGGCGGACCCGTGCCGGCGACGCCGTGGCCGGCACGGCGGAGGCCCGCTCCCCCCCGGGCGGGTGTGCCGGGGGGGCGGCCGTGACCTTCGCCCGGGAGAAACGCATGCTGCTGGGGTGGCTCGCCCTCCTGGCCCCCGTGCCCCTGCCGTTCAACGCCATCCTGGGCTGGCCGCAGCTCGTGGCCTACGAGGTGGTGGTGGCCGCCTTCCTGATCCGGGCCCACCGGGACCCGGGCGGGTGGCTGCCGCCGTGGGCCATGAACGTGCTGGCCGTGGCCTACGTGCCGTACTTCCTGTTCGACCTGCGGGTCCTCTCCCACGGGCGCTTGGTGGCGGCGGTGACGCACCTGATGCTCTTCACGGTGCTGGTGAAGCTCTTCGCCCTGCGGCGGGAGCGCGACAAGTGGCAAGCGACGATCGCGATCTTCTTCCTCTTCCTGGCCGCCATGGCCACCAGCGTCCACCCGACGATCGTCCTCTACCTGGCGGCCTACCTGGCGGCCAGCCTGCTCCTCTTCGCCCGGTTCGCCCAGCTCCACCTGATGGCCGGCTTCGCCGGCCCCACACCCGGTCAGGCCCCGGGTTCCGGCGGGTCCCGCCAGGCCCTCGCCGGCGTGCCGCTGCGCCCCTTCCTCGCCGCCGCCGCCGTGGCGAGCCTGGCCCTGGCGATACCGCTCTTCGCCTTCATGCCCCGGGTGAAGGATCCGGTCGTCACCGGCTCCGGCCGGGGCCTCGGCACGCTGGGCTCGGCCACGGGCTTCTCCGACGCCGTGACCCTGGACACCATCGGGTCGGTGCGGGAGAGCCGCGAGGTCGCCATGCGCCTCCACTACGAAGAGGAGCCCCCGCCGGGACACGAGATGCGCTTCCGGGGCGGCGCCTTCGAGGTCTACGAGGACGGCTCGTGGTCGCCACGCCAACGGGGTGGGCGGCGCTGGGTGGGCCGCTGGGGGCGGGAGGTGCGTCTCGGCCAGGACGCCCCCGAGCACTGGGTGGAGATCTACCTCCGGCCGGTCACCGGCTCGGCGGTCATGATTCCGGTGGACGGCCTGGTGGTCCGGCACGGTGCGGAGGACGTGGCCCTCTACACGGACGACCTCGAGATCGTCCGGCGCGTCGGCGCCCTGGGGGACACCTTCGAGTACCGGGTCGGCCTGGGGGAGGGGCCGATCCTCCGGGGGGTCACGCCCCTGCCCGAAGGCTTCGGCCCGGAGGAGGTTTCGGACGCGGCGCGGGACGCGTCCCAGGTGAGCCCCCGGGTGGCGGAGCTCACGGCCCGCGTGGCGGGGGAGGGCACGGCCTGGGAGAAGGCCCAGCGCATCGAGACCCACCTGATGAGCGAGTACGCCTACTCCCTGGACTTCCTGGGCCAGGGTGGCGAGGGCGGGGATCCCATCGAGGAGTTCCTCTTCGACCGCCGCGAGGGCCACTGCGAGTACTTCGCCAGCTCGATGGTCCTGATGCTCCGCTCCGCCGGCATCCCGGCCCGCCTGGCCACCGGCTTCCTGGGGGCGGAGCACAACCCCCTGGAGGACTACTGGGTCGTGCGCCAGTCCAACGCCCACGCCTGGGTGGAGGCCCACCTGCCGGAGCGGGGGTGGACCATGTTCGATCCCACGCCGGCGGGAGGCCGTCCCGCCCGGGTGGAGACGGGCTGGACGGGCCTCGCGGCCCAGGCCTGGGACTACCTGCTCTTCCGGTGGGACCGCTACGTCCTGACCTACGGCTTCCGGGACCAGATGAGCATCCTGGCGGTTGCCCACGGGCTGTGGCGGGACGTCCTGGGGCTCTTCGACGGGGGCGGCGACGGCGAGGAACCGGCGCCGGCGCCCCCGGAGCAGGAGGAGCTCCTGGAGGTGGAGCCCGCCACGCCGGTCGCTCCGGAGGAGGCGCCCTGGACCCGCGCCGCCCCGGTCCTGGCGCTGGCGGTGCTCCTCGCCGGGCTCGGCGCCTGGCTGGCGGTCCGCCGGGCCCGGCGCCTGCCGTCGGGGGCCGAGGCTTACCGGCGGCTGCGCCGGAG
>JBKHJP010000092.1:0-13190 GCA_046538065.1 Thermoanaerobaculia bacterium | reverse complement strand
CAGGGCGGCGGAGATCTTGGCCATCTGCATGAGCGAGAGGACGCCCTCCTGCATCCGGGCCCCGCCGGAAGCCGAGACCACCACCAGGGGGCGCTCCGCGTCCAGGCTCCGCTCCGCCGCTCGGGTGATCTTCTCGCCCACCACCGATCCCATGGAGCCGCCCATGAACCGGTAGTCCATGACCGCCATCACCACCGGGATCGAGTCCAGGTGGCCCTCCACGACCTGGACGGCGTCGCGCACGTCGAGGGCCTTCTGGTACTTCTTCAGGCGATCCTTGTAGCGCTTGGAGTCCTTGAAGTCCAGGGGGTCGGCGGGCCGGACCCCGGAGAAGAGGTCCGCCGGCTCGGGCTCGTCCAGGAGCAGCCGGAATCGCTCAGCGGCGTCGATCCGGAAGTGGTGGCCGCACTTGGGGCAGATCCGGAGGTTCTTCTCGAGCTCCTTCGAGTAGATGACCTCCTTGCACCCCTCGCACTTGACCCACAGCCCCTTCGGGACGGGACTCAGAGGGCGCTCGTCCGCGGTCGGCTTGCGCTTCGACCGCTTTCTCTTGAACCAGGCCATGGGAGCAGCACGGGGCCGGGGAGGGTTGCGCGGGACCAGAGCGCCCCGGCCCGGAGGGCGATGCTAGACCTCCTCCTCGTCCGCCTCTTCGGCTTCGAGCTCGTTCGGCACCCCCAGCCGCTGGCAGGCGGCGTCGTACATCTGGCGGGCCGCCTTCTTGGCCGCCTGGAGCTCGGCCAGGGTGTCCTTGACCTTGGCCAGCTCCCGCTCGATGGCCTCGTCCAGCTCTTCGATCTCCTGGCGGGTGACGCTCAGCGTGTTCTCGTAGAAGGACTTCTGCTCGTCGGTAAGGCTCATCAGTCTCTCCGCGTCACTTCCGGCGCGTCCGTAGCGGCACCGGGCGGGCCTCCGCGGTGGAGGGCGCCGGGCGTCATAGCTGGAACGGGATTCCCAGGGTCGTCCACATCCCGACCCGAACACCGCGCTTCGTAACGGGGACCACCCCCTGGACCCGGAGCCGCCGGGCGAGGGGAGGATACTCCGCTTCATCGAACCTTACAAGCTGCGGTGGCTCGACGCCGGGGCCCAAGCCGGCCAAGCCGGCCGGTCCTCCCGGCCGACCGGCGGGTCGGCAGGCCCTGCAGGGCTCCCGGCCGAGCGCCCGGCGGTGTCGGCCCGGGGCTCCGGCGGTGCGTCGGGCCGGTGCGAGCCGGGTGGCTAGGGTCCGTCGGGCTCGTCGGGCTCGTCGGGCTCCTCTGCACTCCTCTGCTCTTCCCGGAGAGCCTCCAGGCGCTGCTGGAGCTCCTGCTCCTTGGACTCGAACTGGCGGCGCAGCTCCTTTTCCTGGCGGGCGAGCCTCTCCTCGAGCGCTTCGTTGACGGCCTGGTCGAGCTCTTCGTCCGAGGCCGTGGCGGAGCCCGCCGGGCCGGGGTCGCCGGCGCTATCCTCCGGCGAGCCGGCGGAGCCTTCCGCCGCGCCCGGCTCGCCGGCGCCCCCCGCCGCGGCATCCGCTCCGGCATCCGCGGGGGGGCGCTCCGGGGCCGTGGACCCGGGACCGGGCGGGTCGGCGGCTCCGCCGGCCCCCGCGCCGGAACCTTCGGATGGGGTGGGAGGGGCTTCCGCCGAGGGCCCCGCGGACCCCGGATCCTGCCAGGGCAGGGCGCCCTGGCGGTTCGCCATCCACCAGGCCAGCGCCGCGCCGGCGAGCACGGCCACGACGATCGCCGCGATCAGGAATCCCCTGCCCCGGCTGCCGCCCTCCTCGACCTCCCCGGGGCGCCTCGGGAGGACGGGCTCCACCAGCTCGACGCCTTCTTCTTCGGCCGGTTCCGGGGGCGAAGGCTTCGGCTGCACCGGCGGGGGAGGAGGCGTTGCGCCGGAGGGTGCCTCGGCCCCCTCTGCGGGGGCGGCATCCTCTCCGCCGGCACCGGGCGCCGGTGGCGCTCCCCCGTCCTCAGAGGACGCCGAGGCCGTGACGGGGGACGAAGGCGACTCGCGGGCGGGCTCGGAGCCGCCCCCGGGATCGGCCCCGGGCGGTTCCGCGGCGGCGGGCGGCTCGTCGCTCCGGAAGAGCCGGTCCATGTAGGAGGCGAGCTCCGCCTGGCCCGGCGACGGCCGCATCGTGGCCAGGATCTCGTCGAGGCGGCGCTCGAGCTCTCCGGCACTCTGGAAGCGCTGGTCCGGGTCGGCCTCCAGGGCGCCGAGCACGACGGCGTCGACGGCTTCCGGCACGGCGGGCTCGACCTCGCTGGGCGGCACGACGCGGCACTCCCGGACCGCCTCCAGCACCTCCATCTCGCTCTCCCCGGCGAACAGGCGCCGTCCCGTGAGCATCTCGAAGATCAGGGCGCCGAGGGAGAAGACGTCGGAGCGGCCGTCCACGGTCCGCCCCCAGGCCTGCTCCGGGGACATGTACTGGAGCTTCCCCTTGAGGGCGCCCATGCGGGTGTGGCTCGACTTCGAGACCGCCTTGACGATGCCGAAGTCGCAGAGCTTGATCGTGCCCTCGTAGCCCACCAGCACGTTCTGGGGGGAAACGTCCCGGTGGACCAGACCCATCTCCCGGTCGTCGAAATCCCGCTTGCGGTGGGCGTAGTCCAGGGCGCTCGCCAGCCGGGCGCCGACGTGGAGGGCCAGGCCGAGCGGCACGGGGCGGGCGTCTTCCCGGGAACGGTTGAGAATGCCCCTGAGGTTCTCGCCCTCCACGTACTCCATGGCGATGTAGTAGTCCCGCCCGATCTTGCCCAGGTCGTAGATGTGGATGATGTTGGCGTGGTTGAGCTGGGCCGCGAGCTTCGCCTCGTCGACGAACATGTCGACGAAGTCGGAGCTGTCGGTCAGGTGGGGGAGGATCCGCTTGATCGCCACGGTCTTGCGGAAGCCCTCGACGCCGGTCATCCGGGCCTTCCAGACCTCGGCCATGCCGCCGACGCCGATCCGCTCCAGGAGCTGGTACTGGCCGAAGTCGCCGCCGGCTTCGCCCGCGGGGGCCTCGGCGGAGTCCTGGCCTGCCGCCTCCGGCGCACCCCCGGCGTCCCCCGGCTCCACGGCGGCGCCGTCCGGCATCTCTTCCATGGCGTCCCCGAAGAGCGGCTGGAAGGGGATTTCCGAGGGACTGCCGGGCCCTACCGGCTCTCCGTCGGCCGGCGGGGTCCCACCGGCCGGTGCCTTGGGCCGGGGCTCCGGCGCCCGGGGCGGAGAGCCGGTGGTCCCGGGCGGCTCCGCTTCCGGCGGCGGCGGCGCGGCGGGGGACGGCTCCATGAACGCCTGCGGTCGATCGTCTGCAGCCGGAGGGGACGGTCCCGGGCCGGGGGCGCCCTCGGAAGAAGAGCGCTCCCGGCGCTCCTGCTCCTCGATGAGGGCTTCCAGGTCGGCGAGCTCGAACGATCGACCGGCGGCGGCATCCTCCCGTCCGGTTTCCGGGTGCGGCTCCGGTGCCCGGCGCGGAGCGCTCGGCCGGTCCGGGGTGGTGGGCGCCGGGGGTGCCGGCGGCCGGGGTGCGGCCTTTTTCCGCTCCCCGGGGAGCTCGAGGCCGGAGAGCGTCTGGCTCAGCAGCCGGTCCACGTCCTCGCTCCTCCGGCGACGCCGGGCGGGGTGGCCGGCATCCGTGGGCCTGCGCGGTGGCGCCTCCCCACCGGAGCCCGGCCTCGCTTCGGGTCTCTTCTTCCCGGGAGCCGGCGGGTCCAAGACGCCCGAGAGCGTCCGCTCGAGCTTCCGGGCGATGTCGTCGTCGGGACGGGCCGCCGGCCGATCCCCGCGGCGCGGTGCGGGCGCACTCCCCTCCGCTCCGGGCTCCGGCCTGGGGGGCGGTCCGGCCGGCGCCGCGCCGTCGTCGCGACCGGGCGATCCGTCGGAGGGGGCCGGGCGCTCGGGCGTGGGGGGGGCGGCGGCTCCCGCCGGGCTCTCGCCGGGGCCACCGCTCGGTCCCTCTTCCACCTCGGCCAGCAGGTCGCCGAAGATCTCCCGGGACGTGAGCTTCGGCTCGTCCCGGCTCGGCTTCACCGGGGAGGCGGCGCCTCCGGCGAGGATCTTCCGGACCACGCGCCGGAGCTCGTCGGCACCGAAAGAGCGGGGCAGGGAGGCATCGCCCCCCGCCGCCTCACCGGCGCCTCCGGACGGCGGCTCCGGCAGGAGGGCCACGGTGCCCGGCCCGCCGCGGCGCCGGGCGTACGTGGCGAGGACGTCCCGCGCTCCGTCCGCCTGGGCCGCCACGAGGAGGAGGTCCGGCGCCTCCGCAGCCATCGCCTGCATGGCCTCGGTCACCCAGCGGGCGTGGACCACCTTCCAGCCGTCGGGCTCGAGCGCCTGCCGGACGCGGCTGGGCACGCGCTCATCCTGCTCGATGACGAGGATCACGGGCATGGTACGGCTCCCGGCGCGGGACCTGTGCCGTTTCTAGCATTCCGCCCCGGGAGAGTCAATCGGGAGCTGGCAGAAACCATTGACCGAAAAGGCTTTACACCGACGCTACCGCGGTCTCGGGGGGCGGCCGCACCCGCCGGCGGGGGCTCCTCCGCGGCGCCGGGCAGCCGGGATCCGACGGATGCCCTCCGCTCCTGTAGAATCGACCCTCAGCTTCGGGTCCTTGTGGCGCGCTTCCGGGCGGAGCCGGGGCGCGGTGGCGGGTGAGGAATCCGGCTGGCTCCGCCGTCGTTGTGCCGGCTGAACAGCGAGTCAGACATCGGAGAGCACGAGTACCATGGCAGGTCACAGCAAGTGGGCAGGCATCAAGCACAAGAAGGCGGCGATCGACGCCAAGCGCGCCAAGCGCTGGACCAAGCTGATCCGCGAGGTCATGGTGTCGGCCCGCCTGGGCGGCGGTGACCCCGAGTTCAACCCGCGCCTGCGGAGCGCCGTCGCGGACGCCAAGGCCGACAACGTCCCGAACGACACCATCGACCGGGCCATCAAGAAGGGCACCGGCGAGCTCGAGGGTGAGAGCTACGAGGAGGTGGCGTACGAGGGCTACGGGCCGGGGGGCGTGGCCATTTTGGTCGAGGCGGTGACCGACAACAAGAACCGCACCGTTTCCGAGCTCCGCCACCTGTTTTCGAAGCACGGCGGCAACCTGGGGGAGAACGGCTGCGTCGCCTGGATGTTCGACCGGCGGGGCTACTTCGCCGTCGAGGCGGACGCGGCCGACGAGGAGGAGCTGATGGAGCTCGCCCTGGAGCTCGGCGTCGACGACATCGCCAGCGGCGAGGAGGTGCACGAGCTCTACAGCAGCCCGGAGGAGTACGCCCGCATCCGCGCCGAGCTGGAGGAGCGGGGTCTTCCGCTGGCCGCCAAGGAGCTCGCCATGATCCCCCAGTCCACCATCGACCCGGGCGAGCACGCCGGCGCCGTGCTGCGCCTGGCGGAGGCCCTGGAGGACCACGACGACGTCCAGCACGTGTGGGCCAACTTCGAGGTCGATGAGGCGGTGCTGGCCGCGCACGGTGAGTGAGGGCGGGAACGGAGCACGGCGTGTTGATCCTCGGTCTCGATCCCGGTAGTCTCCACACCGGTTACGGTCTGGTGGAGAAGACCGGCTCGGAGCTGCGGCCCGTAGACTGGGGCAGGATCTCCAGCCCGCGGCGCCTGGAGCTTCCCCGTCGACTCGCGGATCTCGCGGCATCGGTGGGCGAGCTCCTGCACCGCTGCTCCCCGGACCTCGCCGTCCTCGAGACCCCGTTCCACGGCCTCAACGCCCGGTCTCTGATCGTCCTGGCCCAGGCCCGCGGGGTGCTGTTGGCGAGCGTCGGCGAACGCGGGCTCGAGGTCCGGGAGTACACCCCGGCCGAGGTCAAGTCCGCGGTCACCGGGAACGGCCGGGCGGGCAAGGAACAGGTGGCACGGATGGTGCAAATTCTGCTGGGTTTGGAGGGCGAGCCCCTCGAGGACGACACGAGCGACGCGCTCGCGGTGGCCGTCTGCTGTGCCCAGCGGCACCGCGTGGACAGCGTGGCGAGGTCGCTATGCTAACATCCCGCGCATTCCGCCGGCGTGGAGACGGCCGAACGGCCAGCGAGGTCACTCGATCGGGTCTTGACGGCCGGACAGTCTCGCTCCCGACCCGCCGGCGACCCCGCCCGGAAGCGAAGCAAGGGAACTCAGCTCACCTCGGGTGAGTCCAACGTAGGAGGAGGAAAACCGTGGAGAACATGGCCGCACAAGTCATCGACTTCTTCCAGATCGGCGGCATCGTCATGTGGCTGCTGCTCGGCTTCTCGGTCGTGGCGCTGGCGTTCATCATCGAGCGGGCGATCGCCCTGCGCAAGGCGAAGATCAACGTCAACGAGTTCCTCGCCAAGATCCGCAAGGCCCTGCTGGTGAACCGCTCCGTCAGGGACGCGATCAAGATCTGCGAGCAGTACCAGGGCCCGGTGGCTTCCATCATGAAGGCCGGGCTGGTCAAGTACGGACAACCCAAGGAGGACATCGAGAAGACCATCGAGAACGCCGCCCTCTACGAGATGGGACGGCTCGAGCGGGGCCTGACCGTTTTGGCGACGGTCGCCAACGTCGCCCCTCTCCTCGGCTTCCTCGGGACGGTCACCGGCATGATCGCCTCCTTCGACGCCCTGGCCGAGGCGGGCCTGTCGAACCCGGGCCTGGTCGCCCTGGGCATCAAGCAGGCCCTTTACACGACGGCGGCCGGTCTGTTCATCGCAATCCCGACCCAGATCGCCTACAACTTCTTCATGAGCCGGATCAACCGCTTCGTGCGGGACATCGAGACCGCCGCGAACATGCTCCTCGAGGCGTTCACCGAAATGGAGAAGAGCGGCGTCGCGCCGGAGGCTCCGGCCGAGCCGAAGAAGGCCGCTTCGGGGAAGTGATCCCCCGCGCGGATTGACGGGGCCCTCGGCGGGCCCCACGGGACACGAAAGGCACAGAGCAGATGGAGCTACACGCCACGAAGACCAAGGAAGCGGTCATCCCGACGGCCAGCATGGCGGACATCGCCTTCCTGCTCATCATCTTCTTCATGCTCACCATGACCTTCGAGGTCGACAAGACCCGGGTGACCCTTCCGGACACGGTGGTGCGCATGGAGATCCCCAAGAAGGCGGCCTACATCTCCGTGAACGAGGCGGGCCAGATCAAGGTGTCGAGCGGTGAGGAGCTGTCGGTGCCCGTGTCGACCGCGGAGGACGTGCTCTCCTTCGCCGCGGGCGTGGTGGCGTCGGCCCCCGGCAAGGAGTTCGTCATCAAGGCCGACGAGGACGTGCCCTACCGCACCATCGACGAGATCATCGACGCCCTGAAGCGGGCCCAGGTCGAGGTGATCTACCTGCTCTCCAGGGCTGAAGCCTCGGAGGGAGGAGGTCTGACATGAAGCTCGAGTTCGACACCAGCGTCAGCGACGAGATCCCCACCGCCTCGATGGCGGACATCGCGTTCCTGCTGATCATCTACTTCATGATCACGACCACCTTTGCCGCCACCCGCGGGCTGGACTTCCAGCTTCCCGAGCAGGAGGACGACCCGCCGATGGTGGAGAAGGAGGAGTCGGTCCTGATCGAGATCCGGCGCAGCGGCCAGCTCATCGTCGACACCCGGCCGATGGAGCTGGACGAGGTCCTGGACTACCTCCAGCCGAAGCTCGAGCGCAACCCCCTCAAGCCGGTGATCATCCGTCCCGACGAGGACGCGCCCTACGGCTACATGGTGGACGTCTTCGACGAGCTGCGCCAGGCGGAGGAAAAGATCGGCTTGCAGATCCGGAACATCTCGATCCCCACCCGGCGGGAGATCGAGGCGTTCTGGTACTGAGCCCGTACCGGGACCACCGACAAGGAGGCACCATGGCCGACGAGACGAAGAAGGGCACGGGGGGCAAGGCCGCGGCCGGCGCCGGCGGGTCGAAGGCCGTCGACGCCTACGAGCCCACCGCTGACCTGACGACGACCTTCGCCCTGGAGTACGACGAGGACCGGCGCGTCATGCGCTGGGCCCTCGTCACCGCGCTCCTGATCCACGTCGTCTTCCTGCCGATCGTCCTGATCATCGACTTCGCCCAGGAGGACGTGGAGCCTGCGGACAAGCCGAAGGTCTACGTGGTCCAGCAGGTGCGCTTCAAGCCGCCGCCGCCCAAGAAGCAGCAGGAGATCCCCGAGCCCAAGGCCAAGAAGGTCCCGATCCCGGACCCGACGCCGGACGAGCCGGAGCCCATCCGGCTGCCGGAGGAGATCGAGCCGGAGGTGGATATGCCGGACACGGACGTGGTCTTCGACGTCCCGGAGGGGCCGCCGCCCTCCCCCGAGCCCGAGGGCCCGATCCAGGTGGGCGGCGACGTCCAGCCGCCGGTCAAGGTCAACGCGTCCCCGCCCCAGTACACGGAGATCGCCCGGAAGGCGCGCCTCCAGGGGGTGGTGATCGTCCAGGCCATCATCGACAAGGAGGGCAACGTCACCAACGCCAAGGTCCTCAAGGGCCTCGGCATGGGCCTGGACCAGGCGGCGATCGACGCCATCAAGAAGTGGGACTTCGAGCCGGCGACCCTGCACGGCAAGCCGGTGGCGGTCTACTACAACTTGACGGTGAACTTCCGCCTGCAGTAGGAGTGCGATGGCCTTCCAGGGGTCCCTCAAAGAGCTCCCTCTTCCGGACATCATCCAGCTCGTCTCGGTGTCCGGCAAGACCGGGGCCTTCACCCTGAGGAGCGGGGACGAGGCCGGGGAGATCTACCTCCGGGGGGGACAAATCGTCCACGCGGAGCTGGGGGACCTGTCCGGCGAGGAGGCGGTCTACGAGCTCGCCATCTGGGACGAGGGCGACTTCGTCTTCACGCCGGGCAAGGAGGTCCAGCACACGACCATCCAGAAGTCGAACACGAACCTCCTGATGGAGGCGGCGCGCCGCATCGACGAGTGGCAGGTCCTGTCGAAGCGGATCCCGTCGACCCGATTGATCCCGGTGTTCACGGACCAGGTGGCCACGACCTCGGTCTCCTTCACCCCCGGGGAGTGGCAGCTCATCTGCAAGATCGACGAGCGCCGCTCCATCGACGAGATCGCCGCCGGGCTCGGCATGAGCCCTTTCGACGTGTGCAAGCTCCTCTACGGGCTCCTCACGTCGGGCCTTGTCGCCCTGCGGGAGACCCTGGGGCCGGAGGCGTTGGACCGTCTCAAGAAGATGACACCGGCGGAGCTCGCCAAGACGGCCGAGGCGATCCACGGCCAGGCACTCGAGCTCCTGGGGAACCGCGACGGCAAGGCCGAGCTCGAGTCGGCCTTCCGGATGGTGCGGGCCGAGCTCGAGAACGGCCGGGAGGTGGATGCCCTGCTGGACCTCATCCGCTCGGGGGAGAAGGTGGTCACGACGTCCCTGGGCGCTGAGCAGGCAGAGGCTTTCCTGGAACGTGTGGGCGGCTTGCTGAAGGCGGCGTGACGAGGGCTCTACGCGTCCGGAATGTTCGGGCACATCGTTTGCTTATAGACATCGAGCGATCGGTCCCCGACATCCGCCGACGGCGTACCGAGGGGCCGGCAGGAAGAGAAAGGAGAACGAGAATGCGGAATCTCAGCGCAGCTCTGCTCGCGGTCGTTCTCGTCCTCGGCGCGGCGGGCCCCGCAGCGGCCGGCTGGGAAGAGGGCGTCCAGGCCTTCCAGGGGGGCGACTTCAGCGTCGCAGCCCAGGAGTTCCAGGAAGTGACCGAACAGTCGCCGGACTACGCCCCGGCCCACTTCATGCTCGGCCAGGCCCTGGACAAGCTCAATCGCAACGAGGACGCCCTCGACGCCTTCCGCCAGGCGTACGATCTGCAGCCCAGCAACTCCGAGTTCCAGTTCGCCCTGGCGAACGCCTATCTGGACGTCCGGCGCTACGCCGACGCGGCGGAGCTGTACCAGCGGATCGATCCGTCGTCCCTCAAGGACTCTTACCGCGCGGCCTACCAGAAGAACAAGGCCATCGCCCTGGAAAAGAGCGGCCGGAGGGACGAAGCCTTCGCCGCCCTGCGGGAGAACGCCGAGTCCAGCACGAATGACGCCGGTGCCCAGTATTCCTACGGCGTCGCCGCCTTCAACGCCGGCCAGACCGCCACGGCGATCGACCCCCTGGAGAGGGCGGTCCAGCTCGATCCCAAGCCGAAGTACCGGGAAGCCTACGTCAAGGCCCTGATCCGCCTGGCGCGCCAGGATGCTTCCCAGAAGGAGCAGGCTTACTCCAAGGCCGTGGAGCAGGCGCAGGCCCTCATGGGAGGGGATCCTTCGTACGACAACCTCCTGGTGCTGGGGGAGGCTCAGCTCGGCGCTAAGCAGTACCGCGACGCGGTCTCCACCCTGGAACGGGCCGCCGGCCAGCAGCAGGACTGGCTGCCGCTGTTCTACCTGAGCCAGGCCCAGACCGCCCTCGAGCAGTATGCCGCCGCGGAGGAATCGCTGGAGCAGGCGCTCGCCGCGGACCCATCGGCCGAGAACGAGCAGCGCATCTACAGGCAGATCGGGTTCGTGAACGAGAAGCTCAAGGAGTACGAGGAGGCCAAGATGGCGTACTCGCGGGCCGGCGACCAGAGCTCGGTGGCCCGGGTGGAGGAGAATCAGAGGATCGCGGAGGAGAACCAGGAGATCGAGGAGCACAACCGCCAGGTGGAGCAGATGAAGCGCGAGCAGGAGGCCCTGGAGGAGGAGCTCGAAGAGCTCGAAGAGGGCGCACCGCCGCCGCGCTGATCGCCTCGGCGACCGAGGGACGTCGACGGAAGGGGCCGCGTCACCGGACGCGGCCCCTTCTGCGTTCCGGGGAGCTCCCCGCGCCGGTCGATGGCGTAGAATGCCCGCCGCGATGCACCCCCAAGCGCGGCCCCTGCTGTTCCTTCTCTCCGGCTGCCTGGCCGCCGGCCCGGTCACGGCCGCCCGGGCCCTGCCCGCCGAGACCCAGCCGCCGGAGAACACTCCGGAGGCCTCCGAGACGGCACCGGAACCGGTCCCGGCGGAGGCCTCCGAGGTGGACCAGCCGGTGGATCAGCGCGAGCGCAGCCTGATCCCGGAGCTCAACGTGTATTTCCCCGAGGGGGAGCTCGATCTGCGGGTCAACCGGCTGGTCAAGAAGGTCTTCGTCGAGGGCCAGGTGCGCTACAACTTCGTGGACGGGGACATCTCGGCCTTCCTGCGCTACCGCTACTACGGGTACGAGCGCACGTATCAGCTCACCGTCTTCGACGAGGTGGCGTTCCAGGACATCGAGGACTTCTCCAGCGACTTCGACCGGGTCCGGGGCATCCTGCTCCTCACCGAGTGGCCCCACAGCTTCCACCACCGCACCTTCCTCCTGACGGAGCTCGACCGGATCAGCTCGAACAAGGAGGAGTTCGTCTTCGACACCGGCAAGACGAATCTCTTCGCCCGCCTGGGGTACCAGATCGGCACCCCGAACGACGAGCGCTCCAACGCCATCGTGGGTGAGGACCGGGCCCGCGTCGAGCGGCTGTTCACCGCGTTCCGCCAGGTCGGCCCCGGCGACGCGGGCCTCACCGGCGCCCTGACCTGGGGCACCGATCTGGCCGTGGGTGACTTCGACTACATGAAGCTGGAGTTCGCGGGGCTCAAGCGCTTCGAGCTCCCCCGGGGGGTCTTCCTCCTCGGCCGCCTGAACGGCGGCACCTTCTTCCGCAGGGAGGAGCTGGACCGGGACATCGACCCGGGGGGCGACCTGCCTCGCACCGGCCGGTTCTCCATCCCGCGGGAGGAGTTCTTCCGCCTGGACGGCCGCGACAACCTGAAGGGCCTGGACGAGCGGCTCCGGGGCACCGAGGAGCTCCACACCACCTGGGAGCTCGTCTTCCCCTGGTTCGTCGACGAACCGCGGGAGGCCATTCGCCTCGACTGGACCAACTGGTACTGGGTCCTCTACGCGGGGGCCGGGACGATCGGCTTCGAGCGGGACGTCTACACCGAGCTCGAGGACTACGTCACCGATTTCGGCGCCGGGTTCGAGGCGTCCTTCGAGCTGCGCGACTACGAGTTCTTCCTGAGCGCACTGGTGGCCCAGGCGTTCAACGCGGAGGGCGGCGTCCAGCTCCGCCTGTCCCTCAAGACCTACCACTGAGGAGCCACGAGGCTCTGCCACCCTACCCGCGTGCCGGCATACTTGACCTGTCCAGACCTGGCCGGCCTAGAGCCCTGAGCCGGCGGACCTTGGCCGGCTCTGTGCTAACATACGTTCTGGTCCTCGGTAGTACGCCGCACGGCTTTTTCGAGGCCTGGAGGGTTCGAGCCGGGGCACGGGAGAGGGCCTTCGAATCACCTCGAAGGAGGGAGCCCAAATGACCTGGAAGCGAGGATGGGGGATTGCGCTGGTCGCGGCCGTGGGTCTCTGTGTGCCCGGTGCCTGGGCGCAGGAGGATACGGCTCCGGCGGCGACCGCGTCGGCACCGACGGCGACCGGCGAGACCGGTCTGTTCACGCTCTTCACCGCGGAGACACTCTCCCGGGGGGAGTGGTCGTTCGGCGCGTACTACAACAACTGGGACCGGGTCTTCGAGTTCGACGGCGAGTCCGACCTGGACTGGCATCAGGCGAGCGCGAGCCTGGGCTACGGTCTGACCGACCGTTTCGAGCTGTTCGTCTCGGTTCCGTACCTGGAGCTCGATCCGGACTTCGAGGGCCCGGCGGCGAGCGCCTTGGACGGGGACTCGGAGAGCGGGCTCGGCAACGCCGTCGTCGGCGGCAAGTGGCGCCTCACCGGCACCGGAGGGGGAGGCGGCGTGGCCCTCCAGGCCTTCGTCGAGGCGCCCACGGGCGACGAGGAGGTCCTGGCCGGCGACACCGGGTTCGGCGCGGGCATCGGCTGGACCGGTGGCAACTGGGTCCTCAACGCCGGGTACCGGGTCCCGGGGGACCTGGAGCTCGACACCGGTGACGTGGAGCTCTCGGACGAGGTGCGCCTCGGCATCGGCCACGTCGCCTCGGTCTCCGACCGGTTCGACTGGATCACCGAGCTGGCGGGAACCCTGCCCACGGACAGCGACGAGGCGATCTTCGAGGAGAGCGTGGACCTGGCCACCGGCGGGCGGCTCTGGTTCGGAGAGACCGAGGACTGGGCGTTCAACTTCGCCCTGCGCACGGACGTCCTGCAGCTCTCGGACGCGGACGACCACTGCCCCCTGGGCGGCGTGCTGGGCCTGACCTACTTCCCGAAGTTCCAGCCGCCCCCGCCGCCCCCACCGCCGCCGCCCCCACCGCCGCCACCACCACCACCACCAC
>JBKHJP010000468.1:0-3070 GCA_046538065.1 Thermoanaerobaculia bacterium | reverse complement strand
GACCTTCCGCGGCGTCCCCCTGGTCTACTCCCACGAGGCCGAGCTCCTGGGCACCCTCGGGGCTTTGGGGCCCCTCAGGGAGTTCTTCCGCGCCTGCGATGCGGTGGTCGTGGTCAACGGCGACTCCCTGTGCCGCTGGCCGGTGGGGCGGCTCCTGGCCCGGCACCGGCGGCGCGGCGCCGCGGCCACGCTCCTCTTCGCAGGCCGGGCGGAGCCGCTTCGCTACGGCGGCGGCGTCGCCGTGGGTCCCCGGGGGCGGGTGGTGGCCTTCGCCCCTGGAGACACCGCCGCCGAGGCCGAGAGGAAGATCCGCCGCCGGGTGTTCGCCGGCGCCCACGTCCTCTCCCCGGAGCTCCTGGAGCGGGTCCCGGACGGCCCCGGCGACTTCGTGAGCGACCTCTACCGCCCCCTCCTGGCCGAAGGCGCGGAGCTGGCGGCGGTCGTGACGGGGCGGCCCTGGTTCGACCTCGGGACCCCCCGGAGATACCGCGACGCCGCCACCGAGGGCGGCATCACCCCCCGCTGGCTCCGTCGCCTGCGCCGCACGTGGGTGGCGGCCGGCACCCGCACGGGCCGCCGGGTCCGGCTGCGCCGCAGCGTCGTGGAGGAGGGGGGCGAGCTGGGCTCGCGCGTCCGCCTGCGGCGCACCCTCCTGCTGCCCGGCGTGCGCGTGGGTGCGGGCTCCAGGCTGGAGGGCTGCATCGTGGGGCCCGGGGCGACCCTGCCCGCCGGCAGCCGGATCACCCGGCGCCTGGTCTGCCGCCGGACCGCCGGCGGCGCCGTCCCCCCGGGCAGCTCCGTGGTCGGGGAGCTCATCTACACCCCCCTGGATCCGCCGCCCCGCGGCGCCGCTTCCGGTGCGCCGGGGCCGGCGGAGGGAGCCACGCAAGCAGAGCGGCGACGGGCCCCGGCGGGCACCCCCGCCGGGGTGGACGGTTCGGCGGGCCCGGCGGCCTCCCGGGGGTCCGAACCGGCCGGCGGGACGCCACCGTCCGGCGGGCGGGCCGGCTCATGAGCCCGCCGGATCGACTGGCGCGGCCGGCCCGGCCGCCCGGCCGCTACCCCCTCCTGGTCTTCGACTGGGACGGCACCCTGGTGGACTCGGTGGGGTCCATCGTCGCCTGCATGCACGCCACCACCGACGCCCTCGGCCTGCCCCGGATCCCGGAGGCCACCATCCGGGAGACCATCGGTCTGGGGCTCCAGGACACGCTGCAGGCGCTGCTGCCGGAGGCGGACGCCACCCTCCGCGTACGGGTCGTGGAGTGCTACCGGGACCACTGGCTGGCCTCTTGGGCCGACCGCCACGCAATGATCGCCGGCGCCCGCGCCACCCTGGACCGGCTCCGGGGGGCCGGGTACCGGCTGGCGGTGGCCACCGGCAAGAGCCGACGGGGCCTGGAGCGGGACCTGGAGCGCTTCGGCCTCCGGGAGCTCTTCCTCGCCACCCGGACCGTGGACGAGGTGCCCGCCGGCAAGCCCAGCCCGCGGATGGTGCAGGAGATCCTGGCGGAGCTGGACGTGGCGTGCCGGGACGCGCTGGTCGTGGGCGACACGCCCCACGACCTCCGGATGGCCGCCGGCGCCGGCGTGGGCGCCGTGGCCGTGGCGTCGGGCTCCGGCGAGCGCTGGCTCCTGGAGACGCTGGAGCCCCTCGCCCTGCTGCCGGACGTCACCCACCTCCCGGGCTGGCTGGACGGCGCCTGAACCGGGGTCTCCCGGACCCTAGTCGCCCTTGCGGAACTTGCTGATGCTGACCACGTCGGCGCTGGCCTCCGGCGAGCCCGCCGCGTCCTCGCCCCCGCCGTCCTCCTCCCCTCCCTCGCCGGGGCCCCCGTCCTCCCGGCCCTCGAAGCGCAGGGCGAACTCGGCCACCGGATCGATGAACGCGGTGACCGCCTCCCAGGGCACGGCGATCCGGTGGCGTGAGCCACCGAACGCCAGGACCACGGACAGGCCCGCCTCGTCCACGTGGAGGTCCCAGTACTGGTTCTGGAGGACGATGGTGATCTCGTCCGGGTAGCGGTCGGCCAGGAAGGGGGGAACCTGGACGCCCTCGGCCCCGGTGCGGAAGCTCAGGTAGAAGTGATGCTCCCCCGGAGGGCCCTCCTCGGCCACCAGGGCCATGACCTCCCGGAGAACCGAGCGGAGGGCCCGGTGGACCATGGCTTGGTAGTCGAGTCGCACGTCGGCCATGCCGCCGACCATGTTACCGGAGAGGGGATCGCTCAGCGCAGCCGTTCGAGGTCGAGCCACAGACCCACCATGACGTAGCGCTCGTCCTGCTGGAAGAACTCGCCGAGGGGGACCTGGCCGTCGTAGCCCGCCAGGCCCAGGCGCCACCTGCGGTGGCCGGAAGGGATCAGGAAACCCGTCTGGACCGAGAGGGCGGTTTGCCAGTCCCGTTCCTCCCAGGCGTTGGCGTCCAGGGCAGCGAACAGGCCCCACCGCCCGGAGGTTCCGGTCCGCCGGCCCAGGACGCCGGGGGCCTCGTACTCCACCCCGACCTCGAAGCGCCCGGGCTCCTGGAGCTCCTCGCCGCCGGGTCCCTCGGCGCTCAGGGTGTAGCCCCAGGCCCCCTCGGCGTACACGCGCCAGCGGCCCGGCCGGGAGGCCGGCGGCTCGCGCCAGCTCACCCCCAGGGCGACCTCCTCCCGGGTGTAGCCGATCCGCAGCCGCCCGGTGCGCTCCGCCAGCTCGTCGCCCACGTGGCTCGAGATGTGGTGGACCGCGAGGCTGTAGGCGAAGGGGCCGCCGCCGGCCCGAGCCGTGGTCAGCACCAGGCCGTACAGGCCGTCCCACCCCACGTTGTCCTGGGATCTCTCGATGTCGAACTGGCCGTAAAAGCCCGCCTCGAAGGAGAGCTGCCACAGGCGATCGGTCACCGGCGGTGCCAGGCGGACCAGGCCGAAGCGCCCCCCCAGCTTGAGGCCGAACCGAAGGTCCCCCGAGGCGTCCGGCGCCGGGTCGGAGACCCCGAGCAGGGTGGCTCCGAAGCCCGGGCGACGGATCTCGGCCACGTAGGGGGGATAGAGGACGCCCTCCGGGAAGAGCCGGAACCCCCCGGCCG
>JBKHJP010000091.1:0-13289 GCA_046538065.1 Thermoanaerobaculia bacterium | reverse complement strand
GGCACGCGGGTAGCTCACCGGGCAAGTCTACTCCGGTTAAATGGAGACCCCCAAGGGGAGTTATCCTTGCAGTCGGGAAAGTGCTGACCACCGCGGGGCTCCCGAGTCGCCCGCGGCGGAACGGGAAGGGGTGGACACGATGACGGAGACGAACCGGAACCGGGACGCTTTCGACCTCCTCGTGATCGGCTCCGGGATGGCCGGCCAGACGGCCGCCCGGAAGTGCGCGGGGGCGGGATGGAGCGTCGCGATCGTCGACGAGCTGCCCTACGGCGGGACCTGCGCCCTCCGCGGGTGCGATCCGAAGAAGATGCTGGTGGCCGCCGCCGAAGCGTGGGACTGGCAGCACCGGATGGAGGAGCACGGCTTCCGCTGCCGCGGGGCGAGCATCGATTGGGGCGAGCTCCAGCGCTTCAAGCGCTCGTTCACCGACCCGCTGCCCCACGAGGTCGAGAGCGCCCTGGCGCGCGCCGGCGTGGAGACGCTCCACGGCACCGCCCGGTTCCTGGATCCGGACACGGTGGAGGTCGACGGCCGGCGCCTGGCCCCCCGCCACGTGGTGATCGCCACCGGCGCGGAGCCCATGCCCCTACCGTTCTCCGGCGAGGAGCTCCTGACCGACAGCACGTCCTTCCTGGAGCTCGAGTCGCTGCCCGGGGACGTCACCTTCGTCGGCGGCGGGTTCATCAGCTTCGAGCTCGCCCACGTCGCGGCGCGGGCCGGGGCGACCGTGCGCATCCTGGAGATGATGGAGCGCCCCCTGGGGCCGTTCGATCCCGACCTGGTCGAGCTGCTGGTCGCGGCCGGCCGCGAGGTCGGGGTCGACGTCCGGACCGAAACCCGGGTGGCGGCCGTCGAGCGCCGCGGGGACCGGCTCGAGGTCCAGGTGGAGAGCCCTGCCGGCGAGGGCCGGTTCACCACGGACCTGGTGGTGCACGGGGCCGGACGGGTCCCCCGGCTGGAACCGCTGAACCTGGCGGCGGCGGGCGTCGAGCACACGAAGAGGGGCGTGGCGGTCGACCGGCACCTGCGGAGCGTCTCCCTCCCGCGGGTCTACGCCGCGGGGGACGCGGCCGACGCCGGCCTGCCGCTGACCCCGGTGGCGGTGACTCACGGCCACACCGTCGCCGCCAACCTCCTGGGCAAGGAGCGGCCGGTCGACCTCCGGGGAACCCCCAGCGTCGTCTTCACGCTGCCGCCGCTCGCCGCCGTCGGCCTCACCGAGGCCCAGGCCCGGGACGAGGGCGTGGAGGTCGAGGTCCGGACGGGGGAGACGGCGGGCTGGTACACCTCGCGGCGGATCAACGAGGGGCACTCCGGGTTCAAGGTCCTCCTGGAAGCGGGGGGCGACCGGGTCCTCGGCGCCCACCTCCTGGGGCACGGCGCCGAGGAGGCGATCAACCTCCTGGCCCTCGCCATGCGTTCGGGGATCGGTGCGGGCGAGCTCAAGAGGGGCCTCTGGGCCTACCCGACGAAGGGCTCGGACCTTCCGTTCATGCTCTAGCGAAGCGCTGGCGAGGCTCCGTCTCAGACCACAAGGGTGGGTCACGGGAAACCGTTTCGGGGCCGGGGGCACTTCGGGGTGCAGGGGGACGGTGGGAACTGCCCGTCGCAGGTCCGTCCCTCGTGGTGATTCCTGGAGAACGGAGGCCCGAGGATGCTCGTCTACATCGACCTGTTGATCGGCTTCGCCGTGGTCATGCTGGGCGTGAGCCTGCTGATCATGATCCTGACCCAGATGACGGCCGCGCTCCTGAGGCTGCGCAGCGGCGACCTGCGCCAGGGCGTGGAGCGCCTGCTCCAGAACGCCGACCCCGCCCTGGAGCCCCACGCCCGGGAGGTGGCGGAGGCGGTCCTGGGCCACGAGCTGGTGAAGGGCTCGATGTTGGAGGGTAGGGCCTCCACCATCCGGAAGGAGGAGCTCCGGAACCTCCTGGACGCCGTGGCCGACCCGGACGGCTTCGCGTGGCAGAAGGCCGTCGCGGACCGCCTGGACGCGGCCAAGGAGTCGGTGGAGACCTGGTTCGATTCGGTCATGGACCGGAGCTCGCAGCGGTTCGCCGCCAAGACCCGCGTGGCGACGGCAATCTTCGCCGTCCTGCTCGCCTTCGTCCTCCACCTGGACGCCGGGGACCTGCTGGTGCGCCTGGGGACCGACGCGGAGCTCCGGGCGAAGCTGGTGGCGGGCTCCGACGTGATGGTGCGCCAGACGGAGCGCCTGGCGGAGCGCACGGCGGAGGAGCAGGTGGCGGAGGAGCTCGAGGCCCTGCAGGGGAGCGCCGAGGAGCTCCAGACGGACCTGGGAGCCATGGGGATCGACCTCCGTCCCGACTGGCTCGCTTCCGCGGAGGCCGAAGGCTCTTCGGAGGCCGAAAGCTCTTCGGAGGCCGAAGCCGCTTCGGAGGACGAAAGCCCTCCGGACGGCGGGGCCACCGCCGGAAGCTCCCTTTCGCGCTGCCAGAACTTCTGGGCCGGCCTCGACCCCCGCCGCCTCCACTTCTGGGGCATCCTGGCGAGCGCCGCCCTGCTCGCCCTGGGGGCTCCCTTCTGGTTCAACACGCTCAAGACCCTGGGATCACTCCGGCCGATCGTGGCGCAAAAGGAGGAGCGCGAGCGGGAGCGAGCCCGGGGAGCGTAGGGGAGCTCTCCCCGGGTGGGGGTGCGACGGCGAGGTGGTGGGCGCGACGCCCTACCGCTTCCCGGCCGTGCCCCGGTGCACCGCGGCCAGGAGGCGCTCGAGCTGCTTGCGGGAGGCCGGCTTCACCAGGTGGTGGTCGAAGCCGGCCTCCCGGGTGCGGCGCCGGTCCCGGGCCCGTCCCCACCCGGTGAGGGCCGCCAGGACGGCGGACTCGCCCCACGGCTCCCGCCGCAGGCGGCGGGCCGTCTCGTAGCCGTCCGGTGGCGGCATGCCCAGGTCCAGGAGCACGAGGTCCGGCCGGAGGGTCCGGGCCGCCTCCAGGGCCTGGGCGCCGTCGTAGACCGCCACCGCCTCGTGGCCCGTCCGGGCCAGGAGCTCCCGGAGGGCGTCCGCGGCGTCCCGGTTGTCGTCGGCCACCAGCACGCGAAGACGCCCGACGGCGCCGGACGCAACCGCCGCCGGCTCGCTCGCCGGCCGGCGTCTCTCGACGGGGCGCAGCGGAAGGTGGACGGTGAACGAGCTCCCGAGCCCAGGGCCGGCGCTCACCGCTTCCACCCGGCCCCCGTGGAGCTCCACCAGGGCGCGGACCAGGGTCAGGCCGATCCCCAGACCGGCGCCGTCCTGGGAGGGCCGTTCCTCCCCCTGGTAGAAGAGATCGAAGATCCGGGCGAGCATTTCCGGCTCCAGGCCCGCCCCGGTGTCGCTCACGGTGACGGAGACCTCGCCTTCCCGGCGCTCGGCGCTGATCCCGATGCTCCCGCCCGGCGCCGTGTACCGGGCGGCGTTGTTGAGGAGGTTGGCGAAGACCTGGGCCAGGCGGGTGGGGTCCGCCTCCACGAGGACCGGCTCCTCCGGCAGGAGCACCCGGACCTCGTGACGGTACGCGTCCAGGATCGGCCGGCTCGTCTCGAGGGCCGTCTCCACCACGTGGTCCAGGCTCACGCTCCGGCGCCGCAGCTCCACCTTGCCCAGGGTGATCCGGGAGATGTCGAGCAGGTCGTCGACCAGCCGCACCAGGTGGTCGGTCTGGCGCTCGAGCCGTCGGCGCACCCGGTCGAGGAGTGCCGGGTCGTTGCCCGCTCCTCGCTCTCCCGGAGCTCGCGCTCGGCCCGCTGGCGCCGGGTGACCTCGTCCAGGTCCCGGGCCACCTTGGAGGCGCCCACGACCCGGCCCGTCCGGTCGCGGACGGGCGAGACCGTGAGGGAGACCTGCACGCGCTGTCCGTCCCGGGTGACGCGCTCCGTCTCGTAGTGGCCGATGCGCTCGCCCCGGGAGACCCGCGCCAGGATCTCGTCCTCCTCGCCCCAGAGCTCCCGGGGGATGATCAGGTGGATCGTCCGCCCCACGGCTTCGTGGGCCGGGTACCCGAAGAGCTGCTCCGCACCGCGGTTCCAGGAGCGGATCACCCCGTCCAGGCTCTTGCCGACGATGGCGTCGTCCGACGAGTCGACGATGGCAGCCAGGAAGTCGCGCATGCCCCCTTCCCCGAGCCAGGAGGTGTCGTCCTCCGTGGCTCGGCGCCGCCGCCGGGGCCGGCAGCGCCGGTCTTCGAACACGCTCACGGAGCCGCCTCCGAGGGCGCGTCGGAGCCGGTCCAGGAGAAGCCGGCGGGATGAGGGGCAGCGGATGCCTGCACGGCGAACCACTGCCTCGCAAGAACCGGGCCACGGCGCGGTTCGCGCCCAATTCCGACGGGACCGAGGCTCCACGGGAGGATCCGGCGCATGTAGACTCCTGGCAGAGAGCAGCCGCCGGGGCCGGGCCGCCGCCCGGCGGCGGGAGGAGACGCATGCCCCGCGACGAGCCCCGCTCCATCCCCCTCGTCCCCCGCTTCCAGGGCCAGGGATACACACGGGACGCCGTCGACCGGCGGCGGCGCTGGATCGAAGAGGCCACCGGCGCCCGGCTGGAGCACGTGGGGGCGGTCTCGGTGGACCCGGAGACCTTCCGGGGCAACGTGGAGAACCCGGTGGGGGCGGCCCAGGTCCCCCTGGGCGTCGCGGGCCCGCTGGCCGTCGAGGGGGAGCACGCCCGAGGTACGTTCTACGTCCCCCTGGCGACGAGCGAGGGAGCTCTGGTGCGCTCCTACGAGCGGGGGATGGTGGCCCTGACCCGATCGGGGGGCGCCCGGGTCCGGGTCTACGACGACGAGAACCGGGTCTGCCCGATCTTCTGGTTCGACGGCGTCGCCGAGGCTCACGCCTTCACCGGGGCGCTCCCCGGACGGGAGGAGGCGGTGCGCCGGGAGGCGGAGTCGACCACCCGCCACGGCCGCCTCCTGGGCCTGCGAGCCCATCCGGTGGGCCGCTCGGTGGTGGTGGAGATGCGCTTCGCCACCGGCGACGCCCACGGCATGAACATGATCGCCCGGGCGGCGGACCGGGCCTGCCGGTGGCTCGCCGCCGAGGGCGGGGCCCGGCGCTGGCTGCTCTTCTCCGGGGCCGCCTCGGAGAAGCGGGCGAGCGGGTCGCTCTTCGCCGGGGGGAAGGGCAAGCGGGTGGTGGCCGGGGCGCTCCTGCCCGCCGGGGTGGTCCGGGCGGTCCTGGGGACGACGGCCGAGGCCGTGGCCGAGCTCTGGCGCGACACGGTCCTGGGCCACCTTCAGGCGGCGGCCTTCGGCTACAACGGCCACCTGGCGAACGGCCTGGCGGCGCTCTTCATCGCCTGCGGCCAGGACGTGGCGAACGTGGCCAACTCCGCCGTGGGGATCACCACCTTCGAGGCGACCCCGGAGGGGGGCCTCCACGCCGCGGTGACCCTGCCGTCCCTCACGGTGGCCACCGTGGGCGGCGGCACCGGCCTGGGCACCGCCCGGGAGTGCCTGGAGATGCTCGGCTGCTCCGGCTCCGGGCGGGCCCGGAAGCTGGCGGAGATCGCGGCGGCGACGCTCTTGGCCGGCGAGCTCTCCATGGGGGCGGCGCTCGCCTCCGGGGAGTTCGTGGCCGCCCACGAGCGCTACGGCCGCAACCGTCCGGCCGAGGGGGGCGGCGGGTGAAGCGGCCCTTCCGGGGCCTGCGCCGGCGCGAGCCCCGCCGCGCCTACGACGTGGTGGTCGTGGGCGGGGGCATCGCCGGGCTGGTGGCGGCCAACCTCCTGGCCCGCGAAGGCCTGTCGGTACTCCTGGCGGAGCAGCACTACATGCTCGGCGGGTACTGCAGCACCTTCCGCCGGGGCGGCTACACCTTCGACGCCTCGACCCACTTCTACCCCCTCCTGGGCGACCCGAGGACGTTCACGGGCCGCGTGCTGGCGGACCTGGGCGTGCGGACCCGCTGGATCAAGATGGACCCGGTGGACACGTTCCACCTGCCCGATGGCTCGCGCTTCGACGTCCCCGCCGACTTCGAGGCCTACCGGCGGCGCCTGGACGCCTGGTTCCCGGCGGAGCGCGACGCCCTGGAGGCGTTCTTCGCCGAGGCGCGGCAGGCCTACCAGCTCGGGCTCCTGGAGCACTTCCGCCGGCGCCCGGTGCCGCACCTGGACCGGTTCCGGGACCTCACCGTGCGGGACGTCCTGGACCGGCACTTCCGGGACGAGCGCCTCAAGCTGGTCCTCACCGCCGACTGCCCCCACTGGGGCGCACCTCCGAAGAGGACCTCGTTCGTCTTCGACTCCATGCTGCGCCTGTCCTACTTCCTGGGCAACTACTACCCGGTGGGGGGCTCCCAGGCCTTCGCCGACGAGCTGGGCCGCTGCTTCGAGGAGCGCGGCGGGGACATCCTCATGAGCACCCGGGTGGAGCGGATCGAGGTCGAGGCCGGCCGGGTGACCGGCGTCGAGGCCGAGACCACCCGGGGCAACCTCAAGGGGCGGCGGCGGATCGCCGCGGGGGCGGTGGTCTCCAACGCCGACCTGCTCCTGACCCTGGAGCGGCTGCTCCCGCCGGGTACCGTGGGGCCGGAGGAGCTCGAGCGCCTCCGGGGGCTGCGCCCGAGCTACCCGTGCTTCCTGAGCCACCTCGGCCTGACCGGGGTGCCGGCAGAGGACCTGGAGCGCGTCCAGGGGTACTACTGGCGCTCCTGGGACCCGGACCGGGTGGGGGAGGGGTCCCTGGTCTGCAAGATCTTCTGCCCCACCCTCTACGCCCCGGAGCTGGCGCCGGCCGGGGGACACGTGGTGATCCTCCAGAAGGTCCTGGCCCTCGACACCGGCTCCGTGGAGGACTGGGACGCCCACAAGGCGGCGGTGGAGCGCGAAGTGACGGAGCACCTGGAGCGGGTGCTCCCGGGCGCCGGGGAGCACACCGCCGTCCAGCTCTCCGCCACCGCCCGGACCGCGTGGCGCTTCACCCTGAACCGCGCCGGCGCCATGCTCGGCTGGGAGATGGCCCCCGACCAGCTCGGGGCCGGCCGGCCGGGGATCGAGGGACCGGTGGACGGGCTCTGGTTCACCGGCCACTGGGTGCGGCCCGGCGGGGGCGTCACGCCGGTGATCGTCTCGGCCCTCCACGCGGCGGACGCGGTCCTGGGCCGGTCCGCCCCGGAGGCGCCGTCGCTCGCGTCGATCTCGTCCGGCGGGAGCTGACCCGGATGCGCGTGGTCCTGGCAGGAGGGAGCGGGCCGGGGACCGAGGCGCTCGCCGCGGCGCTCGCCGGGAGCCCGGCGGTCTCCGCCTGCGAGGTCGTGACCGGGCCCGGCGGCCCGGAACCGCCGGGTGCCTCCGTGCCGGAAGTGCTGGTCTACGCCGCCGCCTGCCGGGGGCGCTGGGCCGCCGACGCCCTGCCGGACCCGGAGGACGCCCGGCGGATCCTGGGTGCCGCCGCGGAGCGGGGTGTCCGTCGAGTCGTGGTCCTGTCGAGCGCCGCGGTCCACGAGCCGAGCCACCACCACCCCGGGATGATCCGCGAAGAGCGGAGCGGTCCGGCCGCCCTGCCGGCACGTCACGGCAACGCGGTCTCCGCCGCCTGGCGGGAGCTGGAGGTGGCGGCCCGGGAGCTCGTCACTCCGCCGGCGGTCCTCACCGTCCTCCGTCCGGCACCGGTGGTCATCGCCGGTGGGCGGGACCTCGTCTGCCGGCGCCTGGAGCGGGGGACGCTGCGGCTTCCGGGCGGACCCTGGGTGGCGACCGTGGCGGGCTTCGACCCCCCGCTCCAGCTCCTCGCCCCGGAGGACCTGGCGGCGGCGGTCCGGCGGGCCGTGGAGGCGGAGCGCCCCGGCGTCTTCCACGTGGCCCCCCGGGCGGTCGTCCCCCTGCACCGGGCGGTGGCCGCCGCCGGCGGCCGGCGGGTGCCGGTGCCCCGGTGGGTCCAGCGCACCGCCGCCCGGCTGGGCCCGGGCCCCGCCGAAGATCGGGCGCTCCGGGCCGACGCGGTGGACTTCCTCCGGCACCCCTGGACGGTCTCCGGCGAGACCGCCCGGCGGGTGCTGGAGCTCGCTCCCCGGTGCTCCAGCGCCGAGGCGGCGGCCGGGCTCCGAAACGCCCACAGGGCACCGGCGCCCGGCGGCGAACGGGGGGGAACCGGACCCGGCGACGGGCCGCCGGGCGATCCCGACGAGTTCGGCCTGGATCCCGCCTACGTCGAGCGCTGGAGCCGGCGCCTCTTCTCCCGCGTCCACGACCACTACTGGCGCGTCGAGCTCGCGGGCCTCGAGCACCTGCCCCGCGAAGGGCCCGCCGTGCTGGTGGGGATCCACCGGGGCTTCATGCCCTTCGACGGCGTCATGACCCTCCACGCCGTGCTCCGGGAGACGGGGCGCATCCCCCGGTTCCTGATCCACCCCAGCCTGGTGAAGTTCCCGGTGCTCGCGCCCTTCATGCGCCGGCTCGGGGGCGTCTACGCCAGTCGGGACAACGGCGAGCGGATCCTCCGGCGCGGCGGGCTCCTGGGCGTTTACGCCGAGGGCATCCGGGGCGCCTTCACCCCCTACCGCCGGGCCTACAGGCTGGGGAGCTTCGGACGCTACGAGTTCCTCCGCATGGCCCTGGCCTGCCGGGCGCCGGTCATCCCCTTCGTCACCGTGGGCAGCGCCGAGATCTTTCCCATCCTGGGCCGCCTCGACTGGCGCTGGTTCCGGCGCTGGAGCGAGTGGCCCTACCTTCCCCTGACGCCCACGTTCCCGTGGCTTCCAGTCCCCCTCCCCTCGAAGTGGCACACCCGCTTCCTGGAGCCCGTCCCGGTCCACGGGCTCTACCCGCCCGAGGCTGCGGAGGACCCCGAGGTCGTCCGCAGCCTAGGGCGCGAGCTCCGGCGCCGCATGCGGCGTGCGATGGAGGAAATCCTCCAGCGCCGGCCCTCGATCTTCCACGGCGACGTGTTCGGTCCAGGGGACCGGACGCCGTAAGCGCCTCCGTCCGAGACGTCCAACCGCCCCCCGGGTGAGCCTCGGCACGAGGCCGGGTGACGGGCCCGCATTCTGCCGAGACTTGCCCAAACTGTTCGCCAACCCCTGTTGTCACCTGTAAACCACGGGGAACAAACTTCTATCTTCTAGACACCTAGAAAGCGCCTTTTGGGTGGTGGAACACGAATTGCGAGGGACCTGCTCACGAAGTTTCGTCCCATAGCGATCCGAGTTGTCGTCAGCCGTCTCTCCGGGGGTGTGGCCCACCCGGCCGCACCGTGCCCGCTCCCCGGGGGCCGCGACGATCGGCGGAGCGTGGAAGCGCTGCCGCGGTCGGGGGAGGACAGCCGTCGCGACCAGAGAACCCGTGGATTCGTGAGGAGAAAACGAGTGACCGAAAGACTGAAAGAGTACGTCCGGCGGCCCCGGACCCCACTGCTCGTGGCGATGACGCTGGCGCTGGTGACCGCCGGCAGCTTCATCGCCGTGGCCCACGTCATGGACGACTTCTCGCCGCCCCCGGACGGGGATCCGTCGGAGCACACCGGGCCCTCGATCGGCGAGGAGGAGGCCATCGACGACCTGGAGGACGCGGAGCCGGCGAACATCGGCGCCGTCGAGCCCGAAGCCGAGCTCCACGACACCTTCGAGAACAACTCCCTCTCCGAGGAGGAGACGGACGACGGCGGCAGCTTCAACATCCCCACCGGCGGCCCGCCGAGCCCGCTCTTTGGAGCCGGGGAGTTCGAGCAGCAGATGCTGCGCTTCGAGGAGTTCGGCACCGAGCGCCTGGACACCGCCCCGGCGCTCAGCGAGTCGTTCCCGAGCCCGACCCTGGGGCCGGAGCCGACCCAGGACCCCCACGAGGTGGCGGCCAGCTCGCCGGACCCGAGCCTGCTGGAGAGCTTCATCGACCAGGACGGCATCTCCCCGTTCCCGACGGAGTTCGCCAACGACGTCGACGAGAACCCGTGGCGGGGTGAGATCCAGGACTTCCTCGATCGGGCTCTCGACTCGCCGCCGGCCGAGGGCCGGCCCCCCGGGAAGGGCTGGGCCCACCAGCGGTGGAACGAGTTCTTCCCGCAGGTCTACTACAACACCGTCCAGGCCGGGGCGCGCACCAACGGCGGCGCCCGGGACGACCGGCAGCTCCACACCTACTCGACGGGTGAGTTCGCTCCGGGCGGGCTCTACCACACGGTCTACGACCCGGACGGCCTGGTCAACGGCAACGAGATCGAGGGCACGACGGCCGGCATCGGCGTGCGCTTCCACCCGGACCTGCCGATCCAGGACCACAAGGCGCTGTGGACGTTCGACGGCACCTTCCCGCCGAAGCTCCTGAACGGCCGTTACGGCGAGGGCATCCTGATGCGCCATTACAACGCCCTGCCCATCGACCCGGCGGCCAACCGCGGCTTCGGCCTCCACACCATCACCACCCACGAGCACAACGGCCACAACCCGGCGGAGAGCGACGGCTACACCAACTCGTACTTCTTCCCGGGGCAGTTCTACGACTACCGCTGGCCGATGCAGCTCGCCGGCTACGACACGATCAACACCCTGGCGGAGGACCCGCGGGCGGCCTTCCCGTGCGCCGAGGGTGAGGAGCTCTTCGTCCACGACGACGAGGGTGACCCGGTCAAGACCTGCGACGCCGACGGCCGCATCCAGCTCCGGGGCGACTGGCGCGAGACCATGTCGACCCACTGGTTCCACGACCACATGCTGGACTTCACGGCGACCAACGTCTACAAGGGCAACGCCGTGATGTTCAACTACTACAGCGCCCTCGACCGGGGCAACGAGGCCCACGATGACGGGGTGAACCTGCGCCTCCCCAGCGGCACGGCGCTGCCCTGGGGCAACCGGGACTACGACGTCAACCTGATGATCGCCGACAAGGCGTGGGACACGGAGGGCCAGCTCTGGTTCAACGTCTTCAACCTCGACGGCTTCATGGGCGACCGGATCCTCACCAACTGGCTCTACAAGCCCTACTTCGACGTGCGGGCGCGGCGCTACCGTTTCCGCATCCTGAACGGCTCGGTGTCGCGTTACTTCGCCGTCGGTCTGGTGAAGCTGCGCAACGACACCTCCGGTGAGCTGCCCGGCCCGCCGGGCTCCGGCACGTCGTACGACTACGTGGACTTCCACATGATCGCCAACGACGGCAACATCATGGAGCACGCGGTGCCGTTCGACGGCTCGATGGACCTGAACGACGACGGCGAGATCGACGAGCTCGACCGGATCATGCCGACCCACGCCATCGCCGAGCGCTACGACATCGTGGTGGACTTCGCCTCCCAGGGCATCCAGCCCGGCGACAAGCTCTACTTCGTCAACGTCCTGGAGCACAAGACCGGCAAGAGGCCGGAGGAGAAGATCCCCCTGGCCGACGTGCTGTCAGAGGAGTACAAGCCCGTGATCGACGACGACCGGTGGGAGGACGGAGACCCGGGCGTGGGCAAGTTCCTGGAGTTCCGGGTGGTGTCATACGACGGCACCGACCTCTCCATGGATCCGAGCAACTTCGAGCCCGGCGGGCAGAAGATGATCCCGCTGCCCATCGACCGGAACGACCCGCAGCTCGCCGACGCCACCCGGCGCGAGTTCATCTTCGGCCGATCCAGCGGCACCGACGAGCAGCCGTGGACCATCAAGACCGACGGCGGCCAGGGCGTGGGCATGGACCCGCGGCGCCTCTCCGCCGCGCCGCAGCTCGCCACCGGACCCACCGACGGCGGGTTCGACGGCACCAACTCGGCGGGCGACGACGGCCTCGGGACGATGGAGATCTGGCAGATCGTCAACGGCGGCGGCGGCTGGAGCCATCCGGTCCACGTCCACTTCGAGGAGGGCGTGATCCTCTCCCGCGGCGGCAACCCGCCGCCGGAGTGGGAGAAGTGGGCCCGGAAGGACGTCTACCGCATCGGCAGGATGGACGATAGCACCGACAGCGTGGAGATCGCGATCCGCTTCCGGGAGTTCGCCGGCACCTACATGGAGCACTGCCACAACACCCAGCATGAGGACCACGCCATGCTGCTGCGGTGGGACATCGAGCACCCGGGCCAGCTCAAGCTGATGCCGGCGCCGATCCCCACCTGGGACGGAGTCGAGTACGTGGACTCCCACGCCCTGCCGACCTTCCGGGACGGCGAGGGCACCGGTCCGACGGGTGAGGAGGGGGGCGATTTCCTCACGATCACCAAGGCCGAAGGCAAGCCCTCCAAGGGCGAGCTCCGGGTCGAGGGGACCTCGTCCACGGCGAGCTCCGTGACCATCTATGAGGGTGACTCCGACTCCTCCGGCGGCGCTTGCCCGGGCGCGACGATCGGTTCGGCAGCGGTCGACGACGAGGAGTGGGAGTTCAGGGACAAGAACCTCTCCTCCGTGCCGAGCATGGTCTGCGTCCGCTCGGACGACGGCCAGATCGCCACCTCGCCGGTGGAGAACAAGGACTAGCGTCCGGCATCGCGGAGTACGGGTCCGGAGGGGGCTCTCCCCTGAGGAGGGCTCCCTCCGGTCCCTTTTTCCCTGCACTGCACGATCGACGAGGTGACCATGCGCAATACGATCCTGCGGCTCGCGGGAGCCGCCGTCTTCTGTGCCGCCGCCGGCGCCATCGCCGCGCTGATCTGGTTCGGGCCCGCCAGGGACGCCGTCGGCGAGCCCTCCTTCGACCGCGAAGCCGAGGCCACCGCCGCGGACCCCGCCGCCGCCGGCAGCAACGGCGGCACGGTCTGGGGGGAGGACTACTTCCCGGACGTCGAGCTCATCACCCACGAGGGCGAGCGGCTCCGCTTCTTCGAGGACATGGTCGAGGACAGGGTGGTGGCGATCAACTTCATCTACACCACCTGCCCCGACGCCTGCCCCATGGAGACCGCCCGCCTGCGGGAGGTGGCCGACCTCCTGGGCGACCGGATGGGGAAGGACGTGTTCTTCTACTCCATCACCATCGACCCGGAGAACGACACCCCGGAGGTCCTGGCGGAGCACGTCGAGAACTGGCAGGTCGGCCCCGGCTGGAAGTTCCTCACCGGTGAGGAGGAGGACATCGTCCTCCTGCGCCGAAAGCTCGGCATCTACATCGAGGAGATCCAGGCCGAGGACTCGAACGACCACAACCTGACCCTGATCATCGGCAACCAGTCGACGGGGCAGTGGATCAAGCGCTCCCCCTACGAGAACCCCCACGTCCTGGCCACCCAGCTCGGCGACTGGCTCCACAACTGGAGCCTGCCCCGGGAGACCGAGCGCTCCTACGACGAGGCTCCCGAGCTGCGGGACATCTCCACCGGGGAGCTCCTCTACCGCACCCGGTGCGAGTCCTGCCACTCCATCGGCCGGGGCGACGT
>JBKHJP010000467.1:0-3106 GCA_046538065.1 Thermoanaerobaculia bacterium | reverse complement strand
CACCAGCACCGGCTGAAGAGCCTCTACGAGCGGTTTCACCCCCGGGCGTGAGGGGGCGGGCCGCTTGGGCCCGGGGAGGCCGGAGGCGATCCGGGCTCCGGCACGGCGCGAGCTGCTCGGAAGCTTCGGCGGGGGCTCGCGCCTCGGCTGCGCCCTCCCGCCGCTGAACGGGATCTTCCGTCGGCCGTGGCTCGGGTCGGGCGCAGACGTCCTCCACCCGGATCGCCTCCGGCCTCCCGGGCTGAAGCGTCCGGGTGTCCTCTACGCGAGCCGTTCCGGCTGCAGCGGGCCTGCTCTCCACGGTCGGTCTCCTGGCGGGGCGACGACCGGGGCGGAGTCTCCGCGCTCTGGACCGGCACCGGCTCCGGGACGTAGACTGGTGGGAGCACGAGTCCTGTCCTGGATGCTCTGATGCCGCTGCTTCACCGATCGAACCGACCGTCCGGGCTCCGGCGTTGGCTACCCTGGGGCCTCGCGCCGGCCTTCGGGGCGGCGATCGGCCTCCTCGCTCTCCTTTTCCTGCCCCCCGCGGCGGTCGCCGAGCTCGTGGTCCTGGACGACGGGCGCCATTTCAAGGTGAGGGGCTATGAGGTGGTGGACGGCGACCGGGCCCGCCTCAGCCTGCCGGAGGGCGGGCGGGTGACCCTGCCCCTGGGCCGGGTGGCCCACGTCGTGGACGACGAGTGGGTCCCCCCGGAGCCGGAGCCGGAGGTCCACGAGACCGCCGCAGGCGGCCGGAGCTGGCGTTTCACCGAGGGTCACGCGGTGCCCGACGTGCCCCACGGCGAGGCCATCTACCGGGCCGCCCGGCGGCACGGCGTGGCGCCGGAGCTGGTGGCCGCCGTGGTCCGGGCCGAGTCGGCCTTCGAGGTCCGGGCGGTCTCGGTCAAGGGGGCTCGGGGGCTCATGCAGCTCATGCCCGCCACGGCCCGGCGGTTCGGCGTGCCGGAGGAACGGGTCTTCGAGCCCGCGGCGAACCTCGATGCCGGCACCCGGTACCTCGCCTGGCTCCTGGAGCGCTTCGAAGGCGAGCTCGCCCTGGCCCTGGCCGCCTACAACGCCGGCGAGGGCACGGTGGACCGCTACGGCGACGTGCCCCCCTTCCGCGAGACCCGCAGCTACATCCAGCGCATCTTCGCCACCCTGGGCCTGGCCCCGCCCGCCCAGGTGGCCACGAGGCTGTAGGGGCGACCCGGTCGGACCGGCCGAGGGCGGGCCGAAGTCGGTAGGGTGCGACCCTGTCGCACCGAAGGAGGGCGCGGTCGTCGCGGAGGGTGGGAGCCGCCGTTCGCCCTGGGCCCTCGTCGTGCCGTGCCGGAGGCGCCGCCTGGTGCGACAGGGTCGCACCCTACACGGTGAGCCGACCCCATCGCTGGTGCGACAGGGTCGCACCCTACACGGTGGGCCGATTCCATCGCTGGTGCGCCGGGTCGCACCCTACGATCCGTCCTTCCCGCCGGCAGGGTGTCCCGCCGTGTAGCGCATGACCACCAGCGTCCGGTCGTCCATGGCGGGGCGGCCGCCGGTGTGGGCGGCCACGGCGGCCAGCAGCCGGTCCCGGACCTGGGCGGCGGAGTCCGCCGGCCCGGCCAGGGCCCTCTCGATCCCCTCGTAGCCGAAGGGCTCGTCGTGGCCGTCCGCCGCCTCGATCAGCCCGTCCGAGAGCCAGACCACCACGTCGCCGTCCCGGAGCTCCACCGTGCGCTGGCCGTAGTCGGTCCCCAGGCCTCCCAGGGGTGAGCCGGGCAGGAGGATCTCCTCGACCGTGCCGTCGCGGACGACGTAGGTCGGGGGATGGCCGGCGTTCGTCAGCTCGAGGACCCCCCGATGGAAGTCGACCCGGGCGAACACGGCGGTGACGAAGAAGCGGCGCTGGTCTCCCGTGGCGTATCCGGAACGGACCGTAGCGTCCAGGCGCCGCAGGATCTCGTCCGCCTCGCCGGTCTCGGTCACCAGCACGCCCAGGGCCGCCTTGACCATGGCCATGCGCAGTCCCGTGGGCAGGCCGTGCCCGGAGACGTCCGCCACGACCACGGCCAGGGCCTCGTCCGAGAGGCGCAGGACGTCGAAGTAGTCCCCACCGATGGCGGCGCTGGGCTCGAACAGGGTGGAGAACTCCACCGTCTCGCCGCCGGGCAGGTCCTTGGGGATCAGGCTCTGCTGGACCTGCCGGGCGATCTGGAGCTCCTTTTCCAGGAGCTCCTTCTGGGCCGCCGTGGCCACCAGGTCCTGGAGGTTCTCGGCCATGGCGTTGAAGGAGCGCTGGACGGCGCCGACCTGGTCGGTGCGGCGCACCGGGATGCGCACCGAGAAGTCGCCGGAGGCCACCCGCCGGGTGGCTCCGTACAGCCGCGAGACGGCCCGGGAGATGCCCACGATCATCGCCCCGGCCACCAGCTCGGCCACGGCGTAGATCCCCAGGAGCAGGAACGACACCGCCAGCAAGGCGACCCAGAAGCCCCGGACCAGCTCGGCGCCGGGAGCGAAGAGGCTCCGGGCCACGGTGCGCGGCGTCGCCTGGAGGAAGACGCCCATCTCCTCCGCCAGCGGGTTGCCCGTGGTCAGCTCCACCGGGCGTGCGGCGAGGGCGACCCAGGTGAACAACGGGCGCTCGGTCCAGTCGTCCCCCCGGGCGTCCCGGTCGAAGAAGCGTTCGCGGGCCCGTTCCCGCTCGGCCGCGAGCTCCTCCTCGTCGACGGCGCCCTCCGCCGGCTCGGTCCCTTCGACCCGGACCTCCAGGCCCCGCACCCGCACGGCGTGGCTCCGCCCGATCTCGCCCGCCTGGATCCAGATCCTTGAGCGCTCCCGGACGAGGTCCTCGGCGTCGCCGGTGTAGACGGCCAGAACGCCGCTTCCGGCGCCTCCGGAGGGAACCGCCGCGGCCAGGGTCAGGGTGCCGTCCGGAAGGACCACCCAGGGCAGGCTCCTCCCCTCCGTTTCCGGGGTCTCGTCCTCCTCGGGCGCCGCGGGTGCCTCCGTGGCGAGCCAGGCGGGCCACCGCTCCGGCGCCGGGGCACCCCCCTCCACCCTGCGGCCGCCGCGGTAGCGGGCGAGGGCCACGGGCTCCCCCGCGCCCCCGGCGCCGCCGGTAGCCGCCGCCAGGGCC
>JBKHJP010000466.1:0-3123 GCA_046538065.1 Thermoanaerobaculia bacterium | reverse complement strand
CCCACCCCCGCTACAACGTCACCACCCGGTCCGCGGCCGCGATCAGCTTCGTGAAGGTCTGCCACCCGCACACCACGTCCACCCGCCCCTGCACCTCCCCCGGATCCAGCCCCAGCGCCCGGGCCGACGCGCTACACCCGTAGAGCCGCAGCCCGCCCCCTCCGGCGCCTGCCTCCCCACCCCCCGCCCGAGCGGACTCCACCAGGGACGACAGCGAAGGAAAGTCCAGCGACGCCAGCCGGTCACGGTCCAGCGCCGGCGTCGGATCCAGGGCGTCCCACTCCCCCCGCACCCAGGCGTCCAGCGCCCCGAACAGGAGAACCAGGTCCACCCGGTCGCCCCGGGACGCCGCGCTCGCCGCCAGCGCGCTCGCCTCGTAACGCCGCTCCCAACCGCCCCCCCGGGCGAGGATCACCAGGTGCATGGAATCTACTCGGTGACCTCCCAGGTCTCCCCGGAGTAGAGGAGCTCCTCCAGGGTCCCCGGCCCGGAGCGCTCCACCTCCGCCTCCACCTGGGAGACGACGCCCTCGTCGTAGCGGGGCTCGTCCACGGCCCGGAAGATCCCGATGGGGGTGGGGAACTCGGGATGGAGCATCTGCGAGGCCAGGAAGGCCGCCGTCGGGCTCTCCGCCGTCTCGTCCCAGACCAGGCAGTCCTCCTCCGAAGCTCCGCCGTCGCCCTCCAGCTCCACCACCTCCGGCGTCAGGCCGTTCAGGCGGATCCCCCGCTGGCGCTCCTTGCCCCAGACCAGGGGCTTGCCGTGCTCCAGGTACAGGGTCCGCTCGACCCGGCCCTCCTTGTCGCTCATGTACTCGAAGGCCTTGTCGTTGAAGATGTTGCAGTTCTGGTAGATCTCGACGAAGGCGGAGCCCTTGTGGGCGGCGGCCCGGCGGAGCGTCTCTTTGAGGTGCGGCTGGAAAATGTCCACCGTCCGGGCCACGAAGGTGGCCCCGGCGCCCAGGGCCAGGGACAGGGGGTTGAAGGGCCGGTCCACCGAGCCGTAGGGGGTGGACTTGGTGCGCTTGCCCACCTCGCTCGTGGGGGAGTACTGGCCCTTGGTGAGCCCGTAGATCCGGTTGTTGAACATGAGGATCTTCACGCCGACGTTCCTGCGCAGCACGTGGATCAGGTGATTGCCGCCGATGGACAGGGCGTCGCCGTCGCCGGTGGCGATCCAGACCTCCAGCTCCGGCCGGGTCATCTTGAGGCCGCTGGCGATGGCCGGGGCCCGGCCGTGGATCGAGTGGAAGCCGTAGGTCTCCATGTAGTAGGGGAAGCGGCTGGAGCAGCCGATCCCGGAGACCACCACGAACTTCTCCCGCGGCACGCCGAGCTCCGGGAAAACGCCCTGGACCGCGGCCAGGACGGCGTAGTCGCCGCAGCCCGGGCACCAGCGCACCTCCTGATCGGTCTGGAAGTCCTTGCGGCTGAGGGTGGGTGCGGCGGAATCGCTCATCTCGGGTTCCTTCCCAGCTCCATGTCGGGTTGCGGGCGCCTCATGCGCTCTCCCGGCCCTGGTCTTCCTGCTGGTCCTGGCGGTCTTGCAGACCCAGCACGTCGAGCACCCGCTCCTCGATCTCGGAGCGGAAGAACGGGCGGCCCTGGACCTTGCTGTAGGTGATCACGTCCTTCAGGTACCGGGCCCGGAGCAGCAGGGAGAGCTGGCCCAGGTTCATCTCCGGCACCAGGACCTTGTCGAAGCGCGAGAGGACGTCCCCGAGGTTCCGGGGCAGCGGATTGAGCCAGCGCAGGTGCGCCCGGGAGACGGAGACGCCCCGCTTGCGGAGCACCCGGACGGCGCCCTTGATCGCCCCCTCGGTGGAGCCCCAGCCCAGGACCAGGAGCTCGCCCTCCGGCTCTCCGTCCACCTCCACCGGCGGAACCTCCCGGCCGACCCGCTCCACCTTCTCCGCCCGGAGCCGGGTCATCCGCTCGTGGTTCGCCGGGTCGTAGGAGACGTTGCCCGTCCGGTCCTCTTTCTCGAGCCCGCCGATCCGGTGCTCCAGGCCCGGGGTGCCCGGCAGGGCCCAGGGCCGGGCCAGGGTCTCCGGGTCGCGGACGTACGGGGCGAAGCCCTCCGGCCTGGTGTGGAACTCCGGCGCGAAGTCCGGCAGCTCCTCGAGGCCCGGGAGCTTCCACGGCTCGCTGCCGTTGGCGATGTAGCCGTCGGACAGGAGCACCACCGGCACCATGTAGCGCACCGCCACCCGCACCGCCTCCAGTGCGGCCCAGAAGGCGTCCTGGGGCGAGGAGGCGGCGATCACCGGCACCGGGGACTCGCCGTTCCTGCCGAAGAGGACCTGGAGGAGGTCCGACTGCTCCGTCTTCGTGGGGAGGCCCGTCGACGGGCCGCCCCGCTGGATGTCGCAGACCACCAGGGGGAGCTCCACCATGACCGCCAGGTTCATGGCCTCGGCCTTCAGCGCCAGGCCCGGCCCACTGGAGGCGGAGACCCCCAGGCCGCCGCCGAAGGCCGCACCGATGGCGCCGCAGACCGCGGCGATCTCGTCCTCCGCCTGGAAGGTGGTCACCCCCCAGCGCTTGCGGCTCGCCAGGGCGTGGAGGAGCTCGGAGGCCGGCGTGATGGGGTAGGCGCCGAGGAAGAGCGGCAGGCCGGACTTGCGGCTGGCCGCCACGAGGCCCATGGCCAGGGCCTCGCTGCCGTTGATGTTTCGGTAGGTGCCGGGCTCGAGGCGCGCCCGCTCCACCTCGTAGCGGACCTGGAAGACGTCCTGGATGTCGCCGAAGTTCCAGCCCGCCTTGAGCACCCGGACGTTGGCGTCGGCGAGCTCGGGGCGGGAAGCGAACTTCGTCTCCAGCCACTGGACCGTCGTGTCGACGGGCCGGTGGAACATCCAGTAGACCAGGCCCAGGGCGAAGAAGTTCTTGCACCGGTCCTTCGCCTTGACGTCGAGCTCCGAGTCCTCCAGGGTGCGCCGGGTAAGCGTGGTGAGCTCCACCGGGAAGACCCGGAAACCGTCCAGGGTGCCGTCCTCCAGCGGGTTCGATGCGAGGTTCGCCTTCTTGAAGTTGCGCTCCTTGAACTCGTCGCTGTTGACGACGACGACGCCGTTGGGCTTCAGGTCCGGCAGGTTCTTGACCAGCGCCGCCGGGTTCATGG
>JBKHJP010000465.1:0-3133 GCA_046538065.1 Thermoanaerobaculia bacterium | reverse complement strand
GAGCTGGCCACCACCTGCCGGCCCGCCTCGGTGAGATCCACCACCACGCGGCGGCGGTCCCGCGGATCCCGGCTTCGGGTCACCAGGGCCCGCTCCTCGAGCCGGTCCACCACGCCGGTGATCGTGGCCTGACTGACCGAGATTCCCCGCGCGAGGCGGCCCGCCGGCAGGGGGCCGTGGCGCCCGAGCTGGCGCAACGTGGCGAGCTGGGGCGTGGTCAGGTTGCGCCGCCTCAGGAGCTCCCGGCTGTACAGACCCACGGCCCGAATGATCCTCCGGAGCGAGCGCACGATGCTCTGCTCGAGGGAGCTCGACTCCCATCCGGAGGCCGCACGATCGCCCGCCGTCGCAACGGGGTCGGTTTCCGCTCGGGTCACGCCGGGGCTCGGGGGTGTCGTCGGGGTCGTGGTCACAGCGCTTCCGTCCTCCTCGTTTCGTGCCAACAAGATTCGCGCCCTAAAATTTCGGCGCGAGACATTTCGGGCATAAAATACCTGGGCGCGGCAGACGCGTCAAGTGGGCCCGGCCAAGCTGGCCCCGAGGGTTCGCCGGCCGGGCGCGCGGGCGCACCGCTCCGGGAACCGGAGGAAGGATCCGCCCCGGCCGCCTGTTGAGAGGGGCGAGGTCGCTCCGGCGACCGCTCTCCCCGAACACGAACCGACCGCGAAGAGACGACCGACCGAGGAGGTCCTGCATGGCATATCGAGTCGCAGTCCTCGGCGCCACCGGACTGGTGGGCCGGACGATGTTGCGCATCCTGGAGCAGAGGGAGCTGCCCGCCGCGGACGTCGTGCCCCTGGCGTCCGAGCGGAGCGCCGGAACCACGCTCCCTTTCCGGGGCGGCGAGGTGACCGTCCGCCGCGCCGAGCCGTCGGCCTTCGAGGGGATCGACCTTGTGTTGTCGAGCGCCGGCGGTTCGGTGAGCCGGGAGCTCCTGCCCGAAGCGGCAGCCCGGGGCGCCGTCTCCATCGACAACACCAGTGCCTTCCGCATGGACGAGGACGTGCCTCTGGTGGTGCCGGAGGTCAACGCCCACCGGATCCCGGACTATCGCGAGCGGCGCCTCATCGCCAACCCCAACTGCTCCACCATCCAGCTCGTGGTGGCGCTGAAGCCCCTCCACGACGCCTTCGGCCTGCGCCGGGTGACGGTGGCCACCTACCAGAGCGTCTCCGGAGCCGGCGCCCAGGCGGTGGACGAGATGTTCGAGGAGACCCGGGCCGCCCTGGGGGCCGAGCGCTTCGACCGGACGGTCTTCCCCAAGCCCATCGCCTTCAACCCCCTCCCCCAGATCGACGTCTTCCTGGAGGGCGGCGAGACCAAGGAGGAGTGGAAGATGCGGGTGGAGACACCGAAGATCCTGGAGGCGGAGGTGCCGCTGCACGCCACCTGCGTCCGGGTGCCGGTCCAGGTGGGCCACGGCGAGGCGGTCTGGATCGAGACGGAGCGGCCGGTGGACCCGGCAGCGGCCCGGGAGCTCCTGAGCTCGAGCCCGGGGATCACCGTCATGGACGCCCCCGCCAACCCGCCCGGCGACGACGCCTACCCCACCGCCGTCGACTGCGCCGGCCGGGACCCGGTCTTCGTCGGCCGGATCCGCCGGGACCCGACGGTCGACCGGGGGCTGGCCTTCTGGGTGGTGGCGGACAACCTGCGCAAGGGGGCGGCCCTCAACGCGGTCCAGATCGCGGAGGAGCTCTTCCGGCTCTGGGAGGAGGCCGGCGGCAAGGAGGCCTACGAGGCGGCGGCGGGTGCGGCGGTTTGACGTCGCACGGAGGCGAGCCCGCCCCGCGGCCCCGGACACCGAAGCGTCCAGGGACGCGACCTCGAACCCGTGCCGAGGAGTTGGGCGGCGCTCACCCCCTCCCCCTTGTCGTCCCGAGCGAAGTCGAGGGACCTGGGAGGGGGACCTGGAAGAGATCCTTCGACTGCGGCCGGCGCGAAGCGCCGGCCTCCGCTCAGGATGAGCTGGCGCGCAACGCGCGCCAGCTCACATCGAAATCGACCCCTTCCGGAACTCGGTGCGGCCGATCCAGGCGTTGATCACCACCGGGGAGCCTTCCCGGGCCGCCTCCTGGGCCTCCCGGAGCACACGCCCCACGGCGTCCGGGTGGTCCAGGGCGAGCCCCTTCCCGCCGAAGCCCTCCGCCGCCCGCTCGTAGTCCGTGCGGCGGAGGGTCGTCCCCACGTCGTCGCCCAGGATCTCCTCCTGCTCCCGGGCGATCTGGGTCCAGCCGGCGTCGTTGCCCACCACGGCGATCACCGGCAGCCCGTGGCGGACGAAGGTGTCCACCTCCGCTAGGCTGTAGCCCGCCGACCCGTCGCCGTAGAGCAGCCAGACCTCCGCCTCCGGGCGGCAGAGCTTCGCCCCCAGGGCGAACCCGGCGCCCACGCCCAGGGTGCCGAAGGGCCCCGGGTCGAGCCAGCGCAGCGGCCCGCGGGGCCGGAGCACGTACGACGCGCTGGCGACGAAGTCGCCCCCGTCGGCCACCAGCACCGAGTCCTCCGGTAGCGCGGCTTCGAGCTCCCGCAGGAGGTGGAGGGGATTGAGCGGAGGGGTGTCCTCGGCCGCCATGGCGGAGATCTCGGTCTCCCGCTCCCGGTCGTTCTCCCGCAGACCGTCCAGCCACTCCCGGCGACCGCCCGTGGCTCCGCCGTCCGCCTCTCCGCGCTTTTCGGAGTCGGAGCCCCCGGCGAAATCCGCCAGATCCCGGAGAAAGCTGCCGGCGTCGCCCACCGCAGCCACGTCGGGGCGGCGATTGCGTCGCAGGAGGTCCTCGTCGCGCCCGGCGGAGACCAGGCGGGCCTTGCGCGGGATCTTGCGGCCGTAGTCGAGCCGGAAGTCCACCGGGAAGCCGGCGAGGATCACCAGGTCCGAGCGCTTGAGGGCCGCCGTCCGCCCGTGGCGCAGCAGCAGCGGGTGCTCCGCCCCGAACAGGCCCCGGGCCATCCCCGCCAGATAGGTGGGCACCCCCAGGCGCTCGACGGCCAGGGCCACCTCGCCGGCGGCGACCGGCTCGGCCAGGGCTCCCGAGCCCACGACCAGGACCGGCCGGCGGGCCCCGCGGAGGAGCCGGCGCGCCTTCGCCACGTCGGCGCGCTCGGGCGGGGGCGGCGGCAGGACCGTCGGCGC
>JBKHJP010000090.1:0-13522 GCA_046538065.1 Thermoanaerobaculia bacterium | reverse complement strand
CTCGCCGGGGCGCCCTTCACCGGCGCCGCCCACGGCCAGGCCCCTGCTCAGGAGCCGGCGCCCGTCGAGCGGCCCGAGGAGCTCACCTACCCGCCGCTGTCGGAGTTCGACATCCCCCAGCCCCAGCGGGTCGAGCTGGACAACGGCATGGTGGTCCTCCTGCTGGAGGACCACGAGCTCCCCCTGGTCCGGGCCACCGCCCTGGTGCGGACGGGCGAGCGGCTGGAGCCCGCCGACGCCGTGGGGCTGGCGGGGATCGTCGGCACGGTGCTCCGCACCGGCGGCACCGAGACCATGGCCCCGGACGAGCTGGACGACTTCCTGGAGAACCGCGCCGCCTCCATCGAGAGCTCCATCGGCGAGGACCAGGGCCGGGTGACCATGAGCTCCCTCGCGGACGACTTCCCTGCGGTCTTCCGGGTCTTCGGCGACGTCCTCCGACGGCCGGCCTTCGCCCCGGACCGGATCCAGGTGGCCCTGAACCAGGCCCGGGCCGAAGTCGCTCGGCAGAACGACAACCCTCAGTCCATCGCGTTTCGGGAGGTCCGGGAGCGGATCTACGGCCCGGAGTCGCCTTACGCCCGCACGCCCGCCTACGCCACCTTGGCCACGATCGAGCGCGACGACCTGGTCTCCTGGCACCGGCGCGACTACCGGCCGGACCGCGTGGTCCTGGGCCTGGTGGGCGACTTCGAGACCGGGGAGACCCTGGCCCTGGTGCGGGAGGTCTTCGGCGACTGGCGGCCACCGGCCGGCTCCGAGCCCCCTCCGGACGGCTCCGGCGTGGAGCTCCGGGAGGAGCCCGACCCCGGCGTCTTCGTCGCCGAGAAGAGCGACATCAACCAGTCCAACATCGCCCTGGGCCACCTGGGGGTCCGCAAGGACCACCCGGACTTCTACGCCCTGGAGGTGATGAACGAGGTGCTCTCCGGGGGCGGCAACTCGCGCCTGTTCGACGAGGTGCGGACCAAGAAGGGCCTGGCCTACGCCGTCTTCGGGCGGGTCGGGAGCGACTGGGACCACCCGGGGACGACCCTCGTCTTCACCACCACCAAGGTCTCCACCACGGGCGAGGCGATCCAGGCCCTCCTCGACGAGGTCCGCGGGATGGAGGAGCGCCCGCCCACCGACGAGGAGGTGGCCCGGGCGAAGCAGTCGATCCTGACCTCCTTCGTCTTCAACGTCGACGAGCCGGGGGAGGTCCTGGAGCAGCAGCTCACCTACGAGTACTTCGGCTACCCCCTGGACCGGCTGGCCGAGTATCGCGAGCGCATCGAAGCGGTGAGCGCGGACGACGTCCGCCGGGCCGCCGAGCACCTGCGACCGGAGGACCTCTCGATCGTCGTCGTCGGGCCCACCGAAGGACGGGACACCGACCTCTCGGAGTTCGGCGAGGTCCAGGAGCTCGACATCTCGATCCCGCCGCCGCCGGCTCCCTCCGGCGGGTGAAGAAGGCGCCGGGGCCGTCTCGGTCGCTACGACAGCAACCTGCCTGGGGTTGCACACGGAACTGTAAGTCCTACCGGCTCCGGCGTCGGCTCCCCGGCGGCGCCGCACCAGAGCAGAAGCCGGTGGCGCTTCACTCCTCGGGGTCGCAGCCGATGGGGCCCGGGGCCTGGCACACCTCTTGCTGATCCTGGAATCGCCAGGCCGCCAGCGAACGTCGTAGGCCGCTTGGAAGGGCCGGAACGTGTCCCGCCCGACCTGGATAGCTCCTGTGCCTGGAGGATTCGAAGTTGAAGTACCTCAACCCCATCGCCGCCGGGACCGCACCGCAGCCGGGCCAGGGGTCCGAAGAGACCCTCGGCATCGCGCCGCACCCGTTCCTCTTCGAGCAGCCGCAGCCTAACCCCGACTGGGAGGCCAGGCCGCGGCGCATCCTGATGACCACCGCCGGCCACCGCCGGCAGTGGGAGCACGACCTCGACCTCGCCGCCGCCCTGGGCCGGTGCGGGATCGAGGTGGCCCTGGCCGTCCTGGGCCACGCCCCGTCGAGGCAGCAGCTCGACCGGGCGTACCGCCACAGCAACGTCCAGGTCTACCAGGGGCAGTTCGGCGGGTCCTGGAGCGACGACGCATGGGGTGACGTGGAGCGGGCCGGCGACTGGCTCGTCCGCCTGGAGCACAGCCTGGAGCCGGATCTCGTCCACCTCCACGCCTATCCACTGGGATCCCTGCCCTTCCGGGCCCCCCACCTGCTGGCGGGCCACGACTGCCCGGTGTGCCGCTGGCGGGCCCTCCAGGGCGACGCCCCGCGCTTCCCCTGGCGGCGCTACATGGAGGCGGCCACCGAGGCCTTCCGTAGCGCCCGGCTGGTGGTGGTCCCCACCGCCGCCGCCCTGCAGGAGCTCACCGGCCTGTTCGGCCTGCTTCCGGATACGCGACTCATCCCCGCCGGGCGCAGCGCCCGGGGCCTCCTGCCGGGGTCGAAGGAAGAGCTGATCCTCGCCGCGGGCTCGTACGCCGGAGGCGGCGCCGGCCTGGAGACCGTCGAGCAGGTCGCCGGGACGGTGGACTGGCCCGTGGTCATCCTGGCCGAGGGGACGGAGCACCCGGTGGCGTCCGACGGCTCGGTGCGGATCGTCGACCGGCCGTCGCCGGACAGCATCGCCTCCTGGTACGGGCGGACGTCGGTCTACGCCCAGCCGTGCCGCTACACGGCCTCCGGCCTGGGGCCCCTCGAGGCCGCCCTGGCGGGCTGCGCCCTGGTCCTGGGCGACGTGCCGGCCCTGCGGGAGACCTGGGAAGGAGCGGCCCTGTTCGTCCAGCCCGGCGATCCGCTGGACCTGAGCCGGGCCCTGGAGCTGCTGCTGTCAGAGCCCAAGGGCCTGCGGGGCCTGGCCCAGCGGGCGCGCTCGCGGGCGCTGCTCTTCTCGCCGGAGCGTCGGGCCGGCGCGTTCCTGGAGGCGTACGCCGACGTGGTGGCGGGGGAGGTCCGGCCGCGGCGCGCCGAGGCGTCCTGATCTACTACTCCGGAGAATCGTCGAGTGACGCGGCGAATCCCTGTGCCGGGCAAAATCTCCACGGAAGCGTGTAGGGGAGGAGCTTGTCTCCTCCCGGGCCTCTGCGACCAGCGGGGTTCCGCACCCGGGCGGAGGCAAGCTCCGCCCCTACACCCTTGGCTTGCCGGCGCCAGCCCGCGCCAGGAGCCCGGGGCCTGACCTCGGAACCGCCGGGGCCGGGGCTCGCCTCGGCCCTGGCACACCCCGTGCGTCCTGCGACGGCGTCATGAGGATCGCCCAGGTCTCCCCGCTGTACGAGAGCGTGCCCCCCAGGGGCTACGGCGGCACCGAGCGGATGGTCTCCTACCTCACGGAGGAGCTGGTCCGCCAGGGCCACGAGGTCACGCTCTTCGCCAGCGGAGACTCGCACACCCGCGCGGAGCTCATCGCCCCGTGCCCCAGGGCCCTCCGGACGGACCCGGACGTCGTCGACCCCATCGAGTACCACGTCCTGGCCACCGAGCTCGTGGCCCAAAAGGCCGGGTGTTTCGACGTCATCCACTCGCACCTGGGCGTGCTGGCGCTGCCCCTGCTGCGGCGCCTGGCCGTGCCCCACGTGACGACCCTCCACGGCCGGCTGGACACGCCGGACCTGCCGCCGGTCTGGTCCGCGCTCCGGGACAGCCCGGTCATCTCCATCTCGGACCACCAGCGCCGGCCCCTGCCCTTCCTCGACTGGCGGGGGACCATCCACCACGGCCTCCCGGAGGGGCTGCGCACCTTCCGCCCCGCCCCGGAGGACTACCTCCTCTTCATCGGCCGGATCTCCCCGGAGAAGCGCCCCGACCGGGCGATCGAGATCGCCCGCCGCGCCGGGCTCCCCCTCAAGATCGCGAGCAAGGTCGATCCAGCCGACCGGCTCTACTTCGAGACCACGATCGCTCCGCTCATGGAGCAGCCCCACGTGGAATCCTTCGGCGAGGTCGCCGGGCCCGCCAAGGACCGCCTCCTGGGCGGCGCCCGGGCCCTCCTCTTCCCCATCGACTGGCCGGAGCCCTTCGGCCTGGTGATGATCGAAGCCCTGGCCTGCGGCACCCCGGTCGTCGCCTGGAACGAGGGGTCGGTGCCCGAAATCCTCACGGACGGCGTCGACGGCTTCGTCGTGGAGAGCGTGGAGGAGGCGGTCCGCGCCGTGGCGCGGATCGACACCCTGGACCGCCGCGCCTGCCGCCGCACCTTCGAGGAGCGCTTCAGCGCCCGCCGGATGGCCCGGGACTACCTGGAGCTCTACCAGGACCTGGTCGCGGGGACCGCCCCGCCGGACCGGGAAGCCCGCGGGTTCCGGCTGGTGGCGCCTGGCGTACCCGGGAGACCCGCCGGCGCCGGAAGCGCCGAGCCGGCGGCCGGTCCCGGGCGCGGGGAGTGGCCCCGATGACGGCGGAGCGCCAGGAGTCCGGAGGGACGGCGCCCCGGCCGGCCCCGGACGTCGAGCGCCTTCGCGAGGCCCTCGCGGCGGACCTCCGCGACGAGGACCGCTTCTACATCCTGGCCACCTCGTCCCTCGGCGACGACCGCCCCCGGGTCCTCAAGGAGGGGGAGACCTTCGCCGTCTTCGACCACTACGGCGACGTGCCCCCGGTGGGCCTGACGGACGAAGGGATCTACCACCAGGGCACCCGCCACGTCTCGTCGCTTCTCCTGCGCACGGGCAAGGCCCGCCCCCTGTTCCTGAGCTCCACCGTCCGGGAGGACAACGCACTCCTGACCGTCGACCTGACGAACCCGGACCTCCTGGGCGCCGGGGGGGTCTCCATCCCCCGGGGGTCGATCCACCTCCTGCGGACGAAGTTCCTCTGGCAGGGCACCTGCCACGAGTGCCTGCGGCTCCGGAACTACGGCCTCAAGCCGGTGCGCCTGGCGTTCAGTCTCCACTTCGCCGCCGACTTCGTGGACGTCTTCGAGGTCCGGGGCCTGCGCCGGAAGCGCCGGGGCCGGCGCCTCCCGACGGAGGCCGGGACGGACGGGGTCTTGCTGGCCTACGAGGGCCTGGACGGCGTGCTCCGCCGCACCCGGATCCGGATCTCCCCGGAGCCGGCCCGGCTGGGCCCGGCGGAGGCGGAGCTCGATGCCGTCCTGGACCCGGGCGAGGACCACCTGGTCTTCGTGACCGTCACCTGCGAGAGCGACGAGCTGCCCTCCCCGGCGCCGCCCCCCCACCAGGAGGCCCTCGAGGCCGCCCACGCGCGGCTGGCCGCGCTCCAGGGCAGCGCCTGCCGGATCCACACCTCCAACCACCAGTTCAACGACTGGGTCTCCCGGAGCGTCGCGGACCTGAGCATGATGGTCACGGACACGGCCAGCGGGCCCTACCCCTACGCCGGGGTCCCCTGGTACAGCACCGCCTTCGGCCGCGACGGGCTCCTCACCGCGTTCGAGTGCCTGTGGGTGGACCCGGAGGTGGCCCGGGGCGTCCTCACCTTCCTGGCAGCCCACCAGGCGGAGGAGATCGTGCCGGAGCAGGACGCCGAGCCCGGCAAGATCCTCCACGAGACCCGCAGGGGCGAGATGGCCGCCCTCGGAGAGATCCCCTTCGGTCGCTACTACGGCAGCGTGGACGCCACGCCGCTGTTCATCGTCCTGGCCGGCGCCTTCTACCGCTACACCGGGGACACGGCCTTCGTGCGGGAGCTCTGGCCCCACCTGAAGCGGGCCCTGCAGTGGATCGACGAGTTCGGGGACCTGGACGGGGACGGATTCGTCGAGTACCGGCGCCGCTCGGCCGAAGGGCTGGACAACCAGGGGTGGAAGGACTCCCACGACTCGGTCTTCCACGCCGACGGCAGCCTGGCCCCCGGGCCCATCGCCCTGTGCGAGGTCCAGGCCTACGTCTACGCCGCACGGCTGGGCATGGCGGAGATGGCCGCCGCCCTGGGGCGGAGGAAGCGGGCCGCCGAGCTGCGGGGCCAGGCGGAGGAGCTCCGGGAGCGCTTCGAGGCCGCCTTCTGGTGCGAGGAGCTGGGGACCTACGCCATCGCCCTGGACGGGCGCAAGCACCCCTGCCGGGTCGTGACGTCCAACCCCGGCCACTGCCTGCTCGCCGGCATCGCCGCACCGGAGCGCGCCGCCCGGGTGGCCGAGACGCTCATGGACGGCCGGTCCTTCTCCGGCTGGGGCGTCCGGACGCTGGCGGAGGGGGAGGTCCGCTACAACCCGATGTCGTACCACAACGGGTCCGTCTGGCCCCACGACAACGCCCTGGTGGCCCAGGGGCTCGCCCGCTACGCCCAGAAGGACGCGACCCTGCGAATCCTGGACGGCCTCTTCGACGCCTGCCTCTTCGTCGACCTCCACCGCATGCCGGAGCTCTTCTGCGGCTTCGACCGCAGGCCCGACTCCAGCCCCACCCTCTACCCCGTGGCGTGCGCCCCCCAGGCCTGGGCGGCGGCGTCGGTGTTCATGATGCTCCAGGCCTGCCTGGGCCTGGAGATCGACGCCCCCGCCGGCAAGCTCCACCTGCGGCGCCCCCTGCTGCCCCCCTTCCTGGAGGAGGTGGAGCTCCGCGACCTCCGGGTGGGCCCGGCCTCGGTAGACCTCCGCCTCCACCGGCGGGAGAACGACGTCAGCATCGATCTCCTGAACCGCCAGGGCGACCTCGAAGTGCTGATCCTGAAATAGCATCCGCCGGGCCCCAAAGGACCGAAGACGCATGTAGGGGCGGAGCTTGTCTCCGCCCGGTTTTTCGGGGAGGGGTTCGGCGGTGGCACGACCAAGGGAGGAGGCAAGCTCCTCCCCTACACGCCGCTCCCCCGGACGACGCCCGGGGCCTCATCGATCGATCGTCGGGGGACTTCGTGGAAGAAATAGGAGGCCCCGGCCGGGACCGGCCGGGGCTCCCTGGAGCCGATCCGGCTCAGGCCGTCGGCACGGCGGCCTCGACGTTGATCCCCGTCTCGGCCAGGCGGGTCAGCTTCTCGTCGGCGGATGTCTCCTCGTCCAGGTTCTGCTGGAGGAGGGAGGCCTGCTCCGGGTGCCCGAGGGCCCGGGCGTAGTTCCGGAGCGCGCCGTAGGCCGCCATTTCGTAGTGCTCGACCCGCTGGGCGGCGGAGATCAGCGCGGCGTCGACCGTGGAGTCGTCGCCCTTGGCCTTGACGTACTCCTCGCCCTCGTCGATCAGGCCCTTCATGCCCTTGCAGGACTTGCGGTCCGGGCGATGGCCCAGCCCGTCGAACACCTGCTCCAGACGACGGACCTGGTTCTCGGTCTTGCGGCGATGCTCGCGGAACGCCTCCTGGAGCTCCGGCGCGTGGGCCGACTTCTCCATCTTCGGCAGGGCGTCCAGGAGCTGGTGCTCGAAGTCGTAGGCGTCCTTGAGCTCGTCGACGTACAGCGTCTCCAGGTTCTTCAGGTTCATCTTGCCGAACAAGGGATACCTCCTCTTGGGTTGGTGGAGTTGTCCGTTCCTCCCGCGCGCCCCGGGGTCGTACCGGGCGGCGGGCGACTCGTACCCCTTCTTCAGCGCAAGGGTCGTGCCTGTGGGGAAACCTCTGCCATCAGGCGGTTTGCGCGGCCTCGGAGCCCCGGCTGCCCCGCCGCGGGAAAGAAGCACCCTCCGTCCCTGTAGGGATTGCGAGCGCGGCCGCCCCGGCCGGTGGAGACCCGCCCCCGCCCGCAACCGCTGTGCCCCGGCCCCGGCCCGGGGCGACGGGTGGCGACGAAGCACCCGGGGGTCGAGAGGGGTCCTTGGTCGCGGTGCCAGCTCCGGAGCCCCGCAGCGTGCGAACGCCGGCCCGAGATCGGATACCATTCCCGTACCCAGTCGAAGCTCCCCCGGTCCCGCCACGCGGGACCGTCCGTTCTTCCGATGGTCGGCCTCCGTCCAACCGGGGCGCTCGGTCTCGCCCTGGCGCTCGTCCCGGTGGTGTCCCTGCCCGCTCGCCCCACCTGTGCGATCACCCCCTCCCCGGAGCTCACCGTGCGTCGGTGGACGGTGGGCGACGGGCTGCCAGTGGCCGGGATCAACGGCCTGGCCCAGACGGCGGACGGGCACCTCTGGCTTGCCACCTGGGACGGCCTGGTGCGCTTCGACGGGGTGCGCTTCACCTCCTTCGACGCCACCAGCAACCCGGAGCTCGCCAAGGCCCGGTTCACCGCCCTCTTCCACACCGCCGACGACGCCCTGTGGCTCAGCACCGAGTACCACGACCTGGTCCGCTTCCGCGGTGGGCGTTTCGAGACCGTGATCGAGGCGGACCCGGACGAGCGGCTGAACACGATCGACACCGCTCCCTCGGGCGGCCTCCTCCTGGGCATCGGGAACCGCGTGGCGCGGAGCGCGCCCGAGGGGATCGAGCCGGTGGCCGCCGGCCTGGCGGGCGAGGTCCTGGCGGTCCATCAGGGGCCGACGGGGCGGATCTGGGCCGGCACGGGCCAGGGGGCCCTCTTTCGGGTCGAAACGGGCGTGGCCGTTCCGGTAACGCGGGAGAGCGACGCCCCCGAAGGGGCCGTGGTCAGCCTCCTGGAGACCGCGGGCGGCCTCCTCGTGGGTACTTCCAGGGGACTCTGGCGCCTTCCCGAGGGGGCACCCGCGGAGCGCATCCCCTTCCCCGCCGGCGAAGCCGATCCGGCGATCCTCGCCGTCCAGGAGGACTCCGACGGGCGCGTCTGGGTGGCCACGGCGGCGGCGCTGTACCGCGTCCAGGACGGCCGCCTGGTCCATCGAGCTCCGGTGGCGGGCCTCACCGGGGCCGAGCCCCTCACCGTGCGGTGGCCCGCCCTCGGCGGCGCCGCCGTCGGTGCCAACGCCTCCCCCCGGCTCCTCGACGGTCCCCGGGAGCTCCTCGCCGCCGGCTCCACCATCAAGGACCTCCTGGTCGACCGGGAGGGGAGCCTGTGGGTGGCGACCGCGGCCGACGGTTTGTACCAGCTCCAGGTTCCCGGAATCGCCACCCTGGGGCGGCCGGAGGGCCTCCCCAGGGACAACGTCTATTCCGTCGTCGAAGGGCCCGACGGAGCCCTCTGGCTGGGAACCATCGGCGGCCTCGCCCGCCTCCGGAACGCCGAGCTGAGCTGGTGGGCCGGCGGCAGCGACCTGCCTTTCGAAGCCGTGTGGACGGTCCTGGTGGACGACGGCGGGCAGGTTTGGGTGGGAGGCGACCGGGGCCTCTGCCGTCTCCAGGGCGACCTCTGTGCTCCCTTCGACCTGCCGCCCCCGGACCCCCGGTCCCCGGTCCGGGCACTCTTCGAGGACGCCTCCGGGAGGATCTGGATCGGGGCCGCGAGCGGAGTCTTCGTGCTCCAGGGCGCCTCGGCGGCCCGGGTGCCCGGTCTCGGCGCTGCCCCCGGCCGGCGGACCGCCCGGAGCTTCCTCCAGGCCGGCGATGGAGCCCTCTGGATCGGCACCGCGGGAGGAGGGCTCCTCCGGATCGCCGGCGAGTCCGTGGATCGCCTCACCACCGCCCAGGGGCTCGCGAGCGACGTGGTCCGGGCCCTCCACGAGGATGGCCGAGGCCGCCTCTGGGTGGGTACCGAGGGCCGGGGGCTCTGCCGGATCACCGACCCGGGTGCGGCCACTCGCCGGATCGAGTGCGTCGACTCCTCTCGTGGGCTCTACGACGACGGCATCCACCGGATCCTCGAAGACGCCCGAGGCCGGTTCTGGATGTCCACGAACCGGGGGATCTTCCGGGTCGCCCTCCGGGAGCTCGACGCCGTCCTCGACGGCCGGCAGGAGCGCCTGGACTGCCGGAGCTTCACGGAGCGCCACGGCCTGCGCCACCGGGAGGCGAACGGCGGCGTCCAGTCCGCCGGCACCCGGACCTCCGACGGCCGGCTGTGGTTCCCCACCCAGGCCGGCGTGGTGATCTTCGATCCGGCCCAGGCCTCGCCGGTCCCTCCGCCGGTCCCGGTCTTCGACCGGGTGGTCTTCGGCGGAGACGTCCTCGCGCAACCCACCGGCTCCGTCGAGCTGCCCCGCGGCGTGCGGGACGTCACCTTCGCCTATACCGCCTCCTCCTTCCTCGACCCGGACCAGGTCCGCTTCCGCCACCGGCTCGTGGGCTACGACCGGCGGTGGGTTGAGGCCGGCGGCCGGCGGGAGGCCCGCTACACCAACCTCCCGCCGGGCCGCTACGAGCTCCAGGTCGACGCCCGGAGCGCCGACGGCCTCCGCTCCGAGGAGCCGGTGCGCCTCGCCGTGGTGGTCCCGGCCTACCTCTGGGAAACCGCCTGGTTCCGGGGCGGGGCCGGGATGGCCTTCCTCGCCGCCGTCGGACTCGGCGTCCGTCGCCGCCTCCAGGCCCAGGAGCGCCGCCAGCGCCTGCTCGAACGGCAGGTCGAGGATCGTACGAGCGCCCTCGCGCAACAGGCCGAGGCCACCGAGCGGGCCCTGGCCACGGTCCGGGAGCAGCACCAGCTCCTGGAAGAGATGAGCGAGGCGAAGATGCGTTTCTTCGCCAACGTCAGCCATGAGCTCCGGACCCCCTTGACGCTGCTCCTGGGACCGCTCCGCGAGGCGGCGACCGACCGGCGCCCCCCGGCGCCCGAGGAGCGGGAGATGATGCTCCGCAACGCCGTGCGCCTCGAGCGCCTCCTGGACCTGATCCGCGATCTTCAGAAGATCGACGCCGGGGGCTTCCATCTACGGTTCGAGCGCTTCGACCTCGCACGCCTCGCCGCCGGCGTCGCCGGCGCCTTCGCGCCCCTGGCCGAGCGCAAGGGGATCGGGCTCGCCAGCCGGCTGCCGGAGGAGCCGGTTGCCACCGATGCCGACCCGGAGCAGATCGAGCGGATCCTCGGCAACCTGCTCTCGAACGCCATCAAGTTCGTCCCGGCGGGGGGCACCGTGGAGCTCTGCCTGGAGGCGGCGGACGAGGAGGTCGTGCTCTCGGTCACCGACGACGGCCCCGGGGTCCCTGCCGACGCCGTCCCCCGGATCTTCGAGCGCTTTTTCCAGCTCGACGCCACCGGCGTCCGGGCCGCCGAGGGGATGGGGATCGGCCTGGCCATGGCACGGGAGCTCGCCCGCCTTCACGGCGGGGAGATCGAGGTCGCCAGCGAGCCCGGGGAGGGGAGCCGCTTCACGGTGCGCTGGCCCCGGTTCCGTCGGGACGCCGCTCCCGAGCCGGTCGAGGAGCCAACCCATGATCCGCTGGAGGTGCCGGTGGACGAGCCGGTTCCAGGGCCGGCCCCGACGACCGGCGGACCCGGGGTGGCGGAGCCCCGGCACCCCACCGGGGATCCGGCCACGCCGGCGGACCAGGGTCGGAAGACGGTCCTGGTGGTGGACGACAACGCCGACGTCCGGACCTTCGTCCGCGGCGTCCTCGAACCGGAGTGGAAGGTCCTGGAGGCGGCGGACGGCGGGGCGGCCCTGGCCACAGCCCGCCGGGCCCTCCCCGATCTCGTCCTCGCCGACGTCACGATGCCGGAGATGGACGGGTTCGAGCTGGCTCGGCGCCTCCGGAACGATCCCGAAACCGGCATCGTCCCCATCGTCTTCCTCACCGCCCGGGCCGAGGAGCGGGACCTGGTGGAGGGCTTCGAGGCCGGTGGCGACCAGTACGTGACGAAGCCTTTCTCGCCCGACGTCCTCCGGGCTCGGGTCTCAGGGATCTTCGAACAGCGCCTGGCCCTTCGCCGGCGGCTCCTGGAGGAGGCGGTGCGCTCGGCCCAGGCGGACCAGGAAGGCGAGGCGGACCAGGGGACCGGCGAAGACGCCGCGCCGGAGGACGGCTTCGCCGGGCGGGCCCGCCGCGTGGTCCGGCGCCGCCTGCCGGACGAGGCCTTCGGCATCGATCGCCTCGCCGCCGAGCTCGCGGTGAGCCGCCGGCAGCTCTATCGCCTCCTCGCCGACGAGGGCGCTCCGGCGCCGGCGGAGCTCATCCGCGAGGAGCGCCTCGCCCGGGCCGCGGAGCTCCTCCGCACCGGGGAGGGCACGGTCTCCGAGGTCGCCTACGCCGTGGGCTTCGGCAGCCTCGCCGCCTTCAGCCGCCGGTTCCGCGAGCGCTACGGCGTGCCGCCTTCGGCCTACGCCTGAAGCCGCGCCCCGGCAGAGACCTCCGTACGCCAGCCCCGCCGCACCAGCCCATCTCGTCGGCCTTGGGGTGCGGCTTGCCGCACCGGACCGTGCCCCGCCGCCCACCCCTGGTGCGGCAGGCCCGCACTCTACCCCTGCCCTGACCCTCTTCCCTCCGGAGACGGCTCATCAGACGTTGGATCTGGCACGGATCGTCAAGGATCCGGCACGGGATGAGATGCGCCCGCCCGCGGGCCGATGCCACCCTGAGCCGGTCCATGGCACCGAAGACACCCCGGGGACGCCGGGGGCTGGAGCAAGAGGTCCAGTCCCTGGAGTCCCAGTTGCGCGACGCCCCGGAGGCCGAGGAGGAGGCCTCGAAGGGAGAGGCCGGGCCGGACGAGGATTCGCCGCGCCAGGGCTCCGGACGCCCGGAAGAGCGGGAAGCCGGAACGAGCGGTGCCGACGACGACCCACCGGAGCGAAGCAGCGAACGATGACCCGGACGATCCCGGCGCGGTTCCCGCGGCCCCACTCGACGGCGGTCCTGGCCCTGGTGGCGGGGGTGCTCACCATCCCGGCCGCCTCGGCGGACACGATCACGGTCACCACCACGGACATGACCATCGACGCCGGCGATTGCACCGACGCCGAGAACGACGTCGAGATCGCCGACCTGCCGGGGCCCGACGGCGAGACCTCCCTGCCCGAAGCGATCTGCGCCGCCAACGGCACGGCGGGGGCGGACACCATCGAGCTGTCGGCCACCACGTACTCCATCGACGCCCCCCACAACTTCTGGTACGGCCCGACGGGGCTGCCGGCGGTCTACTCCGAGATCACCCTCGAGGGTGCCGGCGCCGTGATCGAGCGGGCCGCCGGGGCGCCCAAGCTCCGGCTCTTCTACGTTGCGGGAGACCTCCACCCGGTGCTGACGCCGGAGGACCCGGGGGACCCGCCGCTGCCGCCCTCCCCCGGCGACCTCACCCTGCGCAACCTGACCCTGCGAGGCGGGCTCGCTCAGGGGGGAAGCTCGGGCAACGCCGGCGCCGGGGCCGGCCTGGGCGGGGCGATCTACAACCAGGGCGCGCTCCTCATCGAGGGGGTAACCGCCACCGGCAACGAGGCCCGCGGAGGGAGCGCAGGAACGGTCCTGGGCAGCGGCGGCGGCGGTGTCGGCGGAAACGGTGGGGACGGCGGCGGGGGCTTCCGGGACCCCGGCGGGCTCAATGACGGTGGAAGTTTCCTTGGCGGTGAGGCGGGATCGGGTGGCGGGGCGGGGGGCACCAGCGCCATCGGCGGCGACGGGGGAAACGGAGCCGGCTTCTTCGACGGCCTGGGCGGGGGAGGTGGTGGAGGCTTCGGTGGAACCGCTGGCGCCGACGGCGCCAGCGGCGGCGGGGGAGCCGACGGGGGCGGCGACGGCGGCGAGGGAGGGGACGGCACCACCGGCGGCGGCGGTGGCGCCTTCGGTGGCGGCGGTTCCAGTGGCTCCGGCGCTGGGGGCGGCGGTGTCGGTGGAGGCGGCGGAACCGGTGGGCCCGGTGGTGGGGGCGGCGGCTTCGGC
>JBKHJP010000464.1:0-3144 GCA_046538065.1 Thermoanaerobaculia bacterium | reverse complement strand
CCGGGGAACCTGGAGGAGCTGGAGAACATCGCCCGGCAGATGGTCTACCTGTGCCCTCACGGCCGGCCGGTGGACGTCTCGCTCCTGCCGGAGGCGGTCAAGGCGAGCCCCATCCAGGCGGAGGCCCGGGTGGAGGCCAGCTCCGACCTGGAGCTCGATCGCCTGGTGGCCGGCGCCGAGGAGGCCGCGGTCCGCGAGGCCCTGCGCCGCACCCAGGGCAACAAGAGCCAGGCGGCGCGCCTGCTGGGGATCTCCCGCAACACGCTGGCGAGCAAGATGGAGAAGTTCGGGATCGCGAGCTAGCCGAGCTAGCATGGAGGCGCCATGGTGAGGAACGCGACGACCGTCCCACGAACGATCCGCGCTCCGCGGGGCACCGAGCTCTCCTGCCGCGGCTGGCAACAGGAGGCGGCCCTGCGCATGCTCATGAACAACCTGGACCCGGAGGTGGCGGAGCGGCCGGAGGACCTGGTGGTCTACGGCGGCTCGGGCAAGGCGGCCCGCGACTGGGAGTGCTTCGAGGCCCTGGTGGCGACGCTCCGCCGGCTGGGGAACGAGGAGACCCTCCTGGTCCAGAGCGGCAAGCCGGTGGCCGTCTTCCCGAGCCACCGGGACGCCCCCCGGGTCCTCATCGCCAACGCCATGCTGGTGCCCCGGTGGGCCACGGCGGACGAGTTCCGTCGGCTCGAGGGGCTGGGCCTGACCATGTACGGCCAGATGACCGCCGGATCCTGGATCTACATCGGCACCCAGGGCATCCTCCAGGGGACCTTCGAGACCCTGGCGGAGTGCGCCCGCCAGCACTTCGGCGGGACCCTCCGGGGGCGCCTCACGGTGACCGCCGGCCTCGGCGGCATGGGCGGCGCCCAGCCCCTGGCCGTGACCATGAACGAGGGCGTGGCCCTGATCGCCGAGGTGGACCGCGCCCGGATCGACCGCCGCCTGGAGACCCGTTACCTGGACCGCCTCGCCCCGGGGATCGAGACCGCGGTGTCGGAGGCCCTGGAGGCCCGGGACCGGGGTGAAGCGGTCTCCATCGGGGTCGAGGCCAACGCCGTCGATCTCCTGGCCCACCTGGTGGAGCGCGACGTCGTGCCGGACGCCCTGACCGACCAGACCTCCGCCCACGACGCGCTGGAGGGCTACGTGCCCCACGGGCTGCCGTACCGCGAAGCCCTGGAGCTCCGCGAGCGCGACCCGGAGGCCTACGTCGCCCGGGCCCGCCGGTCCATGGCCGAGCACGTCCGGCTGATGCTCGCCCTCCAGGACCGGGGCGCCGTCACCTTCGACTACGGCAACAACCTCCGGGGCCAGGCGAAGGAGGCCGGACTGGAGGAGGCCTTCGACTTCCAGGGGTTCGTGCCCCTGTTCATCAGGCCGCAGTTCTGCCGCGGCCGGGGCCCTTTCCGCTGGGCCGTCCTGTCCGGCGACCCGGACGACCTGGCGGCCACCGACGAGGCGATCCTCGAGGCGTTCCCGGAGGACGAGACCCTGGCCCGGTGGATCCGCCTGGCCCGGGAGCGGGTGGCCTTCCAGGGCCTGCCCGCCCGGATCTGCTGGCTGGGCTACGGTGAGCGGGCGAAGGCGGGACGGGTGTTCAACGAGCTCGTCGCCTCCGGTCGGGTCAAGGCTCCCATCGTCATCGGCCGCGACCACCTGGACACGGGCTCCGTCGCCTCCCCCAACCGCGAGACCGAGGGCATGCGCGACGGCTCCGACGCCATCGCCGACTGGCCCGTCCTCAACGCCATGCTCAACGCGGTCAACGGCGCCACCTGGGTGTCGGTCCACCACGGCGGCGGCGTGGGCATCGGCTACTCCCTCCACGCCGGCATGGTCGTGGTGGCCGACGGCACCGAGGAGGCCGGGCGGCGCCTGGAGCGGGTGCTCACCGGCGACCCCGGCCTGGGCGTCGTGCGCCACGCCGACGCCGGCTACCCCGAGGCCGTCCGCTTCGCCCGGGAGCACGGGATCGACACGCCCATGGTCTCCGATCCTTCTGAGTGACCCGCTCCGGCCCAGGGCGGCGCCGACGGACGTGGCGGCGGGGCGGCGCCGCGGCCTCGGTCGCCGCTCTGGTCGCGGCACCGGCCCTCCCGGCGCCCGTTTCCGCTCTGGCGGTCGCCCTCCTCGCGGTGCTCTGGACCGGTCTCCTCTGGCCGGCGGAGGCGTCGCGCCGGGTCCGCCGGATCGCCGCCTTCTGCCTGGCCGGCACCGCCCTGGTCCTGGCCGGTCCGTGGGCCGCCGGGTTCCTCCTCCGCCCGGACGGACCGAGCGGCATGCCGAGCGAAGCCCTCGCCTCCCGGTACGCAGAGCTCTGGCAGGAGCTGGACGCCGCCGCCCGCGCCGGCGCCGCCGCCCTGCAGGAGCCGGCACCCGGTGAGGGCTTCCGGCGCGAGGCCTTCCGCAGGCTGGGCGCCCTCGTGAAGGCGGGAGACCCGGTGGAGGAGGGGACCACCCTCCTCCTGGTGGACCCGGACGGGGAAGCGGTGGCCTGGGCGGGGGAGGGCCTCCTCACCGAGCCCGGACCGGGAGCCATCGCCCGGGCCGGACGGGACTTCTTCCCGGCCTTCGGTTCCGTCACCCTGGCGTCGGTCGAGCCCCTCTCCGAGGACCGCCGGCCCTGGCGGCTCCTGGCGGGGCGGAGCCTCCCCACCGACCGCTGGCCCTTCGATCCCCCGGCGACCTTCGATCTCCAGGCCACGCGGCACAGCGTCCAGTGGTCCTTGCTCCGCCCCGGCGTGGAGCCCGCACCGGGGGCGTCGGTGATCCGCGTTCCAGACGCACCGGCCCTGGTCTTCCTCCGCCGCCCGGCCGCGTCCGAAGCCGCGGAGCCGTGGGTCCGCGCCTGGCCGCGGGGCGCATGGGGTGTGCTCGGGCTCCTCCTCCTGGGGATCGCGGCCCTCCGGGTGGTTCGCACGGCGTTTCCGGAACGGAGCGGCTCCCGGGAGGGGGGCCGTCCGGAGGCCGAGGAGGCCGCACCCGGCCTGCCCGCCACCTCGGGGGTCGTCGCGGGATCCGGGGCGGCGGCGGTGGCCCTGGCGGTGGGGAGCGGCCCCCTGGCGGCGGCGGTCCTCGGTCTCGGCACGATCCTGGCCGCCTCGGCGGCGATCGCCGGCGGCGGCGTGGCCGGCGTCGGCCTCA
>JBKHJP010000463.1:0-3145 GCA_046538065.1 Thermoanaerobaculia bacterium | reverse complement strand
GGGGCATTCCGCTCCGGCGCCGGCCCCGAAGCCCTCTGGCCGGCTGGGGTGGCCTCCCGCCGCCCCGGGCGACTCCGCCCCGCCGGCTCGCTTCTGGTGGTTGCGGTGCGGCGGGGCCGCCGTGGTCCCTGCGGCGTCCGGCCGAGGCGGAGCTCGGCCGCTTCACGCGGTCGTGCACTCCGCCCCCCGGCGCCCTCATTCCGGGGCGGCGTAGCGCTCCGCCGTCCGGAGCCCTTCGTCCAGGAGGGCGAGCTGGAGGCGCATCTGATCGCGGACGGCCATGGGCCGTACGCCCAGGCGCTCGGCGGTTCGGTCCCCGTGCTCGCGGGCGGCCGTGCGAACGCGCTCGATCCGGTCGGGCCGGGGGAGCGCCGGATCGGCGAGGGGGCCTTCCTGGGGGAGGAAGAAGAGAGGCATCTCGGAAACCGCGGTGAGGGGGTCACCGCCCAGGGAGCGGGCGTGCTCCATGGAGCTCGGCCGGAAACGGGCCGCCGTCTCCGGGTCGTCGCGGGAGAGGAAGTAGTCCCGCATGGCCCGGGAATCCGGGCGGGTGGTGAAGCCGCGATCGATCCGCCAGAACCCCTTCTCGCCGCCCCGGTCCACCTCGTGGAGCGCGTAGCCGAGCTCGCGGGTGTGCTCGGCCAGGGCCGCCCGTAGACCCCGGGTCCGCTCCACCCAGAGGGGCTCGAGGAGGAACCACGGGCCGTGGCCGAAGCTCATGCCGTGGAAGGAGAGGTGGAGGGCCAGCGGAGCGCCCTCTGCCAGGAAGGAGGCCACCGCCCGGTTCTCCGGCCGGGCCTCCAGGTCGTCGGCCGAGCGGGGGAAGCCGAACTCCACGTCGTTTCCGGGGAGCTCCCGCTCCGCCTCCAGGACGTGGCGCTCCAGCCGGAAGCCCTCGTCGCCCTCCCCCCGGGAGTCGCTGACGGGGAGCCGGTCCTCGGCCCACGGGCGGTTCACCTCCCGCCCGTCGGGGTTCGCGTGGGGTACCAGGAGCCACCGGAAGCGCTCCAGGAGGGGGTGCTCCGGGCCCAAGCCGGCCAGGTAGGCGGCCAGCCGCTCGAGCATCTCCGGCCCCACGGGCTCGTCGGCGTGGCAGCCGCCGATGGCGCTCACGGCGAGCGCCCCCGTGCCGAACCGGTGCCCGAGGAGGGGCCGCCCCTCCCGGGAGCGGCCGATCTCCTCGCCGCCGGACGGCGCGCCGGCGGTGGCGAGGACCCCTTCGGTGTCCAGAGGCGAATCCGGTCTCGACCTCGGGCCCGTCGTCATGGCGACCAGTTTGCCACGGCCCCGGCTCACTCGGAGCGCAAGGCCTGCATGGGGTCGACCCGGGCGGCCCGGCGGGCCGGGAGGTAGCCCGCGGCCAGGGCCACCGCCGACAGCACCGCGGCCCCGGCCGCCACCACCGCCGGGTCGTGGCCGTCGACCCCGAAGAGGAGCGAGCGGGCCGCCCAGCCGGCGGCGAGAGCCGCCGCGATGCCGATCGCTCCGCCGATCGCCAGCATGCGGGCGGTCTGGGCGAGCACCATGCGCCGCACCCGGGCCGCGGCGGCCCCGAGGGCCATGCGCACCCCGATCTCCCGGGTGCGCTGGGCCACGGAGTAGGCGAGGACCCCGTAGAGCCCCACCGCGGCCAGAAGGGTCGCCAGCGCGGCGAAGGCCGCCGCCAGGATGGTGATCATCCGGTCCAGGAAGACGTTCTCCTGCACCTGCCGGTCGAGGGTCTTGAGGTCGTCGACCGGCAGGCTCGGGTCGTGCCGCTTGATCAGGGCGGTGACAGCCGGCATCACCTGCTCCGGCGGCACCCGGGTCCGGAGATAGAAGTTGAGGATGCCGAGCCGGAACTCCTGCCGGTACGGGGTAAAGAACTGGGGCGGGACCTCGTCCTTGACCTCCGAGTACTTGGCGTCCGCCACGAGTCCCACGATCTGCATGTCCAGCTCGCCCTCGCCGCCGATCGCCATCCACTTGCCCACGGCCCCGCGGCCCTCCAGGCCGAACTTCTCGGCGAAGGTCTCGTTGACGATGGCGACCTTGGCGTCCCCGGTGCCGTCGGCGGCGGTGAGCTCCCGCCCCGCGATCAGGGGGATGCCCATCGTCCCGAAGTACCCGGGGCCGACCTTGTTGTAGCGGGAGTCGGTGTCCGCGCCCGGCTCCGCCTCGAAGCCCTCCACCTGGACGTTGCTGGCCGAGTTGCTCCCGGCCAGGGCGGGGACCAGGGCGCCGGAGGCGCTGGTCACGCCGGAAAGGGCCGCGAGCTCGTCTTCCAGGCGCTCGAAGAGCGCCAGGCTCCGCTCAGGCTCGTAGCCGTTCAAGGCCGGCGCGATCCCGAAGGTCACCAGGCGGTCCGTCTCCAGCCCCAGCTCGACCCGGCTCAGGTTGACCAGGCTCTTCAGGAAGAAACCGGAAGCGATCAGCAAGGCCATGGACAGGGCGATCTGGGAGGTCACCAGGGTGGTCCGGAAGCGCGCCGCGGCCCGGGCGCCCGAGGGCTGGCCGGAGGCGGCCTTGAGGGCGCTCACCAGGTCCGGCCGGGTGACGTGGAGGGCCGGGTACAGGCCGAAGAGGAGCCCCGTGCCCAGTGACAGGGCCGCGGCGAAGGCCACCACGGTCGGGTCGAGCTCCAGGCGCACGACCGCGGACGCCTCCGCCGGCAGGATCGCGCCGATGAGCTCCATCGTCCAGTGGGCGACCACCAGGCCGGCGGCTCCGCCCAGGACCGCGAGCATCGCCGACTCCACCAGGAGCTGGCCGACCAGGCGCCACCGGCCGGCGCCCAGCGAGCTCCGGACCGCGATTTCCTGGCTGCGGGCGGCGCCCCGGGCCAGGAGCAGGTTGGCGATGTTCGCGCAGGCGATCAGCAGCACGACCCCGGTGATCGTCAGCAGGAGGGTCAGGGGCATGGTCACCTGGGCGTGGAGCGTGCTCTGGCCCCGCCTGCCGTCCTCCAGGACGATCTCCTTCGCCCGGAAGCGCTCCATGGTCTCGCCGGTGAACCCCTCCTGGAGGGGGGCTTCCACCTCGTTGATGATCCGGCCGTAAACGGCGTTGAGCTCCGCCGAGGCCCGCTCCATGGAGACGCCGGGGGCCAGGCGGCCGAAGGCGTAGACCCAGTAGCTCCGCCGGTCCTCGAAGCCCTCCTCGTCGA
>JBKHJP010000462.1:0-3164 GCA_046538065.1 Thermoanaerobaculia bacterium | reverse complement strand
CCCCCCACCGCCTGAAGCGGCCGAGCTCTGCGCATGCCCTGAGCGAAGCCGAAGGATCGGCCGGGGCGGGAGGGGGGAATGCCCGGCGAAGGCAGGGGGTTGAGGAGAGCCGGAGGAACCCAGCGATGAGCCGACCCCGAGCCGTGACGATCCTCGGTTGCGCCGCCCTGGCCGCGGCGCTCCTGCCCGGCGTAGCCCTCGCCTCTCCGGCCGCAGGCGACGGCTCTCCGGCCCCCCAGACCCAGGCCCCCGCCGCCGACCTCCACTGGCATCCACCGGGGGAGGAAGAAGCGCTGGCGTCCCGGGAGGCGAAGCCCATCCTCTACTTCTTCACCGCCGACTGGTGCGCCCCTTGCGACAAGCTGAAGCGCGAGCTGTTCGACGACCCGGACAGGGCGGCGGAGCTCGCCGAGCGGTTCGTCCCGGTGGAGGTCCTGGACACGACGGTCGAGCGGGGGACCAACCGCCCGGAGGTGGCGGAGGTGGTGGAGCGCTATGCCGTGCGGAGCTTCCCGACGCTCGTGGTCGCCCTGCCGGACGGAACCGCCGTGGACCAGCAGAGGGGCTACGCCGGCGCCGACCGGGCCTGGAGCTGGCTCCAGCGCAAGGGCGCCGCGGCGGCGAAGCGCCTCAGCGCCGAGTGAAGCGCGCGGCGACCACGACCCGGTTGAAGCGGCCGAGCTCTGCCTCGGCCGGCCGGTTCGGAGGGCAGCCCGCCCGAGTCGAGCGGCCCCGGGTTTCCCGAACCCCCATTCCTACCCGCCTGACCTGTCTGGATCTCCGCATCGCCGGCGATGTCCGGCACCTTCCAGTTGGTCGACGGCGTGCTCCAGGGCCTTCCGGGTGAGGGCCTCCTGCCGGGCCGCGGCCTCCAGCAGCTCCAGGGCGCCGCGGGTCTCCCGGTCCACCTCCTCGGCCCGGCGGAAGAACCCCACGGCCTGGGCGGCGAGCCGCTGAACCCGGTCCGACCGTCCCTGCGCCAGGTGGACCAGGGCGCGCTCCAGGCAGAGCAGGCCGGCGTCGAAGGGGTCCTCCCGGGTCCGGGCCCAGCGCAGGGCCTCCCGGAACCGGCGGTCGGCCGTCCCCAGCTCCCCCCGGCTCCACGCGATCCGCCCCCGGAGCCAGGTCACGTGGGCGCGGACGGTCTCCCCCGCCGCCTCCAGCAGCTCCCGGTGCTCATCCAGCTCCGCTTCGGCCCGGTCCACGTCGCCCCGGCCGTGGAGGTAGCGAGCCAGATTATGGTGAGCGTAAGCAGCCAGCCAGCCTGTCGCCTCGGGGCCGAGGAGCTTCAGTGCCCGCTCGGCCGCCGCGATGGCGTCGGAGAACTCGTGGGCCCAGTCGTAAACAATGCCAAGCTTGAGGAAGGTGGCGGCCCCCTTCTCCAAATCGCCAAGCAGCCCGTAGAACCACCCGGCCCGTTCCAGGTGCCGGGTGGCCTGGTTCAGGCGCCGCTGGTCCGTCCGAAGGGAACCGAGATAGAAGTGGACCTCTGCCGCCAGGGCGAGGTCGTCCAGGGCGGACGCGTCCAGGAGCTGGGACGCTTCCAGGAGGGCCTCCTCGGCTTCCCCCAGCCGCCCCAGGGCGCGGAGCGCGTTGCCCTTGACCGCCAGGGCCGGCACCCGGACCTGGGGGTCCGGGTCGTTGGGATGCGTCTTGGCGCACGACTCCAGGGCCGCCTCCGCCAGGGAGAGGGACTCGGCGGGATCGTGGGGGATGGCGGCCCGGGCCTCCTCCAGGAGGAGCACGCCGAACACCGAGCCCCGGTAGTACTTGTAGGCGCCCTTGACCGTGCCGAGCCGCTTCCGGGCCGGCACCTTCCGCAGCAGCCTCCGCAGCCAGTGCCGCGCCAGCTTCACCTCGTCCTGGAGCTGGCGGCGGCTCAGGCCCCGACGGCGCCGCAGAGCCTCCAGCGGGTCGATGGGCGGCCGCAGGTCGGCGAGGCGGACCTCGTCCAGCCCGCTCTCCACGGCCTTGACTCCCTCGGCGCAGGTGTCGCACCGGGCGGCCAGGTGCTCCCGCCCGATCGCGTGGACCAGCTCCCACGGGATCTCGCCCCGCTCTGCGGCGGCGTACAGGAACGCTGAGACGTGCATGGACTTCCTCCGGCAAGCATTCGCGGTGAAGGTAAAGGTCTTCACCGGATCGAGTGCTCCCTGGCGGTGAAACGGGACACGTCGGGAGAGAAAAACGATGCGCCGGCCGGATGAGTTGCCGGCGCACTCGCTACCAGCAGGGGATCTAGGCGGGGTGGGTTCCGCGCACGCGCTCAGCCGCTGGGGTCCAGGTTGCCGCCGCGCTCGGGGTCTCCGGTGGGGTCATCACTCGTCGTCTCGAAGCCGCCCTCCGCATCTTCTCCTCCACCCTCCCGGAGGAACACGCCCAGGTTGGCCGGGGCTCCTGCCCTCGCGGCGTCACCGGGAGCCAACCCCGCCCCGCGGTCTGCGTCCGGTGAGGGACCCCCTCGAACGGGGAACCAGTCGACCAGCCAGCTCAGCACGGCGCGGACCCCGAACGGGTCGCCGTCCGGGACCGGTGCCCCGGCCGCGGCTGCGGGAGCAGCACCGGCCAGGAGGACCGCGACGGCCAGGAAGAGGGCCTTCGCCCGGGTGAGTACGTTCCTTCTCTCCATGATCGCTCCTTCCGGGAGCAGCCGCTGGCGGCCGGCGACAGGCCGGCGCCGCCTGCCCCCGGTCTCATGGTGCACCAGTTCCGACGATTTCGGTCCGCGCGGACCCTCAAATTCGGCACCCGGGAGCCGGCAAATTCGCCACCGCGGAGAGCGGAAAATCACCGCACTTGTGTTGTTGCAGGGATCTCTCGGCGTTGCCTGACCTGCTCGCGACAGCCGCCCGGTGGCTCCCGGGCACCGCACATCCCACGCAGGCTCCGCCTCGGCCGAACGCCGCAGGGATCACGGCGGCCCCGCCGCACCGCACCCACCAGAAGCGAGCCATCGGCACGGAACACTGGATCGAGACCCCGGAGGAAGGGGCCGGCGGCACCCACCCACCCCGGCCGATCCTTCGGCTCGCCGCTCTCGCTCAGGACGGAGCCCAGAGCTCGGCCGCTTCATGTGGGTGAAGGGCTCCAACCTGCCGTTCCGCCGGGCGGGAGGGCAGGGGCCGGGGATTCCGAGCCGGCGGCGGCAGCCGCGCCCGCCGATC
>JBKHJP010000461.1:0-3178 GCA_046538065.1 Thermoanaerobaculia bacterium | reverse complement strand
CCATCTCGAAGATCGAAGGCAACACCAACGGCATCAAGACCTCCCAGCGGCGCGCCCTGGAGCGGACCTACCGCCGGCGCGTCTCCCCCCGCGACGTCGTCTCCCCCGAGCTCGCCCGGCACCTGGCCGGGGTCTCCCGCGACCTGGGGCGCCAGGTCGGGGTGCTGCTGTCCCGGAAGGGCGAGGTGGAAAGCGTCATCGTGGGCGATGCCCAGCAGCTCATGCTGCCGGACATCGGGCGCCTGAGGGGCGGCACCGGGCGCTTCCGGGGCCTTCGGCTGGTCCACACGCATCTGAAGGGCGAGCCCCTGACCGGGGACGACCTGAACGACCTGGCGCTGCTTCGCCTGGACCTGGTGGCCAAGGTGGACGCCACCGACGACGGCCAGGCCGGCGCCGTGGAGGCGGCCTACCTCAACCCGTCGGCGGTGAGCGACGGCGAGCCTGCCGAGGAGCCGTTCATCCGGGTGCCGGCGCCGGACGTCCACCGGCTGGACCTGGACTTCCAGGACACGATCCGGGCCCTGGAGGCGGAGTTCTCCCGCGTGGCCAAGGCCGGCGCCGGGACCGGGAAGGAGCGTGCCCTGGTGATCGGCGTGGTGCCGGACGACGACCACTTTGAAGAGACCGTGGAGCTCGCCCGCTCCGCCGGCGTGGAGGTGGCGGGGACCGTCCGGCAGAAGCGCTTCAAGGTCCACCCCAAGACCGCCGTGGGCCGGGGCAAGCTCCAGGAGATCGTCCTGGACGGGATGCGCCGCCGGGCCACGGTGGCGATCTTCGACATCGATCTCAAGCCCGGCCAGGCCCGCTCCTTCGAGGACGCCACGGGCTTGAAGGCCATCGACCGGACCCAGCTCATCCTGGACATCTTCGCCCAGCGGGCCCGGAGCCGGGACGGCAAGCTCCAGGTGGAGCTGGCCCAGCTCAAGTACTCCCTGCCGCGCCTTACGGCCCGGGACGAGGGCCTGTCCCGCCTGACCGGCGGCATCGGCGGCCGGGGCCCGGGTGAGACGGTGCTGGAGATCGGCCGCCGGCGGATCGGCGACCGGATCCGCAAGCTCGAAAAGGAGCTGGACCAGCTTTCCAAGAGCCGGGACGTCCGGCGCCGGCGCCGCCGCGAGGCCCCGATGCCCATCCTCTCGATCATCGGCTACACCAACGCCGGCAAGAGCACCCTGCTCAACGCCATGACCGAGAGCGAGGTGGAGGCGGCGAGCCGGCTGTTCATGACCCTGGACCCCACCAGCCGGCGCCTGCGCTTTCCCCGGGAGGGCGAGGTCATCATCACCGACACGGTGGGCTTCATCGCCGACCTGCCGAAGGACCTGGTGAGCGCCTTCCGGGCCACCCTGGAAGAGCTGGAAGACGCCGACCTCCTCCTCCACGTGGTGGACGCCGCCGACGAGCACCTGGACCAGAAGACCGCGGCGGTGGAGCAGCTCCTGGAGGAGCTGGGCCTGGCCGAGATCCCCCGCCTGGTGGTCATGAACAAGGCCGATCTCCTGCCCCCCGAGCAGGCCGAGGCCCTGGCCCGGCGCCACGGCGGGGTCGCCGTCTCGGCGGTCCGCCGGGAGGGGCTGGACCGGCTGATCGCCGCCGCCGAGGAGCGCCTGGGGGAGCGGGCGCGCCTGTACGGGGCGGAGGAGGCACTGGAGGGGCCCGAGGACGAGGAGCTCGCCGAGACCCGGGAACGCCTGGGGGCCTGACGGGGACCTCGACCGCGGGGAGCGCCGGACCGGCTGCGTGAACCTCCTGCTGATCGAACCGGACGAGATCGCGCCGGACCGCCGGGTCCGCCTGGCCGGCCGCCGGGCGCGGCACCTGGTGCGGGTCCTCCGGGTGGCGCCGGGGCGGGTGCTCCGGGCGGGGGTGCTGGGCGGGGGACTCGGGGGGGCCGAGGTCCTGGCGGTCTTTGGGGAGGCGGGCCGGAGGGCGGAGACCGAGGCGGCCTCCGAGGAGGCCGTGGAGCTTCGCCTGGACGCCTGCGACGGGCCGCCGCCCCCGCCCCCCGCCGACCTGATCCTGGCCCTCCCGCGGCCCAAAGCCCTCCGCCGCATCCTCCGCCTCGTGGCCGCCGTGGGGGTGAGGCGCCTGGACCTGGTCAACGCCTGGCGGGTGGAGCGGAGCTACTTCGCTTCGCCGGTCCTGGAGCCGGAGGCGATCCGCCGGGAGCTGGCCCTGGGGGCGGAGCAGGGAGGGGTGCCGCGCCTGCCCGCGGTCGAGGTCCGGAGGTTCTTCGTCCCCTTCGTGGAGGACCTGGAACGGGAGCCGGCCCGCCCCCGGATCGTCGCCCACCCGGGGGCGGACGCCACCCTGGAGGAGGCGCTGAAGGATTCCGCCGGGGTTCCGCCGGCCCTGGCCGTCGGCCCCGAAGGCGGCTGGATCGAGGCCGAGCTCGAGAGCTTCCGGGGCGCCGGCTTCCGCCCGGCGAGCCTCGGCCCCTGGACCCTCACCACCGAGCACGCCGTGGCCGCCGCCCTCGGTCAGCTCGCGCTGCTGGACCGGCGCCGTGATAGGTTTTCTGCCACGCCATGACCCAGATCGCCATCCGCAAGAGCCCGGAGCCGGTCGCGCTGAACCTGGAAATGGGCTCTGCGATCCGGCTGAACGACGAGGAGCTCCTGGAGCTTTGCCGTCGTAACCGGGAGCTGCGGATCGAGCGGACACGGGAGGGGGACCTGATCGTCATGACGCCCGCGGGAGGGAGCAGCAGCCGGCGCAACGCCCGCGTGGTCGCCGCGCTCCTGAACTGGGCCGACGAAGACGGTAGCGGCGTGGTCTACGACTCGTCCGGCGGGTTCCTCCTGGACAACGGAGCCATGCGTGCCCCGGACGCCGCCTGGGTCCGGAGGTCCCGCCTGGCGAAGATCCCTCCGGAGGAGCTCGAGGGCTTCGTCCCCCTGTGCCCGGACTTCGTGGTGGAGATCCGGTCGCCGTCCGACGCGTTGCCCGAGCTCGAGGCGAAGATGGAAGAGTACCTCGACAACGGCGCCCGGCTCGGCTGGCTCATCGACCCGTCCCGGCGCCGGGTTTCGGTGTACCGCCCCGGGCGTCCCGTCGAGGTGCTGGAAGAGCCCGGTGAGATCGCCGGGGACCCGGAGCTCCCGGGGTTCGTCTTCTCCCTGGGACCGGTCTGGCAGCTCGATTAGTCCCGTGGCCGTCGGTGGCTCTCCCGGTG
>JBKHJP010000089.1:0-13654 GCA_046538065.1 Thermoanaerobaculia bacterium | reverse complement strand
GCCGACGATGATGGCGAGGACCAGGTCGAAGACGGTGTTGCGCCCGAAGGAGCGCTTGGCCCCGAGGCGGAGGATGACGACCGCCAGGACGTAGACGATCAGACCCCGGAGCAGGGCCTCGCCCAGGGCGATCTCGTCCGGCCGCTCCCGGAAGCCCACGGCGTCTGCGATCCGTTGCAGCCAGTCCATGGTCACACCTCGGTCCCTTCCGCCAAGTTTCGGGCGCGCCGGGGCGGCCGGGACGCCTGGGCCCGGTGGCTCACCGCCGCCGGGAGCCTGCGAGCGCCGGCGCCAGGAGCTCCACGCGGCGGCTCCGGCGGGGCCGGGCGCCCCAGCGCAGCTTGTACGGCTCCGCCCCCCGGAGGAAGTCGAAGCATCGGCACCCCCGGGCGAGGGCCTGCTCGATGGCGTGGCCCACGGCCAGCACCCCGGGGCTCAAGTGGGAGCACGAGGGATCGAAGCCGCCGACGTAGTAATAGAGCGTCCGGCGGTGGTGAAAGCCGTAGAAGGAGGCGACCGGGGTGCCGCCCACGCGGACCTCGAAGAGGGCGAGCTCGCCCCGCCGGGCGAAGGCCCGGGCGACACCGTGGTGGAAGCGGGCGGTGCGCTCCGGGAGGACCCCGTGGCCCCGGCCCTGCTCGGACCACCGGGCGCGGTGGAGCTCCACCAGGCGCTGCAGCATGGGGCCCGGGTCGTCCGCCGGGGCCTCGGCGGCCTCCAGGCGACCCTCCCGGCGGGCACGGCGCCGGTCGTAGCACAGCCGCTCGTACTGCTTGGGTGGCAGCGCGTCCTCGAGCGTCCCCGGCTCCGGCAGGGGCAGCGCCGGGCAGAGCGAGGCCTCCTCGATTCGCTCGTGCCATCCGTCGTCGCGGGCGGCGAGCTCCGGCACCGGCGAGCCCGGCGGGATCTCGTCCAGTTGGCACGCGGGTGCGCCACCGTCGCCCCCGGCGCCGTCGTCCCCGGCCCGGGGGGCGCCGGCCTCCTCCTCCACCAGCTCCAGGACCGCCTGCCACAGCTCCTCCTCGGCTCCGGGCTCCGCCAAGAGATCCAGGTAGTCGGACGGGCCGGCGCCGAGGAAGACGAGCGCCGGACCGCCGCCCCGGCCCCGGTGCTCCAGGAGGCCCAGGCCGGCGAGGCGGCCGTCCCGCCGGAGGGCGACCGCCGCGACCCCGGGCTCGAAAACCCGGCAGTAGGGCAACAGCCACTCCGGCCGCTGGAACGGCGTGGTCCAGGGGCAGGCCTCGGCCAGGCGGTCCCACTCCGGCGCCAGGGCCTCGAGGGCGGCGGCGCTCCCGACCCGTTCGACGCCCGAACCGCTCACCGCGCCTCCCTCGACGCCACGGCGGCCAGGCCCGGGAAGCCTTCGGCGAGACGCCGGTAGAGGTCCAGGTAGTCGCGGACCATGCGCTCGGCGCTGAAGTGCGTCTCCGCCGCCCGCCGGCAGGCATCCCGGTCGATCCCGTCCACCCGGGAGATCGCCGCCGCCATCTCCCGGGCGTCCGAGACCAGGAACCCGGTCCGGCCGTCCTCCACCACCTCCGGGACGGCACCGACCGGGAAGGCCACGACCGGGGTGCCGCAGGCCAGGGACTCCATCGCCACCAGGGAGCTGGTCTCGGGGGCGAGGCTCGGGACCAGGAGGGCCTGGGCCCGGCGCAGGAGCTCCGGCTTGCGCTCCACCCCGACCGCCCCGAGGAAGCGCCGGCGCCCGTCCAGGCGGGGCAGGATCTGCTCCCGGTGGTAGCGCCGGTGCTCCGGGTACGGGAAGACCGCCCCCGCCAGGATCATCGGCCGGCGCGCGGCCCGGGCCGCGTCCAGCGCCAAATGGAACCCCTTCTCCGGGCAGATCCTGCCCAGGGCCAAGACGTGATCGCCCCGCTCCTCCGTCCGGCCCGCCGGACGGAAGAGCTCCAGGTCGACGCCGTTGCGCACGACGGTGGCCTCCCCGGCGGTCCGGGGCAGGGCCCGGCGCTGGGCCCGGGAGACGCAGCACAGGGTCAGGCCCTCCCGGGGCACCAGGGCCTCCTCCGGGTACCAGGAAGGAGGCAGGTGGAGCGTCGCAACGGCCGGGGGACCCGCCGGCGCCAGGTACTCGGTGAAGTCCAGGCCGTGGTAGTGGACCAGATCGAAGGACTCTTCGTGGAGGCGGCCCTCCACCAGGCACCGCACCGCGGTCCGGATCCTGCGGAGGAGGGCCTCGTCCAGCGTCCCCCGCGACGCCGGCACCGGCACCAGCTCGCCGGCCGTCCGGGAGCCCTCCTGGGCGATGACGACGGAGCGGTGGCCCGCGGCGACCAGGGCCCGGTCCAGGGTGGAGAGCACCTGCTCGGCGCCGCCCGCGGCGTCCGGACCCACCGGGGCGAAGGGGAAGGCGACGGAGAGGACCCTCACGGCGGCACCTCCGGGACCGCCCCGGCGGCCGCGGCCCGCCAGGCCGCGGCGCCCGGGGGCATCCCCAGGAGCTCGTAGAAGAGGGGACCGGGGTGGGGCGGCGCCGCGAAGTCGTAGCGCGGTGCCGGGCGGAAACCCTCCGCCGACGGCTCCGGAAACCCCCGGAGCACCTCCGCCTGGCTGGAATGGCGGTCGAGCATCCGCCGCCGCAGCGCACACTCGGCGTCGTCCAGGGGGATCGCCACCGCCCACCGGTCGGTCTCCGCGGGCAGAAAGTCCTGGACACTGTGGCCGCCCGGCACCCTGTGGTAGGAGGTCATCTCCGCCACCGGCCAGCCGGCGGCCCCCCGGCTGACCGCCAGGGCGGCGGCGTCGTGGTCCGGGTGGCCGCCCTCGTAAGGATGGGTCACCACCAGGTCCGGAGCCAGCCGGCCGACGGCCCCCGCCACGGCTCCCACCAGGCGGGGGAGGTTCCAGAGGGCCTCCTGGTCGGGGACGTCGAGCTGCTCCAGGCGCTCCGGGGCGACGCCGGCCTCCGCCAGGGCGGCCTCAAGCTCCCGGCGGCGCAGGCGGGCGTAGTCCTCGCGCCGCCGCGGCGCCCCGGCCGGCCGGAAGCGCTCCGCCCGGGGAGCACCGTCCGTCAGGCAGAGCAGGTGGACCTCCCGGGCCCGCGAGAACAGGGTGGTCGCCCCCAGGGTTTCGTCGTCGGGGTGCGCGGTGACTACGAGCGCCCGGAGCCCTGGAGCCACCCTGCGGGCCAGGCGGCGCAGAGCGCCGGCGGTCCGTGCGGGTCCGCCGTCCGGGGGCGGCGACGGCGCGGGAGCGGCAGCGGTCAGCGCCACCCCCCTTCCCCGCCGCCGGCGGCCCGGCGGCGGCCGGCCCCGGCCGGGGCCGAGGCGTAGCGGCGGACCATCTGGGCGCAGAACTCACCGAACTCGTCCGGGTCTTTGGGCGGGCTGGTGTGGTGCGGGACGACCCCTCGCTCCTCCGGCGTGAAGCAGAACGTCAGGGTGACCTCGAAGGGCTCCAGGGCCTCCATCTGGCGGTCGAACCACTCCTGCCACCCCTTGCGGTGCCAGTCGGACCAGGCCAGACCGGTCCGCACGTGGCGCACCCCCAGGTCGTGGAGCCACTGCACGGCGTCGTCCAGCCGGTGGTCCTGGAAGTGGAACCACTGGCAGATCCCCAGCTCCGGGGTGAAGCGCGGGAAGTGCCGGGCCGCCCGCTTCGGCGTCCCGTCCTCCCGGAGCAGGCCCATGTAAAAGTGTCGGTAATAGGACGAGCCCTCGGCCTCCCGGTGGCGGGTGGTGGCGGGCCAGGCCTTGGGCAGGTCGTAGAGGCTGTACCAGTGGACCCGCTCCACCCGGCCCAGGACCAGCTCCGCCGTCCGCTGGAGCCCGAACTCCTGGACCTCCTCGGCGCCGAAGCTCGAGACACCGGCCTCGGAGACCCAGACCGGCAGGTCGGTGACCTCCCGGACCTCCTCCAGGCGCTCGGGCCAGGCGTCGAGGGGCCAGTGGTTCCAGTCGAGGGGGAACCCGTGGACCGCCACCACGTCCACCGCGTCCAGCACCCCGAGGTCGCCCATCTTCTGGATGAACCCCGGGTCGATGGGCGAGATCCCCCCCAGGGCCTGGCGGAGCCCGGGGCTCTCGGAGCGGATCCGCCCGGCGGCGCGTCGGGCCATGTCGGCGAACAGGGACCAGTCCGAGTCGATCTCGAAGTCCCAGTGGGACTTGTTGTTCGGCTCGTTCCAGAGCATGACCGCCTCGATCATGGATGGCCCTCCAGGAGGCGCTGGGCGGCGCGGAAGCCCTCCAGGGTGCCCACGTCCACGTAGGTCTCTCCGGCCCGCACGCCCCGGGCGCTTCCGCCCTCCGACAGGTAGGCGTTGACCAGGGTGCCGACGTACTCGTCCCGGCGGTCCCGGCGCAGCCACAGCTCGTGGAGCCGGGCGAGGACCCGGCCGGACATGCGGAAGGCGCCCCAGACCCAGTGGCTGTCGGCGGCCTGCCGCTTGACCTGGATCTCCACGACCCGGTCGCCGTCGCCGGTGACCACGGCGTCGAAGTGCTCCGGCCGGTCGACGGGAAAGAGGAGGAACACGAGCTCGCCCCCGCCGTCGCCCGGGCCGTCCAGCGCCCGGTAGCCGGTCTCCGGGAACCAGACCGTGTCCGGCAGGCCGGCCAGGACCTCCTCCTGCGGGGCGATCAGGGGCAGGGCCTGGAACAGGGCGTCGCACAGGCCCTCCGGCCGGGGCTGGACCACGTAGGCCACCGGCACGCCGCCGAGGGTGCCGCCGAAGTACTGGACGATGTCCGCCTTCTCCGGCGAGATGACGAAGCAGAGCTTGTCCGCCCCGGCCAGGAGCATGCGCTCCACCAGGTACTCGCTCACCGCCCGGGGGCGCTCGCCGTCCTCCTGGCGGGCGGCGCCCACGGGCAGGAGCTCCTTCGAGAAGGCCAGGGGCTGGATCCGGCTCCCGCGGCCGGCGGCGGGGATGACGCCCCACACGGCTCAGGCCTCCACCCGCCGCCGGGCGCTCTCGGCTGCCTCGGGCCGGCCGTCCACCGTCTCGCCCCGTGGCACCCGGCGGGGCTCGGGGAGCGGGCTCTCGAGCAGGGCGACCAGCTCCTCGGCCCGGCGCCGGGCGGTGTGCTCCGCCAGGACCCGCTCCCGGGCGGCGGCGCCGATCCGGGCCAGGCGCTCCGGGCCCAGCTCGACGGCGCCGACCACGTCGTCCGTGCTCCGGGCCAGGAGGATTTCCCGGCCCGGCTCGAAGAAGGTCTCCAGGCCGGGCCAGACGTCGCTCACCACCGGCACGCCGCACGCCGCCGCCTCGAACAGGCGCCCGGACGGGCAGTAGCCGTTCTCGGCCATCGGGCCGCGGGTGACGTTCAGGGTCGCCGGCGAGGAGCAGTAGAACGCCGGGTGGCGCGGCGGCGGCACGTGGCGCACGCGGAGGACGTTGCCGGGCCAGTCGATCGTCTCCGGGTAGAGCGAGCCGCCGAGGACGAAGCGCCGCTCCGGCCGCCGCCGGGCGGGCTCCAGAAACAGCCGCTCCACCCCCTCCTGGCGGTCGGCGGCGTAGGTGCCCAGGTAGGACAGGTCCCCCGCCAGGTCGGGGTCCGCCGGCACCGGCCGATGGCTTTCCGGGTCGACGCTGCCGTAGAGCGGCGCCAGGCGCCGGGCCCCCAGCCGGTCCCGGAGCTCGGCGAGGGAGCGGCCGCCGGTGAAGCTCAGGACCAGGTCGAACTCCGCGAGCCCCCGCGGCCCCACCCACGGGACCTCCTCGCCCCGGGCCAGGTGCCGCAGGGTGACCGGCGTGTCCATGTCGTAGAAGACGGCCAGGGGCGAGCGCCGGGCCAGGGCCGTCGCTGCGAGGGCGTCCGGGCAGTAGGACGTGACCATCGCCGCGTCCGCCGCCCCCACCGCCGTCTCCGCCCGGGGCCGGACCTCCTCCCAGTCGCGGTAGAGAACCAGCTCGCAGCCGGGGACCTCCTCCACGTCGCGGTGCCGGGCGTAGTACGAGACGTCCTTCTCGAAGAAGACGACGCGGTGGCCGAGCTGGTCCAGGCCGCGGCAGAGACCCCGCCACAGGGTGGCGTGGCCGTTGCCGAAGGACGAGGTCACCGTGAGCCCGAAGACCGCGAGCTTCACGGCGGGACCTCCTGGGCGCCCTCCTCCCGGGGAAGGACGGCCTCGTCGGTCGCCCGGCGCACCAGGGCGGCCACGTCCGGGTCGATGCTGGCGCCCTCCAGGTGGCGCCAGCCCCGCCGCGAAAGGCGCCGGAGCGTCCACGCGGTCTTGCGCACCGCCCGCTCCGGTCCGTGGTAGGCCCGGTACCCCAGGGCGTTCAGGGTGAGGAAGGACAGGGCGTCGGCGTCCTCCAGGAGCGCCAGCTCCCCCTCCCCCGGGCGCCCCGAGCGCTGGCGGGCGAGACCCTGGACGCCGCCGGGGCGGTCGTGGGCGGCGATGAGCTCCGCTGCCGCCCGGGCCGTTCCCGGGAGCACCGGCACCTCCGCCAGGGCTTCGCGCGCCGCCGCGGCGCTCGCCTGCGCGTGGCGCGTCTTGTAGGCGCCGTAGCCGTCGTCGCTCCCGGCCTCCCCGGAGCGCTCGTCCGCCTCCGAGTCCAGGCGCTCCACGTCGTGGAAGAGGGCGGCGACCTGGACCGCCAGGGACGCCCCGGGCTCGAGCCGGAGGACCCACTGCCAGGTGTCCAGGGCGTGGCGGTAGTCGGCGCGCACCAGGGGCCGGTCCAGGTCGTGGATCGCCCGGTGGCGCCGGAGCACCCGCCCGAAGCCCTCTCCCATGGAGGCCCGGTTGCGCCGTCCCTTCCAGCGCTGGCAGCGCAGGGCCACCTCGCCGCGGGCCCGGCGGAGCTCCCCGGGCGAGCCGGCCAGGACCAGGTGGAACGGACCGCCGGCGGCCAGGCGGTCGACCCGCTCGTCCAGGCGCAGCGGGTCGATGGCGCCCCGGTTCCAGTCGCGTGCGTCCAGCCGCACCGCGACACCGGAGGCCGCCGACGCCGCGCCCAGGAGGCCTGCGAACCCGCCGTAGCTCAGGACGGTCTCCCGGCTGCGCCGCCCGGTCGTCACCTCGGGAGCCGGCGACCACCCGTGGGCGATCGCCGGGGGAGTAAATTCCTCCGGCGAATGGATATCGTCCAGTAGGTCCATCGATCCTCCTCACTCCTGTTCGGTTCAAATTGCAATCGCCGAGCCATTCCCAGCCTCGCCGGCGGCAGCCTCGGTCCATTCGTGGACGGGATCGGGATCCAGGCCCAGGCGCCGGTAGATCTCCGGCCGCCGGCTCCGCCAGTGGGCCTCGTGCTCCTCCCGGGCCCGGCCCCCGCCCCACTCCTCCGGGAAGGCGTGGGCGTTGAGCCCGACGAAGTGGGCGCCGCACCGGCCCAGGCCCTGCTGGTGCGAGGGCCACGGTGAGCAGATCGACACGTCGGAGATGGGCACCACGTGGTGGAGCCGCTCCGTGAGGACCGTCACCTGGAGCCCTTGCTCGTCGGTCTCGGAGCGGAGCACCACCCCGGGGTGCTCGGCCAGCGCGCTGCGAAATGCCGCCTCCAGGTCGAGGCCGGGCCCCACGCCGCGGATCCCGGTGTTCCGGGGCTCCGGGCTGCAGCGAGCGGCGAATTCCCCGAAGAACGCCTGCACGTCCTCGGCCAGACAGCAGGCCTCCGGGTGGGGATCGTCGAGCCAGGTCCGGATCGCGGCGGGGACGTCCCACAGGATCACGTCGTTGTCCAGGGCCAGCTCCCGGCCGGCGCCGACCCGCGCCGGCGCGAGCTTCCACGCCACGCCCTCGGCGAGGCCCGGATCCAGGTGAGGGACGAGCCACTCCGGGAAGTCGCGGACGGCCGTCCAGCGCACACCGTCGGGGAGGGTGCCCGCGGCCCGGCGCGCCGCCCCGAGCTCCTTCGAGTTGACGCAGACCTCCAGGTCCGCGGCGGTGCCGAAGAGCCGCCGCGCACCCCAGATCGAGAGCCGCAGCGACTCGAAGCCGTAGGGGTGGACGTCCCCGATCGTCCAGCGGATGGTCAGCTCCGGAGGTCCCATGCCAGCGGCCTGGGAAAGCAATGCGGTTGCCAGCGTCCGTCCGGGGTCAGCTCCAGCCGAAGCAGGCGTCGGCCCGGCGCACGGTCCGCATCCAGCGGTGGGCCGCCGTCAACGCCTTGCTCCGCTGGACCTCGCTGGGGGACTCGCACGCCATGACGATCTGATAGCGCAAGGCCCCCGCCAGGGCGTTGCAGGCCCCGGCGAGCCAATAGGCGTCCCGGAACCCGCCCCCCAAGCGGCCGGCGCCGCCGGAGCCCTCCAGGTACTTCCGCAGCAGCGTGTCGTGGCGCCGCCGGGCCTCCGGCACCCAGTGGGTGAGGCTGAGGACCCACGAGCTCAGGTCCTCCAGGCGCGAGCCCCGGCGCACCCGCCCCCAGTCCAGGAGCACCGGCTCGGACTGGCCCCGGGTCCGGCGGAGCAGGACGTTGCCCGGGTGCAGGTCGCCGTGGATCCAGACCTGGCTGCCGCGGTCCCAGCAGGCGATCTCCTGGCGGATCCGGGGGGCCGCTTCGGCCATCCGTCGCACCGCCGGCAGGCCCCGGCGGATGGGGCGCAGGGCGTCGTCGTCCGGGAGCTGCTCGACGGTCTCGACGGTGGCCGCGGCCGACCAGGCGAGCTCGCCCTCGTAGTCCCAGGGGGGGAGCTCCGTGGCGCCGAGCTGGGCGTCGACGTCCCAGTGGATCTGGGCCAGCCGGCCGGTGACCCGCTTGGCGGTCCCCATGTCCTCCCAAGGCCAGCGGCGCACCGGGCGGATCCACTCCAGGTGCAACACGGCCCCACCGTCGTCCTCGTCCTCGATCGCCAGGAGCTCCGGTGCGTAATGGAGCACCCCGCCCCCCGGAGGGAGGCGCCGGTAGACGGTGACCTCCCGGCGCCGGGTCTCCGAGACCCGCTTGACCACCCAGCTCCAGCTCCGGGGACGCCCCTCGGCGTCCCGGAACCGGGCCACGGCGCGCAGGACGGCGTGGGACTCCAGCCCGCCCCGGAGCTCCCGGGTCTCCAGGTGGAGATTCGAGAGCTCGCCGAAGTGCTCCCGGAGGAGGCTGCGGGCACGGTCCTCTCGCAGCACGGATGATGCGGATTCGGGCATCGGCGCGCCCGATGGTACCGGGCGGCCCGAGGGGATTCCACACTGCTGCTGGACAGGTTGGCAGCGCCCTTGAACTCGGGCGCCCCCATGAGGGCTACGCGCCTGCTGCTGATCCGTCACGGGCACACCACCGGCAACCTCGGCGGAGGCACCGTGGTCCTGGGCAGCACCGACCTCCCCCTGACCGTCCAGGGCATCCACCAGGCCCGGCGGATCGCCCGGAACCTGGGCCCGTGGCCCTTCGACGCCATCTACTCCAGCCCCCTCCAGCGGGCCGCCGCCACGGCCCGGGAGATCCAGGTCGTCCACCGGGTGCCCCTGCAGTGGTGCCCGGGGCTCCAGGAGATCCACTGCGGCGCCGCCGACGGGCTCGAGGTGCGGGTCGCCGAGCACCGGTTCCCGGCCGCCTGGGAGATCAACGACCGCGAGGAGCACGCTGACTTCCGGTGGCCCGGCGGCGAGAGCTACGCGGACCTCAGGCGCCGGGTGCTGGCGGCCTGCGACCGCATCGCCGCGGAGCACCGGGGCGGATCCGCGGTGGTCGTCACCCACGCCGGCGTGGTCAACCAGCTCCTGGGCGCCATCCAGAACCTGTGCCCGGCCCGGTGGCGGCCCTTTCGCCCGTCCCACTGCACGGTGACGGAGGTGGACTGGCAGGAGGGGACCGGACGCCTGGTCCGGTTCGACGTCTCCTTGTAAATCGGGTACCCCGCGCCGCTCTTTGTTACAAGCTCTCTCTCGGACGGGGAACCCCCTTGCCGGGCCCCTCCGTTTGCCCCTCCGAAGCCGCTGCGCCCGCACCTGGCCTCCCTCGTGGCACGCCCCTTGAAGCTTGCCGGGGCCGGACGAGGGGGACGCTGTCAGCACAGGAGGCCCAGCACGATGCCAGAGACCCACGATCGGGGAGGGACCACCCCCGGAGCGGATAGGACGAAGGAGACCGGCCGGCGGGACCCGCAGGAGTCGGCCCGGGAGACGGTGGACGAGCTGCGGCGGGCCACCCGCGACGCCGCCCGGGAGGCGAAAGAGGCCGGGAAGGAGGCGGTGATCGACCGGAGCCAGAGGCAGAAGACCCGGGCCGAAGCGACCCTGGAATCCGTGGCCCGGGCGCTGCACCAGGCGTCGGACACCCTGCGGGCGGACGAGCGGGACCAGCTCGGGGGTTACACCGAGCGCGCCGCCGAGCGCGTGGAGCGCCTGGGCGGCTACCTGGAGGACCGGGACCTGGACGCCCTGCTCCGAGACGCCCGGTCGATGGCCCGGCGGCGCCCGGAGCTCTTCATCGGCGGGTGCTACTTCACCGGCCTGCTCCTGGGACGGTTCCTGAAGAGCTCCGAGGAGGCCCAGGGCGTGGAGGAGCACCCGCTGGCGGCGGAGCGACCCACGGGCCGGGTGCCCGCCGAGGAGCCGATGCGGCCGGAGTCGCCGATTCCGCCCCGACCGCCGGTCACCACGCAGCCGCCTCCGGGAGACCTCCGATGAGCGTGCGGGAACCTGGAGAGCGCCCCGGCAACCACGCCGCGCGGCTGGCCGCCGAGGAACGCAAGAGCGTACCCGCCCTGGTCCGGGAGCTAGTGGACGAGGCCCGGGGCCTGATCCGCAACGAGATCGACCTCGCGAAGGCCGAGACCCGGGAGACCGTGGAGGTCATCAGCCGGAACCTCGCCGCCCTGGCGATCGGGTTCGGCATCGGCCTGGCGGCGATCCTGGCCTTCGCCGCGGCCCTCAACCGCGGCCTCACGTCGCTCCTGTCCCGATGGATGGAGGTGGAAGTGACGGTGTGGCTGGCGCCCCTCATCCTGGGCGTGGTCTTCGCCCTGGTGAGCGCGGCCCTGATCGCCAAGGCGATCCGCACGATCCGGCAGCAGCACCTGGTCCCGGAGCGGACCCGGGAGACCCTGGAGGACGACAAGGAATGGCTACTCGAGAAGACACACTGAAGCGGGGTCGCAACCGCTCCCCCGACGAGATCCGCCGCGAGATCGACCGCGACCGCGAGGAGCTGGACGTCACCGTGGAGGCCCTCCAGGGGCGGCTGGCCCCCGGTGCCCTGGCCGAGGAGGCCTGGGCCCGGGTCCGGCGCACCCTGGGAGGCCGCGGCGCCGGGCTGGGCCGGGCCGCGACGACCCATCCCGTGCCCCTGGCCCTGATCGGCGCCGGCCTCGGCTGGCTGGTGGTGGAGAGCGCGAGCGGCCGTTCCATCTCGATCGGCTCGAGCGGTGACGGGAACCCCGGCCCGACCGGCGGTGGCTCCACGCTCGGCAAGCTCCCGGGACGCGCCGGCGAGATCGGGGAGCGCTCCGGCGAGAGCCTGGGGCGCACGAGAGTGCGCCTGCGCCGGAACCTCCGCTCGAACCCGCTGTCGTCGGGTGTCGCCGCCCTGGGGCTGGGTGTCCTGACGGGGCTGGCGCTGCCCCGCACCCGCTGGGAGGACGAGACGATGGGCGAGACCAGCGACCGCGCCGCCGAGGAGGCCCGGGGCGCCACCGAGGAGGCGGTCGAGCGCGGCACGCGGGCCACCCGGGAGGCGGCCCACTCCGCCCGGGAGGCGATGGGCGAGGCCGCCCAGCGGGGCGAGCCCCCTACCGAGCGCCTGAAGACCGGTGTCCACGAGGCCGGGGAGACCGCCCGCGAAGCGGCGCAGGAGGAGACGGAGGCGGCCCGCGAGGAGCGCCGGCGCGACCGGCCCCCCGGAAGCGCACCACCCCCGGGCAGCACCGCTCCCACAGGCGAACCCGGCAAGGGCTAGGGGCCCGGCGCGGCGGTGCTCGCCGTGCCCCCGGCGGCCTGGACGCCCCTCCTCGCAGCCCTCGCGGCCGGCGCCGTGGCCCTCCTGGCCCGCTGGCGCCCGGCCGCCGCATTTCCCCTCTCCCTGGCGGCTTCGACGGCGCTCCTGGGGGCGGTGCTCTTCGGCTGGCCGGCCCGGGGCACACCCGGGCCGGACGTGGCCTGGGTGCCGGCCTGGGGCTGGCGCCTGCACCTGGCGGCGGACGGCCTGGCCCGTCTCTACTGCCTCCTCGCCGCGGGCGTCGCCGTCGCGGTCCTGGCCTTCGCCGGGCGCTACATGGGCCACGCCGTGAAGCGCCACGGCGAGGCCGGCGAGGCGCTGGCGCGCTTTTACGCCTGGATGCTGCTCTTCCTGGGCTCGATGCTGGCCCTGGCTCTGGCCCAGGACCTGATCCTCCTCCTCGTGGCCTTCGACGTCACGGCCGTCTGCTCCTACGTCCTGATCGCCTTCCACCGCGGCGAGCCGGAAGCCCGGGACGCGGCCCGGACCGCCCTCCTGGTCACCGGAGCTCCTTCCGTTGCGTTTCTGGCGGGTGCCCTGGCCCTGGGCACCGCCCGGAGCACCTTTCAGATCCCTGAGCTCCTGGCGGCCGGCCCGGCCCAGGGGGGCGAGGTCGTGGCCGTGGCCCTCGTCCTGGTGGCGGCGCTCGCCAAGAGCGCCCAGGTCCCCTTCCAGCTCTGGCTGCCGCGGGCCATGGTGGCGCCGACCCCGGTCTCCGCCTATCTCCACGCGGCCGCCATGGTGGCGGCGGGGATCTTCGTGCTGCACCGCCTGCACCCCCTCCTGGGCCCCGGGCCCCGGGCAGCGCTCCTGGCGGCCGGCGCGCTCTCGGTGCTGCTGGGCGGCCTGCGCGCCCTGGGGGCCGAGGGCCTCAAGGAGATCCTGGCCTGGTCCACGATCTCCCAGTACGGCTACGCCGTGGTCCTCCTCGGTCTCGGAGGGGCCGGGGCCGCCGCCGCGGCCGGCGTCTGGGTGCTGGTCCACGGCGCGGCCAAGAGCGCCCTCTTCCTGACCGCCGGCGCCGTCACCCTGGCCACCGGCGAGGACGAGCTGTCCCGCGTGGGCGGCCTGGGTCGCCGCATGCCGCTCCTGGCGGCGGCCTCCGCGGTGGCGGCGGCGGCCCTGGCGGGCCTGCCGCTGACCGCCGGCTACTTCAAGGACGAGGGCTTCTTCGCCGAGGCGGCCCGGCACGGCCCCTGGGCCCAGGCGGCGGCGGTGGCGGCGGTGGCCCTGACGGTGGCCTACGCCTGGCGGTTCTGGAGCGGCATCTTCCTGGGGCGGCCGGCGCCCTCCGGAGACGGCGGCCCGGGCGCGAAGACCCACCCTCCGGGACGCCTGGCGGTCCAGCCCGTGGCGGCCCTGGCGGCGCTCCTGGTCGTCGGCGGGCTCCTGCCGAAGGCGCTCCAGGGCCTGGGCCGGGAGTCGGCGGCCGCCGTCCACGGAACCGGCGGCGGCCTGGAGCTCGCCTACCACCTGGAGCTCCGGCCCAGCGTCGTCATGGCCCTGGCGGCCTGGGGCGTGGGGGGCTTCCTGGCCTTCGCGGTCGCCCGGGGCGCCGTGGGAACGGGGCGGGCGAGCGCCGCTGCGGCGGACCTCTTCGACCGGGCGTGGGAGGGCCTCCTCAGCGGCCTGGACCGGCTGTCGACGAGGCTCTACCGGGCCGAGCTCCGGGACCTGCGGGACCGGATCGCCGCCGTGCTCCTGCCCGCGGGGGTCCTCGTCCTGGCGGGGCTCGTGGTGCCCCCGGCGGACGCCGCGTTCCGCACGGGTCCGGACCTGGCCGGCGAATCGGCGCTGGTCGTAGCCCTGGTC
>JBKHJP010000460.1:0-3185 GCA_046538065.1 Thermoanaerobaculia bacterium | reverse complement strand
GGTGCGCGGAGCGCCGGCTTCGACGTCCCCCCGTCGGGAGCCCCCGGCCCGCCCCCTTCGTGCTCCTCAGCGGTCAGGGTCCGTCGAGGCGGGAGGCCCGCCCTCGGTGAAACTCTCTCGGTCTCCGGGTGGTGTGCACGCGTGCACCGGACACGTGCGTAAGGTGCGGCTTGCCGCACCAAAAGGGGTCGCCCGGCCCCTCGCCCCGGTGCGATGCGATCGCACCCTACGTCCCCCGGAGCCGTAGGGTGCGACCCTGTCGCACCAACTGGGGCCCTCCGGCCCCTCGCCTACCCCTCCTCCCAGTCGATACCCTCCGGGGGCTCGAAGAGGCCCGGATCCTCCAGGGCGCGGTAGTCGGAGAGGCGGAAGGTGGTGCGGTTGCCTTCGCGGTCCTGGTAGGAGACCTCCACCAGGCGGTCGGTGGTGGTGTCCACGACCAGGGTGGCCTGGGTGAGCTCGGTCTGCGCGGCCAGGCCGGCGCGCGGCTCCAGGTGGACGGCGACCCGGCCTTCGCCCGCGGCACCGGTTTCGGTGGCGGCCTGGCTGGGGGCCGGGCCAGCCGCCTCGCCGGAACCCCGGTCCTCGGCCGGGGCGATCGAAGCCTCGTAGCGACCCGAGAGCTCGTCCACCGGCAGCAGGAGGAGGTCCAGCCCGGGCTGGCGCTCCCGGTCCACCTCGCCCACCTGCCCCCGCCGGTCCTCCGGGTTCCAGGAGTAGACCTCCTCGCCGCACAGGAGGAAGCTCTTCGGGTACGGCTCGTCGTAGTCCCAGCGCAGGCAGTCCGGCAGCCGGAACGCCACCCGGCCCGCCTCCTCCTCCCCGGTGGAGAAGCCCGCCGGCACGTAGGTCTGGACGAAGTCCGCCTGCTCCGCCCCGGCCGCGGCCAGGCTCTCCCGGGCCGAGTCCAGCACCGCCCAGAGGGACGCGGCGTCCTGGGCCGAGGACGGCGGTGAAGCCCCCGGGGCGAACGGAAGAACGACGAGGAGCAGGAGGGACGCGGCGATCCGGCGGCGGGTTCTCATGGTGCGGGAACGCTAGCAGAACCGGTGCCATGAGCCTCCGCGTTCCGCCACCCGGCGGACCGGACCGGGTAGGGTGCGATCCCATCCCACCGTTCCCGGCTTCAGCTCCCCTGGATGCTGGAGGCACCCGGAGACGCCCTCGCTACGGCCGGAGATTCATTCACAAGCTCGGAGCGGAGCCGCGCGCCTTGCGCCCACTGCACCACGACGCGCGCGGCGTTCGCCAGCGCGGGAGAGCCACCCACGCCCCACCGCCCCTCCCACAGCCGACTCGACCTGCACTGCAACCCGGACTGCCCCGGCTCGTACATGGAGGAGAACGACCAACCCTGGAGGCCACCCCATGACCTCGCCCGCCCAGCACCTGGACGCCCTCGCCCGGGACGCCCGCTTCGCCCTGCGGGTGCTCCGGAAGAGCCCGGTCTTCACCACCACCGCCGTCCTCACCCTGGCTCTGGGGATCGGCGCCAACGCTACCGTCTTCAGCATGGTGGACACCCTGCTTCTGCGCTCCCTGCCCTACCCGGAGCCGGACCGCCTGGCCGTGGTCTCGACGACGGTCCGGACCCCGGACGGCGCGGGGGGCGAGCAGACCTCCCAGGACGGCCACACCTGGGAGGCCCTCCGGGACCACGCCGAGCTGGTGGACCTGGCGGTCTCGGGGGTGCCCACCGGCATCAACTTCTACGCCGGCGACCGGGCGGTGCACCTGGAGCAGCAACGGGTGAGCGCGGGGTTCTTCCGGGTCCTGGGCGTGGCCCCCCGGCTCGGCCGGGAGTTCACGCCCGAGGAGGACCGGCCCGGCGGTCCGGCGGTGGCGGTACTCAGCCACGGCCTGTGGCAGCGGGCCTTCGGCGGCGACCCGTCGGTCGTGGGGGAGTCGGTGCTCCTCCGGGGAGAGCCCCACACGGTTGTGGGCGTCATGCCGGAAGGCTTCCGGAGCACGTTCCCGGCGGAGCTCTGGACGCCCCTTCGCCCCTCCACCTCTGGGGAGGGCGGCGGCACGAACTACCAGATCGTGGCCCGCCTGGAGCCCGGGGCCTCCTGGGAGCAGGCCGGCGCCGAGGTGGACGCCCTGGCCCGGCCGGCGTGGCACGAGCAGCGCCAGCCGCCCCCCGGCGTCGAGGCCCGCTTCTCGCTCATGCCGCTCCGCCGGGCCCTGTCCCAGGGTCTGCGCTGGCCGCTGTTCCTGCTGTGGAGCGCCGTCGGGCTCGTCCTGGTCGTGGTCTGCGCCAACCTCGCCGGCCTGATGCTTGCCCGCACCGCCGGCCGGTCCCGGGAGGTCGCCGCCCGCATCGCCCTGGGCGGCGGCCGGGGCGCGGTGGTCCGCCAGGTCCTGGTGGAGAGCCTGATCCTGGCTGGCGCCGGCGGGCTGCTGGGGCTCGCCTTCGGCACCCTGGGCACCGAGGGCCTGAGCGCCCTCGCCCGGGACACCCTCTCCCTGGGCCAGCCGGTGGCCGTGGACGCCCGGGTGGCCTGGGCGACGATGGCGCTGGCGCTCCTCACCAGCCTGGCCTTCGGCCTGTGGCCCGCGCTCCAGGTCTCGCGCCTCGATCCCAAGGCGGTGCTGGCGGGCGGCGGCGGCCGGGGAGCGTCCGCCGGGTCCGCGGGGTGGTCCCGGCGGGTGCTGGTGACGGGGGAGATCGCCGTGGGGATGGTGCTGCTGGTCTTCGCCGGCCTGCTGGCGCGCACCTTCGTCAACCTGCGGAGCCTGGACCCGGGCTTCGACCCGGAGGGGGTGGTGGCCGGTACCGTCTCCCTCCAGGACGCCCGCTACGAGACCCGGGAGCGGATCACCGGCCTGGTGGACGAGAGCCTGGAGCGGATCCGGCGAGGGCCGGGAATGGAGGGAGCCGCGGTGAGCCTGGGCCTGCCGTACGAGCGCCTCCTCAACCTGGGTTTCCGGGCGCGGGTCCCGGACGGCGGCATGAGCGAGCCGGCGGCGGTCTCCACGAGCTACGTCACCCCCGACTTCTTCGAGACGCTGCGGATCCCTCTGCTCCGGGGGCGGACGTTCGAGGCGGCGGACGGCCCCGGGAGGCCGCGGGTGGCGGTGGTCAACGAACGGTTCATGGAGGACAAGCTCCCGGAGGGTGCCGGACTCGGGAGCCGGTTCGAGCTTGGGCAGCAGGACTACGAGATCGTCGGAGTCGTCGGCAG
>JBKHJP010000459.1:0-3201 GCA_046538065.1 Thermoanaerobaculia bacterium | reverse complement strand
GGCGCCCGGCTGACGCCCTCGCTACGGCCGGAGATTGATTCACAAGCTCTGAGCGCAGGGGCGAGCCGACGTAGCAGCCGCCGAGATGCTCGCACCGGTCCCCGGAGGGGAGCACCCCCGCACCGGCGCCCGCAACGGCGGGGGGCTCAGGACGCCCCGCGCCCGGACAGCACCACCGGGATCGTCTTCCAGAGGATCTTCAGGTCCAGGCTCGGCGTCCAGGAATCGATGTACTCCAGGTCCAGCTCCATCCAGCGGTCGAAGTCGACCTCGTTCCTGCCGCTGATCTGCCACAGGCAGGTCAGGCCCGGCTTCATCGCCAGGCGCCGCCGCTGCCAGCGCTGGTACTTCGACACCTCCTCCGGGATCGGCGGCCGGGGGCCCACCAGGCTCATGTCGCCGCGGAGCACGTTCCAGAGCTGGGGCAGCTCGTCCAGGCTGAACTTCCGCAGGAAGCGCCCCAGGAGGGTCACCCGCGGATCGCTCCGGACCTTGAAGACCGGCCCGTCCATCTCGTTCAGGTGGAGCAGCTCCCGGCGGCGCTCCTCGGCGTCCTCCACCATCGTCCGGAACTTGTACAGGGTGAAGGAGCGGCCGTTCAGCCCGCAGCGGGTCTGGCGGAAGAGGACCGTGCCGCCCCTGGAGGTGGCCTTGATCGCCAGGGCGACCACCCCAACCACCGGCAGGGCGAGGAACAGCAGCAGGGCGGAGATCGCCACGTCCAGGGCGCGCTTGGCGGTGAGCTGGATCAGGCTGGACGGAGCCGTCGAGAAGGACAGGACCGGCTGGGTACCCATCTCCTCCAGCTCCACCTTGGCCTTGGTGTGCGGGAAGAAGTTCAGGGCGAAGCGGGTCCGGATGCCCTGCTCCGAGAGGGCCAGGAAGACGTCCTCCATCCGGTCGAGGTCGCGGCGGCCGACGCAGAAGATGACCTCGTCCACGACCTCCTCCGAGACGATCCGGGGGATCTCCTCGACGCGGCCCACGATGGGGTGGTCGAGCTCGGCGGGGTCGGGCGCGCCGTCGGCCTCGCCGTTGACGGCGAAGCCCAGGACCCGGTACCCCCAGAAGGAATGCTCCTCGAGGGAGCGGGCCATCTCGCGGGCCTGGGAGTTCGTGCCGACGACGAGGACGGTGCGGTAGTTGTAACCGCGAGCCCGGACGTAGCGCGACGTGATCCGCAGCGCCAGCTTCTCGGTCAGGAGGAACAGGCAGCACAGGACGCCGAACAGGGCGATCCACAGCCGGCTGATCCGGTCGTCGTCCAGCAGGAGCTCGTCGATCCGCAGGGCGTAGAGGAGGAGGGCGAAGACCACGATGGCCGTCGCACATACCTGGATGATCGCCCACGCCTCCTCCACGATGGGCACCGTCCGGTGGGAGCGGTACCGCCCGGTGCGCAGGAGGAGGACGCCCCAGATCAGCAGGGCCAGCGGCAGGAAGGAGAGGTACTCCCCCAGCGGGTAGAGTGGCTGCGGGAACTGCTCCGGAAGGAGCCACGGGAGGAACGAGCTCCGGGCCCAGTAGGAGAGCAGGAAGGCCAGGGAGACGAGGAGGAGGTCGAGGGTGAAGACCGTTGCGGCGACCAGCCGCGCGCGTTCTTTGAGCATCGAAGGATCGGCTCCTCTCGGCGCCACCCTCACTAGCTATGGCGCTACGCCATGATACACTGTCTTCGTCCGTGCGCCAAGACGGCGCGTTCCGGGCACCGCCGGGCGGACCTACGCCGTGCGGCCTCGGGCCGGCCGCCCAAACGGGCCTTTTCTACGTCAAACGGCTCCTTACGTCCAGTCCGCCCCGCCTGCGGCGCCCGCGGCGGGGGTCCCGGCACCCCTGGCGGGGTCCTCCGGCCCGGGCGCGGACGCCGCCCCGGAGGCGAGCCGGAGGAGCAACCTGCGGTACTCCTCCGCCACCCGGTCCCAGGTGTAGCGCTCGGCGGCCCGGGCGGCGGCGGAGCAGCCCAGCTCCCGGGCCTCCCCCGGCCGCTCCCGGACGCGGTCGAAGAGGGCCGCCAGGCTCTCCGGCTCCGGCGCCCGGAAGTACCAGGCCGACGGCCCCGCCACCTCCCGGTTCTCCGGCGTATCGTTGACCAGGGCGCAGTTCCCGTACCCCATCGCCTCCACCAGGGCCGGGTGGGTCCCCCCCACCTCGGTGGCGTGGACGTAGGCCAGGGCGTGGGACAGGAGCTCGCGGTAGCCCTCGCCGTAGATCGGCCCGGGGAAGAGCACCCGGGGGTCGGCCCGGGCGCGGAAGCCCTGGATGAAGCGGTCCGCGTACGGTGCCCCGCCGACCATCACCAGGGGCAGCTCGCCGCCGGCGCGCCGGTAAGCCTCCACCACCCGGTGGGGGTTGTTCTCCGGCTCGAACCGGGAGACGTAGAGGAAGTAGCGCCGGGGCTCGAGCCCCAGGCGCTCCAGGGTGGCCCGGCCCTCCGGGCGCACGGCGTCGACGCCGTAGGCGATCACCTCCGAGTCCACGCCGTGGCGCTCCAGGTAGTAGCGCCGGATCACCTGGGCGTCGGTGATCAAGGCGTCCGGGACGACGCAGGCCAGGCGCTCCGAGAGGGCGTAGACGCTCCGGCCCAGGCGCCCCCACTTGCCCCTCTGGCGCTCGATGCCGTCGACGTGGAGGGCCACCCGTGTCCCGGCGAGGCCCAGGAGGGGGGCGAAGAGGGCGTTCGCGCCGTTGACCACCAGGGCGGCGTCGAAGGGTCGCCCCTCGCCGGGCTCCAGGGCGTCCAGGCAGGAGAGGAGGGTGTGGACCGGCGTGTCCAGGTGGCGCTTCCGGATCGTGGGCAGGACCCGGAGGCGCACGCCCCGGTACTCCCGGAGGCTCCGCGGGGTGGAGTGGGAGCGGCAGTAGACCGTTACCTCGAAGCCGGCCCGGGCGAGTCGGGGGGCGAGCTCCTCCATGAGGGTCTCGTAGCCACCGTAGCGGGCGGGGATGCCGCGGCTCCCGAGGAGCGCGACCCGGAGGGGGCGGGGGGGCATGGCGGGCGCATTATGGCCGACGTCCGACCGGGGGTGGAGGGCGGGGCGGGCCTCCCCTCCGGAGGACCAGCGCGCGCTTCGGCTTCGCCTCGGCGCGGAGCTTCCGTGGTCGCCGTGGCGCCAGAGAGCGGCCTCGCCTCATCAGGCTTCACTCACCCACCACCGGCCGATCCTTCGGCTCGCCACGCTCGCTCAGGACGGAGCCCAGAGC
>JBKHJP010000458.1:0-3202 GCA_046538065.1 Thermoanaerobaculia bacterium | reverse complement strand
GCCCCCGGCCGCCAGCAGCGCGGCGTCCGCCAGGAGCTCTCCGGCGATGCGCCGCCGGGGCGCCCCCAGGGCGGACCGGACGGCCAGCTCCCCGGCGCGGGCGAGCCCCCGGGTCAGGAGGAGGTTGGCCACGTTGGCGCAGGCGATGAGGAGCACACCCACCGCCGCCGCGGTGGCGAAGCCGAGGGCGCGACGGGGGGCCCCGGTGTAGGCCCGGACGAAGGGCGTGACGGTCGTCTCCGCGGCGTCGGCCCCCGCCGCGCGGGCGGCCCCATCGGCCACGGCGTCCAGGGCCGCCGCAGCCCGGACGGGAGAGGCCCCTTCTTCGAGCCGCGCCACCGCCTGGACCGGGAGCCGGGAGCCCTCGCCCACCTCCGCCAGCAGGGGCTCCAGGGGCAACCAGTACTCCTGACGCAAGGGGAACTGGAACCCCGCCGGCATCACGCCGATCACCCGGGCCGGATCGCCGCCGATCGTCACCGCCCGGCCCACCACCTCCGGGTCGGCGCCGTAGCGCTCCCGCCAGAGAACCGAGGAGAGGACGACCACCCGTTCGCTCCCCGGCAGCGTGTCCTCCCGGCGGAACGTGCGCCCCAGGGCCGGTCCCTCGCCGGTGAGCTCGAACAGGCCCTCCGAGACGTAGGCTCCGTTGCGGCGCTCCGCAGGCGCCCCGTCGCCGCTCCAGACGCCCCCCGTCCCGATCCAGCCGGCGAGCGCCTCGACTCCGGTTCCGTCCCGCTGCGAGCCCTCGCGCCAGGCCCGGAGCTCCGGCGTGAGCACGCCCCCCTCCGACAGGGGCCGGCGCCCGACGTGGACGATCCGCTCGCCGTCCTCGAAGGGCAGGCCCCGGAGGAACGTGCCCTGGATCACGGCGAAGAGGGCTCCCGTGAGCCCCAGGCCCAGGGCCAGGGCGGCGACCGCCACGACGCTCTGGCCGGGGCGGCGCAAGAGCCGGCGCAACGCGATCCGGAAGCCTCGAGGGAGCGCGGGCATCCCCGTATGTTAGATCATCCCTGGAGACGCACTTCCACAGAACGCGCAGCAGTGACCAGGAGCACCTCCCGCCCGCGCAGCCGCCGATCTCGGGCCCACCGGGATCCGGACCGATGAGTCGAGCTCGTCAGCACGAGGATCGGGGCGGGGGCGTCCCTCTCCCCCCTCCGAGGGTGGGAGAGGGATCGAGGGAGAGGAGGGTGACCCGGAGGATCTCTGCTTGGGTGGATAGGCTCGGGCCGGTTCGAGCTTGCCGAAGGCACCGACCGGGACGGGGGGCGAAGGCGCTCGGAGGCACTCCCGCCGACCCTCCCTCAAGGCTGAGGGGGAGCCTTGCTACCCCTAACCCACCGGGACCTTGGGCCCGGCGGCCCGGATCTCGTCGCTCACCCCGGCGGCGTAGCGCCCGAAGTTCTCCGCGAACATCTCGGCGAGCCGGGCGGCCCGCTGGTCGTAGGCGCCCGGGTCGGACCAGGTGGAGCGAGGGTCCAGGAGCTCCGGCGGGACGCCCTCGAGCTCCCGCGGCACCGCCAGGCCGAAGACCGGGTCGACCCGCGTGGGGACCCAGCCGAGCTCCCCCGTCAGCGCCGCCTCCACCATCCGCCGCGTGTGGGCGAGGGCGATCCGCTCGCCCACGCCGAAGGGTCCACCGGTCCAGCCGGTGTTGATCAGCCACACGTCCACGCCGTGGCGCTCGAGCTTCTCCCCCAGCATGCGGGCGTAGAGCCCAGGGTGGAGGGGGAGGAACGGCGCACCGAAGCAGGCGCTGAAGGTGGCGGTCGGCTCGGTCACCCCCCGCTCGGTGCCCGCCACCTTGGCCGTGTACCCCGAGAGGAAGTGGTACATGGCCTGCTCCCGGGTGAGCCGGGCCACCGGCGGCAGGACCCCGAACGCGTCGCACGTCAGGAAGATCACGTTCTCCGGATGCCCGCCCCGGCCCGTCGGGTCGGCGTTGCCGATCATCTCCACCGGGTAGCTGGCCCGGGTGTTCTCGGTCCGGGTGTCGTCGTCCAGGTCGAGCTCCCGGGTCTCCGGATCGCAGACCACGTTCTCCAGGATCGTGCCGAACCGGCGCGTCGTGGCGTAGATCCCGGGCTCGCCCTCCGGGTCGAGGCGGATGACCTTGGCGTAGCAGCCCCCCTCGATGTTGAAGACGCCCTCGTCGGTCCAGCCGTGCTCGTCGTCGCCGATCAGGGTCCGCCCCGAGTCGGAGGAGAGCGTGGTCTTGCCGGTCCCCGACAGCCCGAAGAAGAGGGCCAGGTCGTCCCGGTCGCGGCCGTAGTTGGCGGAGCAGTGCATCGACAGGACGCCGCGGGTCGGCAGGTGGTAGTTCATCAGGCTGAAGATCGACTTCTTGATCTCGCCCGCGTACTCCGTGCCGCCGATGAGCACGATGCGCCGCGTCAGGTGGAGGACGACGAAGGTGCCGCTCCGGGTCCCGTCGGTCTCGGGATCGGCCTGGAGCCCCGGCACGGACAGGACCGTGCAGTCGGGCTCGAAGGACTCCAGCGCGGCGCCGTCGCCCTCCCGGATGAACATGTTGCTGGCGAACAGGCTGTGCCAGGCGAGCTCGGTGACGACCCGGACCTTCAGCCGGTGCCCCGGGTCCGCCCCGGCGTAGCCGTCGAAGACGAAGGCGTCGCGACCCTCGAGGTGGCGCCGGGCCTTGTCCAGCAACCGGTCGAAGTGCTCCGGCTCGATGGGCCGGTTCACGTCGCCCCACCAGACGCCGGCCTCGCTGCCGGGCTCGCGGACGACGAAGCGGTCCCGCGGGGAGCGGCCGGTGTGGGCTCCGGTCTCGGCGACCAGGGGACCGTGGCGCGCCAGGCGGGCCTCGCCCCGGGCGAGGGCCTCCTCGTAGAGCCGCGCGGGCGGGAGGTTCCAGTACGCGCGGCGGACACAGGCGATGCCGTGCCGGTCCAGTCCGTGACGGCTGACGAACGGTCCCAGGGTCTCCATGGTCATCGTCCTCGCTCTCGGCCCTCGGCTCGAGCCCCCCTCTCGGCGCCGCCGACGAGACGGAAGGCTCGCATCTTACCGCGTCCGGACTGCGATGGGGCGGCGCGGGGTAGAATCCTCCACGCCGGACGCTCCGGCGTCATCTCCCCGAGAGTCTGCCCCGCGCCCGCCGCGGCGGCGAGCCATCCCGCATCACCCCCGGAGGACGACCGTGAACATCGAGAACCGCAACGTGCTGGTGCTTGGAGGC
>JBKHJP010000457.1:0-3210 GCA_046538065.1 Thermoanaerobaculia bacterium | reverse complement strand
GGGGCCCCGGTGTCCAGGTCCTCCGGCCGCCGCGGGTCCCGGGGGAGCGTCGGCAGCGTCTCCAGCGCGTAGGCGCACCGCCGCGTGATGTACAGGCCGGGGAGGTCCGTGTCGCCGTCCGCCGCGCTGGCGAGCATCTGCCGGACCTTCGCCCACCCGGCCACGCGGTCCAGCTTGGGCGCCGGGAGGAAGTCCACGCCGGCGTCCCGGAACTCCGCCGACAGCGCGCCCCGCGCCCCGCCGTGGTCGGCGAAGAGGCTCGGGTCCGCCACCCCGCGCGGGGCGACGTGCCAGCGCTCGCACATGGCGCGGATCGCCTCCGCCGTCCGCTCGGTGGTCCAGCCCAGGCCCGCCGCCGGCCGGCCCGGCTGGGCGCTCGCCACCTCGTCCAACGCCACGATCGAGCCCCGGGCGTACCACCGCCCGTCCGGGCCCAGCGCGCCCGGCGACTCGGCCAGGACGTAGCAGACGCCCGGCGCGGCGCTCCCGTGGTCGTAGGCGAGGTAGAACCCCCAGCCCTCCCGGGTCCCGAGCTCCCGGGACGGCTCCGACTCGCGGGCGAACACCCCCCACCGGCGATCGCGCGGCGCCGCCCACCAGGGGGAGGCCCCCGGCCCCGGCCAGGGGTCCACGAACACCCGGTCCGAGAGGACCGCGCCGAAGAAGCTCCCCGCCCGGGCGGCGGCCCAGTCCCCGTCCACCCAGGCCGCGGCGAGGCCCGGATCGTGGGCGGTCGCCGCCCGGAGGTTCTGCTCGTAACCCGCCCGGTCGAGGTGCGGGTTGTCCGCCAGGGTCGAGGGCGCCCGGACCGTGGGGCGGCCCGAGTCCGGCTCCTCGAACGGCTCCCAGTCCCGGCCCCGGTGGACGTACCGGCGGGCGCACCAGCCGTGCCCGGGGCCGCCCGGGTTCATCGCGAACACCGCGCGGACCGGGATGCCCCGGGGAGCCCGGAGCCCGCCCCGGAGCGTGTCCACCAGGCCGGGGTCCGGCCACTGCGTGAGCTCGTCAATCAAGAGCAAGGTCGTGCTCCGGCCCTGGTACTTCTGGAGGTCCGCCTCGGCGTCGAGCTGCCCGAGCTCCAGGAGGCCGCCGCCCGGCAAGGTCCAGACGTGGGCGCTCGCGTTGTAGCTCGCCGCCGCGCCGTAGACGAGCCCGAAGAGCTCCCGCGCGGTCTGCTCGGCGTCCCGCAGGGCCGGGTAGCTCCGACGGACGAAGAGCACCCGGGCCGCGGCCCGGTACGCCTCCAAATGCCGCAGGGCCAGGGCCAGGAGCGCGTACGTCTTCCCGCCGCCCCGGCCGCCGGTCAGCGCCAGGTCGTACTCCTCCGGCACCATGAGTGCCCGCTCCTGGAACGGGGTCAGGCCGAGCGGCTCCGTCCGGGTCGGGCGCTCGTCAGCGAGGACGGAGGAGCTCACGGCGAGCCCTCCCCGGCGACGCGGCGCGGCCCGGGAGGCCCCGCCCCGTCACCGCCCGGCCCGTCACCGCCCGCCCCGTCACCGCCGTCGAGGCCGGCCTCCCGGAGGGCCCGCGGGGGCGCCGCGGAAACGAGGCGGTCGTACTCCGCCGGGTCCAAGGGTGCCGGCAACTGAAAGGTAATCTGGACCTTGTTGTCAACCGTTTCCGGTTTCGGCTGGTCGATGTACCCGTGGCGGCACTTTAATAGAAAGATCGCGGCGGTTACGTTCCCGGCCATGGCCTTGCTGAACAGCGCGCCCACGAGGGCGTCGTGCTCCTTGGCCCGGCCCCGCTCCAGGGCCGCCGCCGCCCGCGGGTCCTCCCCGTCCCGGAGCGCCCGCCAGCGGTGCCAGGACACCCCGACCGCGCGCGCGATGGACTTCTCGGCCACGCCGCGTCCGGCGAGCTCCTCGACCCTCGCGTAGTCCTTCTTCCTGAGGTGCTTCTTCGGCTGCGGCATCCCGTCACCCCGTGAAGCGCGCCACCAGGAAGTCGGCATATCTGAGCCTGATCCCGTGGTCGTGGCCGAAGCCCGAGCCGGTGTTCGTCGTGTCCTTCGTGTTGCCGCCCGAGAGCTGGGTCACGACGGTCTCCTGGGAGCCGCTATCAACCAAGATGCCGAGGTCGTAGTCGAACGAGTGGTCGTGGGGCGGGAGGTGGCCGGTAGTGAGCTGGGTGGGCTCAGTGCTCGGGGTGCTCACCCCGTCGCGCCCCGTCGTGACCGCCGAGCCGCCCCCCGTCGTCACCATCCGGATCATGGTGTCGTGGAGCTCCGAGCCCGTCTCCCGGACCCAGCCCGGCGGGGCGGAGGACATGTAGAACGGGAGCTTGACCGAGCCGTCCGTCGGGAAGTCCACGTAGGCGCCCGACGGGAGGGGTGAGTACCGCCCGTCCGCCAGGCCCCGGTCGGGTACTTCTGCGTCGGCCCCGACTCCGACGTCCCTGGTCGCCACGGTCCCCAGCTCGGCCGCCGTCCGGACCGCCGAGGCGTCCGCCGCCGTCACGAGCTCGTCCCCCTTGGCCGTCACCCCCAGGTTCCCCCGGGCCGCTGATTCGAGCCCCGCCTCGGCCACCTCCTGGAGCGCCCGGGCGGCGAGCATGCTCTGGCTCGCCGGCAGGACCGTGAACACGTTCTTGGTGCCGGCCCCGAAGTTGACGGTGGACCCGGTGCTGCTGGCCACGAACTCGTCCCGCGTCACCCGGTCCGTAGCCTCGTCGTGCACCGTGCCCTTGAAGACCTCCCAGGCCACGCCCGCCTGGAAGCAGCAGAAGAAGGTTTGCTCCCCGTCGCCCAGGCGCTCGGCCAGGGTGGCCCCCAGGCCCGCCTGGGGGCCCTCCAGGAACAGGTCCCCGAGCCCCTCGGTGGTGGTCGTCTCGACGATCAGGTCCGCCAGGGGGAACGGCAGCACGGCTCAGCCCTCCCCCCCGGCGCGGGCGGCGCGGAGCTCCGCCAGCCGCCGGCCGGCCCGGTGGAGCCCGTCCTCGATGAAGCCGGCCAGGGCGTCGAAGACGCCCGGGTCCGCCTCGTACAGCGGGGCCACGTCCGGCACCGCCAAGCGCCACGCCTCCAGCGCCCTCGCAGCCGGGGCCGCGGTCGCCCGCTCCAGCGCCCGCCGCGTCGCCTCCGCCGCCTCCCTGACGAGCTCCGGGTCCCCGCCGAGCTCGCGGGCCAGGGACGCAAGCCGGCGGAGGGCCGCCCCGTGGCAGGAGTCCCCCGAGCCCACGGGCCGGCCGGCCCCGGGAGGCGGCCAGCCC
>JBKHJP010000456.1:0-3211 GCA_046538065.1 Thermoanaerobaculia bacterium | reverse complement strand
GGCGTGGGTCTTCCGGGACGTCCTGGAGCTCCCGGACGAGCTCTACGGCGCCGCCGCCGTGCTGGAGGATCTGGGAGCCGACCCGGAGCGCCGCTGGGGCGGCGCCCGGGCCGAGCTCGCCGCCGGGGAGCTCGAGCTCCCGCCGGGAAGCGCCGCCGCCCGCTCGACGGGCACCCCCGTCGAGGGCCACGACGTGGTCGTCCACGACGCCCGGCGCCAGGAGGCGCCGGCCGACACCCCCGACGAGGCGGAACCCGCCGACGCTTCGCCGCGGGCCCAGGTGATCGCCGTCCTGCCGCCCCGAGGGCGCCTGGTCACCGGCCGCACGGAGTTCGACACGCTGGTCACCACCGACGCCGTCAAGAGCGTCGAGTTCTTCCTGAACGGCGAGGCGGCGGGGGTGGACGAGCGCGCCCCGTTCTCCGCGACCCTGGACCTGGGTCCGGAGGTCCGTCCCCACACCGTCCGCGTGGTGGCCCGGGACCGCTCCGGCCTCGCCCTGGGGGACCACTCCGTCCAGGTGAACCCGGGCAGCGGGGAGCGTTTCTCCATCCGGATCACCGCCCTCGGCCCCGCGCCCCGGAACCCGGAGAGCGAGCCGGGGAGCGCCGGCGAGGCTCAGGGCGGGGGCCACGGCGAGGTCCAGGTCGAAGCCCGGGTCTCCCTGCCCCCGGGGGGCGCCCTGGAGCGCGTGGAGGTCTACCGCAACGACACCCTCGTCGCCACCCTCGCGGAGCCGCCCTTCCGGGCCCGCCTGCCCGCCGGCGGCGGCACCCAGGACGCCGCGGACTTCGCCCGGGTGGTGGCGGTGCTGGAGGACGGCTCCCAAGCCGAGGACGTGCGCTTCCTGGGCACGGGCGCCGTGGCGGAGCGCGTCGAGGTCAACCTGGTGGAGCTCTTCGCCGTGGTCACCGGCTCCGAGGATCAGCCGGTTGCGGGCCTCGGTCCGGAGGACTTCGAGATCCTCCTGGACGGCGAGCCCCAGCCGGTGGAGCGCTTCCTCCTGGCGGACGAGGTGCCGCTGACCCTGGGCCTCGCCATCGACACCTCCGGCAGCATGCTCGCCCTGATGATCGACGCCAAGCAGGCGGCGGCCAGGTTCCTGGTGAACACCCTCATCCCCCGCGACCGGGCCCTGCTGGTGGCGTTCTCCGACCGGCCGCGGGTGATCGCGGAGCCCACGGGCGAGGTGAGCACGCTCCTGGAGCGCTTCGGGAACCTCCACGCCACCGGCGCCACGGCCCTCTACGACTCCATCGTCTTCACCCTGGTCCAGCTCCGGGACTCGGCGACCGACCTCGAGACCAGCCGCCGGGCGGTGGTCCTCCTCACCGACGGCGAAGACCAGGGCAGCCGCTTCTCCACCCGCCGCGTCATCGACGGCGCCCGGGCCGAGGCCAGCCCGGTCTACGTCATCTCCCTCGCGGGGCTCTACAACGAGCGCGGCTCGGTGCGTAAGCCGGACCTCGAGGCGATCACCCAGCACACCGGCGGGCGCGTCTACTACATCGCGGACGTCGAAGACCTGGGCGACGCCTACACCCAGATCAACCGGGAGCTCCGCACCCAGTACTTCATGACGATCGCCACCGATCGGCCCCTGACGCAGGACGAGGTGCGCTCCATCGAGGTCCGGGCCACCCGGCCCGGCCACCGCGTGCGCTTCACCGTGGGGCCGCAGCGGTAGGGTGCGGCTCGCCTCCTCGAATGGTTGAAACCCTCGGCGCCCCGGTCGGCCGAACGGTCGGTTTGCGACCCCAGCGGTCGATCTGCGACCCGAACGGTCGTTCCAGGACCTGAGCGGCGCCAGGGCGCCGCTCATCGCCCCGCCTTCCACCCGCGCAGGGCGCGGGCGAACTCCCGGCCGGTCTCCCCCTCGCTCCACTCGTAGATCCGCAGGCCCTCGCCCAGGGCGGAGCCCGCCGCGGGACGCTCCAGGGTCTCGTCGGCCCGGCGCCCCACCAGGGCGTGGCTCGCCGCCTCGCCGGCGTGGAGGTACCGGTAGAGCTCCCGGTCCCCCAGGCGCAAGGCGGCCTCCGGCGGGGGGAGCTCCTCGAGGACCTGGGCGGCGAGCTCGATCAGGGCGAGGGCGGTGCCCACCCGGATCCGGGCCTCCTCCGCCGAGAGGAAGGGCACGTGGGGATCGGCGTCGCTGCGGCTCATCGCTCCTCCTTTCCAGGTTCCGGTCCAGCCTCCGGGCCGCCTCCGGACCGGACGGCTCCGGAGCCCCACCGCGGCGGCAGGCCGTTCGTGGTTGCGAGAAGGCTAGAAAGGCGCCAGGAAGCGTCCAACCCCGCAATCGGGCGGTCCCGGCGGGAGTGTCCCGAGGCTCCCGAGCCGCCGAACCGGTCCCCGGTTCCGGGGCGGGTTCGGCGGCGCCGGGATCGGAAGTCGGGGGTGAATTCGCGGCCGAATCGGTGCCGAATTGGAGGGGTGCATCCCGGCAGAATCGGCGCCGGATTCGGGGGTGAATTCCGGCATGCACGGGACCGAAGTCGGGTGCGGTTTCCGGGGTCGCGGTGGACCGAATCGGCCAGTCGTGCACGATACAGGCGGGGGGGCGGACGGCGCCGGCCTGCCGCCGGCGGTGCGGAGCCGCCCTCCGGAAGGAGACGTCATGCACACGACCCCCTCGCGGAGACCCTCCGCCCTCACCCTGGCCCTGGCTCTCCTGGCGGCCGGCGTACCCGCCTCCGGGGCCGCGCAGCCCGCGGCCCCCGGCACCGGCGGCACGGAAGCGGGCGCGCCGGCGTTCCTGGACACCGCGCTGGCCCGGTCCGCCGGCGAGCCGGCGGCCACCTCCTCGCAGGGGCCGGAGGCCGCCTCCGACGACCCCTTCGCCGAGCCGCAGCTCGGGCCGGGCCTGGACCCTGACGGATGAAGGCGTCGTCCAGCGCCGGCGGAGTGGGCCCGCCGGCGCCGGGACGTTTTCTCCGGAGGTGTCCCGCTTCACCGGAAGACGACACTGGGTGAACCGGGGAGGTGAATCCAGCAACCGCGCACTTACGGAGGGGGTAGTCCATGCACGTCCACCACTCGATGTTCACCGCCGCCGCCCGGGGGGAGGTGTCCCCGGAGTTCCTGGACGAGGTCCTCCGGGAGCACCTGGCGGCCCTCTGCCCGGTCTGCGCCCGGGAGATCTTGGAAGGCGAGGCTCGCACCCGCCGCCCCGGCGCCTCGTGGCACGCCGAGCCCCGGGACCCGGTGGAGC
>JBKHJP010000088.1:0-13777 GCA_046538065.1 Thermoanaerobaculia bacterium | reverse complement strand
GACCTCTCCTTCGCCGACGGCTCGGTGGCGCCGCGCCACGACCTGCCCCTGGTCCTGGGGCACGAAGTCACCGGCACGGTGGTGGCCGCCGGCGACGGCTTCGCCCACCTGGTGGACCAGCCGGTCCTGGTGCCGGCGGTCCTTCCCTGCGGCGCGTGCGACGTCTGTCGCGCCGGCCGGGGAAACGCCTGCCCGCACCAGAAGATGCCGGGCAACGACATCCACGGCGGCTTTTCGAGCCACCTCCTGGTGCCCGCCGGGCCGCTGGTCTCGCTGGCCGGCGCGCCGGAGGACCTGCGCCTGGACGAGCTCTCGGTGGTGGCGGACGCCGTCTCCACCGCCTACCAGGCGGCCCTCCGGGCGGGGCTCGCCGAGGGCGACCTCGCGGTGGTGGTGGGCGCCGGCGGCGTCGGGGGGTTCCTCGTCCAGATCGCCCGGGCCCTGGGCGCCCGGGTGGTGGCCTGCGACGTCTCGGCCGCAGCCCTCGAAACGGCCGCCGGCTTCGGCGCCGACCGGACGATCGAGGTCACGGGGCGCGAGTCCAGGGACGTTCGCAAGGAGGTCCGGGGGCTCGCCAGGGAGTGGGGAATCCCGTCCCTGCGCCTCAAGATCTTCGAGGCCTCCGGCACGCCCCGGGGCCAGGCCCTCGCCTTCGCCCTCCTGGACCGGGCCGCCACCCTCCTCCAGGTGGGCTACACGCCGGAGGCGATCCCGGTCCGCCTCTCGAACCTCATGGCCTTCGACGCCACCGTGCACGGCACCTGGGGGTGCCCGCCGGAGGCCTACCCCGGCGTCCTGGAGATGATCTACGACGGCCGGGTGACGGTCTCGCCGGTCGTGGAGCACGCGCCGATGTCCGATCTCAACCGGCTGCTGGAGGACATGGCGGAGCACCGCCTGGCTCGCCGGATGGTCCTGCATCCCGGGAGGTGAAGCGTGGCCGGCCTTCCCCCCACCCAGGTTCCTCGACTCCGCTTCGCTCCGCTCGGAACGACAAGGAAGAGAGCCCTCGGAACGGGCAGGTGTGAAGGCACCTCATGCCAACCAGCGCCGAGCGTGAAAGCACCTCATGCCAACGACAGCGCCGAGCGTGAAAGGACGTGATGCCACCATGACCGACCTCAAGAACCACGACCTCGCCCCGAACCACGAGTTCCGGCACGTGCGCTACGAGACCCGCCCGGTCCTGAGCCGGGAGGGCTCCCCCGCCACCGGCCTCCACCAGGTCTGGATCCACCTGGACAACCCGCGCCAGCTCAACAGCTACACCACCGAGATCGCCAAGGAGGTGATCCTGGCCTTCCGGCGGGCGAGCGCCGACCGGGCGGCGGTGGCGGTGGTCTTCACCGGCGTCGGCGAACGCGCCTTCTGCTCCGGGGGCAACACCGAAGAGTACGCCACCTACTACGCCGGCCGGCCCCACGAGTACCTCCAGTACATGCGGCTGTTCAACGACATGGTCACCTCGATCCTGCTGTGCGACAAGCCGGTCGTCTGCCGGGTCAACGGCCTCAGGATCGCCGGCGGCCAGGAGATCGGCATGGCGTGCGACTTCTCCATCGCAGCGGGCCACGCCTCCTTCGGGCAGGCGGGGCCGATCCACGGCTCGGCCCCGGACGGGGGCTCCACCGACTTCCTCCACCTGTACGTGGGCTACGCCCGGGCCGCCGAGAGCCTGGCCCTGTGCGAGCCCTGGTCGGCCTACAAGGCGCACCGGCTGGGGCTGGTCAACGAGGTGGTCGCTGTCCACCGGACGCCGGAGGGCGCCCACGTGCCCGACCCCCGGGTGGTGACCGACCGCTGGGTCGACGAGGCCACGGGCCGGATCGTCTTCGGCGACTGGAAGACCGGCACCGCCCGGGAGGAGGCGAAGGCCCTGGCGGCGGAGCTCGAGATCGACCTGGCGCCACTGGACCGGGCGGTGGACGCGCTGGTGACCCGGCTGCTCCACACCTTCCCGGACTGCACCCGCAAGACCCTGGAGGGCCTGCGCAAGAAGAAGCTCGAGCACTGGTACGCCAACAGCGAGACCAACCGCTCCTGGCTCTCCCTCAACATGGCCACCGAGGCCTCGGCCGGCTTCCCGGCGTTCCACCACGGCGAGAAGGGCGACCGGGAGATCGACTTCGTCGCCCTGCGCCGGGCGGTGGCCGAGGGGAGGCGATTCGACCGCGGCCTGGTGCGGGAGGTGCTGCCGGAGTCGGCCCGGGCGGGGTGGGAGGAGGCTCTCGCCGAAACCGACGGGCCCGCCGAGCGGGAGCCCGCCCTGGAGGTGTCCCGGTGAGAACGCCCGAGCGGGCCAGCCGGGTCGCCCGGCGCACGTTCCCGGGGGCGGCGGACCCGAAGGACCGGATCCTCCGGGCCGCCGCCGGCGCCATCGCGGCCCACGGCTTCCACGGCATGTCCATGCGCGAGCTCGCACGGGCCGCCGGGATGAGCCTGTCGAACCTGTACAACCACTACCCGTCCAAGGAGGAGATCCTCTTCGCCCTCCAGGAGCAGGCGTTCCAGGTCCTGGTGAGCTCCGCCGAGGACGCGCTCCGGAGGCTGGACGCGGGCGGCGCCGCCACCGCCGACGCCCGGCTCTACGTCTTCGTGTTCCACCACGTGCGCTACGTGGCGGAGAACCCGGACGTCATGCGGGTGCTGGTGCACGAGGCGGCCTCCCTGCCGGCGGGAAGGCGCCGCGAGGTGAGGGCCTTGAAGGAGCGCTACTTCGGGATCGGCCGGGAGATCGTGGAGCAGCTCATGGTCCAGGGGTGCACCCGGCTCGGGGCTCCGGCCCGCACCGGCGGCGGGACCGCGCGGCCCGGCGCGGAGCCGGCCGAGCTCGACCGCGTCACCTACAACCTGTTCGGCATGCTGAACTGGAGCTACGGCTGGTACGACCCGGAGGTCCACGGCCCGCCCCGCGAGCTCGCCCGGACGATCCACCGGATCGCCCTGTGCGGCGTGGTCAGCCACTGCCCGTTCCAGGACGTCCAGGAGAGCCTGGAGCAGAGCCTGGCGGCGATGGACTGGCCGCCGCTGCTGGGCGGCGCAGCGGCTCCGGACCCGAAAGGAGCACCGGCATGAGCGCCGAACACGCCCGCCGCCGGAAGCCCTCCCAGCGGTCCTCTGCGCCGCCGCCACCCCCGCCGGGAGCGCCGGGCGAAGCCGGCCCGGCCGCCGATCCCGCCGCCCCGATCCTGGAGCGCTGCCGGCTCCTGGCGGAGGACTGCTCCCTGGAGTCGGTCCGCCGGTGGAAGGACCAGCACCCCGAGGGCCTCGCCGTGGGCTACATGCCCATCTACGTGCCCCGGCCCCTGATCGAGGCCATGGGGTGCCTGCCGGTGGCCCTCTTCGGCGGCGGCGAGACCCTGGAGATCATCCGGGGCGATTCGTACTTCCAGAGCTACATCTGCCACATCCCCCGGAGCACGGTGGAGCTCTCGCTCCGGGGCGACCTGGACGTCCTGGACGGGGTGCTCTTCCCGTCCATCTGCGACGTGATCCGGAACCTGGGCGGGATCTTCAACCTCCTGTCGCCGGAGACCTTCACGGTCTACGTCGACCTGCCCCAGAACTTCGACCCGGAGGTGGGGGGGCGCTTCTACGCCGGCCAGATGCGCTCCCTGGTGGCCTTCCTGGAGGAACGGGGAGCCCGGCCCCTGGACGAGGAGCCCCTGCGCGCCGCCATCGCCGCCGAGAACGAGCGCCGCTCGGCCCTGGAGGAGCTCGACGCCCTGCGCCGGGCCGAGCCCTGGCGGGCGCCGGCCTCGGAGGTCTACCTGGCCGCCCGGGCCGGGGCGGCGCTGCCCGCCGACGAGCACACGGAGCTCCTCCGGGAGCTCACCGCCGCCCTCCGGGAGCGCACCGCCCGGCCGTACGACAACGTCCGGGTGGTGGTGGCGGGCTCCTTCTGCGAGCAGCCGCCGCTGGCCCTCATCAAGACGCTGGAGAAGGCCGGCTGCGACATCGTGGAGGACGACTTCCAGCTCGGCTTCAAGTTCCTGGAGGGGCCCATCGAGGTGGGTGACGCCGAGGACCCTGTGGACGCCCTCGCCCGCTCCTACATCGAGCGCGGCGTCGCCACCGCCAGCCGCTACATCGGCACGGACGAGAAGGGCGCGCACCTCATCCGCCAGGTGGCGGAAACCGGTGCCGACGGCGTGGTCTTCGCGGCGGCCTCGTTCTGCGACCCGGCGCTCCTGGACCAGCCCATGCTGGAGACGGCCCTCGACCGCGCCGGGATCCCGCACACCAGCCTCAAGTTCGCCGAGAACACCGGCCAGCTCGGCCCCATCCGGGAGCAGGCCGGGGCGTTCTCCGACGCCGTCAAGCTCTGGGGGAAAAGCGCATGACGAGGCACGTCCCCACCCGGCTTCCACGCTCCGTCGAAAGCGTCGAACCATCGATCGAGGAGGGCTCGCATGCCCACACCTAGCCCACGAAGATCACCGGCCACCGAGGCGCCGCCTGCGCCGCGCGAGCGCACCAAGGACGCCAGCCAGCTCCGGCAGAAGCGGATGATCGCCGAGCACTTCGACAAGCTCGAGCGGTCGAAGGAGGACGGCAGGAAGGTGGTCTACACCTTCGTGCCCGGAAACCTGACCGAGCTCATCGGGTCCCTCGGGATGCTCCCCGTCCTGCCGGAGATCAACGCCCTCCAGTCCGGCATGCGGAACCTCTCCGGCGGCTACATCGCCGAGGCCGAGAAGGCCGGCCATTCCGAGGACGTCTGCACCTACGTCAAGTGCGACCTGGGGATGATGCGCTCCGGAAACGTGGGTCCCACGGGGACGAAGCTCCCGGCGCCGGACCTGCTGCTCCTCTCCTACACCGGGTGCTTCACCTTCATGAAGTGGTTCGAGCTCCTCCGGGAGGAGTACGACTGCCCCGTCGTCATGCTCCACGTGCCCTACCAGGCGGAGGGGCGGATCACGCCGGAGATGCGCCGCTACGTGGTGGACCAGCTCGAGCGCGAGGTGATCCCCGCCATGGAGCGGGTGGCCGGCCGGAGCCTCGACCTGGACGAGCTGGGCGAGCGCCTCGAGCTCTCGCGCCAGGCCGAGGACGACCTGGTGGCGGTCTGGGAGTCGGCGAAGCACCGCCCCTCCCCCATCGACGGCTACTTCGGCGGGGTCTACTACATCGGCCCCATCTTCTCCGCCTTCCGGGGCTCGGAGGACGCCCGGGCCTATTACCGGGAGCTCCGCGCCGAGGTGGAGGGGCGCATCGCCCGGGGCGAGGGTCCCACCACCCCGGACGGCGTGCTGGACGAGGAGCGCTACCGGCTGGTGGTGGAAGGGCCGCCCAACTGGACCAGCTTCGACGACTTCTGGCGCATGTTCTCCCGGGAGGGGGCGGTGGTGGTGGCCTCCACCTACACCAAAGTGGGCGGCCTATACGACGAGGGTTTCCGCCACGACCCGGCTCGGCCGCTGGAGAGCCTGGCGGAGTACTGCCTGACCTGCTACACGAACCGGTGCCTGCCGAGCCGGGTGGAGCTCCTGGAGCGCTACCTCCGGGACTACTCCGCCGACGGGTTCCTGATCAACTCGGTCAAGTCCTGCAACTCGTTCTCCGTCGGCCAGCTCCTGATGCTCCGGAAGCTCGAGGAGCGCACCGGCCTGCCCGGCGGGTTCATCGAGTCGGACCTGGTGGACCCGCGCTACTTCGGCAAGGCGAACATCGAGAACCGCGTCCAGAGCTATCTCCAGATGCTCGAGTCGCGAAGGCGCGGGAGGTACGCATGAGGTGCGTCGTCGGCATCGACCTGGGCTCCACCACCACCAAGGCCCTGCTCCTGACGGAGGACGGCGAGGTCCTGGGCCACGGCATCACCAACAGCCGCTCGAGCTACGACGTGGCCTGCGCCGTGGCCCGGGAGGAGGCCCTGACGGCGGCCCGCTTCCGGCTGCTGGAGCGGCACCTGGCCGGGGCCGGAGAGGAGTCGGCACAGCTGGGCCGACGGCTGAAGGAGGCCTTCCGCCTGGAGCTCTACCTGGACCAGCTCGGCCGGCTGCGGGAAGAGATCGAGAGCCTCCTGGCCGAGCCCTTCCAGGCGGAGTGGCGCGGCGTCCTCGCCCCCGCCGTGGACGAAGTCCTGGGCCGGGCCGAGGAGGACGCGCCGCGGCTCTTCGCCGTCGCGGCCTCGCCGGGCTCCGAAACCGGGCCCCCCGGCGAGCGCAAGAGCGACTTCTTCCGCGATCTCGCCGGCGCCGCCTACATCGAGGGGGCCGAGGCGGTGGCGGCCCGGGGGGACGGAGTGCCCTTCGAGCGCCTGCTGGCGCTCTACGACCGGGCCATCCTGGCCGTGGAGACCCGGCTCGAGCGCCTGGACTTCCCGGACCTCCTGCGCCGGGCCGCCGCTCGCATGCGGCGCACCGCCAGGGGGGAGCTCACCCTCGACCGGCCGCTCTCCGCCGTGGTGGACGCCGTCTCCGCCGAGCCCATCGAGGAGCTCGCCTTCACCGGCACCGGCTACGGGCGCCAGACCCTCCCCTTCCCCCAGGAGGCCGTGCGGAGCGAGATCCTGTGCCACGGCCGGGGCGCCCACCGGCTCTTCCCGGGCACCCGCACCGTCCTCGACATCGGCGGCCAGGACACCAAGGCCATCCAGGTGGACGAGACCGGCGTGGTCACCTCCTTCCAGATGAACGACCGGTGCGCCGCCGGCTCGGGGCGCTACCTGGGGTACCTGGCCGACGAGCTCAACCTGGGCCTCCACGAGCTGGGGCCCCTGGCGCTCAGGGCCACCCGGAAGGTCCGGGTCAACTCCACCTGCACCGTCTTCGCCGGCGCCGAGCTCCGGGAGCGCCTCGCCCTGGGCGAGAAGCGCGAGGACGTCCTGGCCGGGCTCCACCGGGCCATGATGCTCCGGGCCCTGTCGCTCCTGGCCCGCTCCGGCGGGATCGCCGACCAGTTCACCTTCACCGGCGGCGTGGCCAAGAACCCCATGGCCGTGAAGGTCCTCCGGGACCTCGTCGCCGAGAACTACGGCGAGGAGGTCGCCATCAACATCCACCCGGACTCCATCTACACCGGGGCCCTGGGGGCGGCGCTCTTCGCCCTGGACGACCTCGAAGCCGGGCGCGGCGGCCTGCTTCCGACCTTCGCCGAGGAGGTGACCGCATGACCCGCCGCCCGGCCCCGGGAGGAGGCAAGCTCCTCCCCTACAGGCGTGGGGTGCGAGTCCATTCGCCCTTTTCGCGTGTAGGGGCGGACCTTGCGTCCGCCCGGCCCTGGAGACCCTCGCATCCCGACCCGGAGCCACCGACTGGAGGTTCGCCATGACGACCACGGACCGCATCCATACGACCGCCGGGATCGACCCGGGGGCGAGCTCGGTCAAGATCGCCGTCGTCCGGAGCCGGGCCGGCGAGGACGCCGAGGTGCTCGCCACCTCGGTCCAGCGGATCCGGCGCCGGGACGTCCGCGACGTCGTCCGCGCCGCCTTCGCCGACGCCCTCGCCACCGCCGGGCTCGCCCGGGAGGATCTGGACTACGTGGCCTCCACGGGAGACGCCGACACCGTCGAGTGCGGCACGGGCCACTTCTACTCCATGACCACCCACGCCCGGGGCGCCCTGTTCCTGGCCCCCGAGGCCCGTGCCGCCCTGGACGTGGGGGCCCTCCACGCCCGGGCCATCGCCTTCGACGGCCGGGGCAAGGTGGGCAAGGTCCGCATGACCAGCCAGTGCGCCTCGGGCTCCGGGCAGTTCGTGGAGAACATCACCCGCTACCTCGGCGTGCCGCTGGACGACGTGGGCACGCTCTCCCTCGCCTCCGAGGAGCCTGAGAAGTGCTCCGGGGTCTGCGCGGTCCTCGCCGAGACCGACGTCATCAACATGGTGAGCCGGGGCGTGTCCACCCCGGACATCCTGAAGGGCATCCACCTCTCCATCGCCTCGAAGCTCGCCCGGCTGGTCCGGGCCATCGGCGCCGAGGGGGAGGTCCTGGTCACCGGGGGGATGGCCCACGACGCGGGATTCCTGGCCGCCATCCGCGAGGTGGCGGCGGAGAAGCAGCGCGGCGGTCAGCCGGAGATCGGGCTCGCCGCCCACCCGGAGTCGATCCTGGCCGGAGCCCTGGGCGCGGCGCTGCTGGGAGCGTACCGGCACCGTCAGCTCGAGGAGATGGGGAGGTTGTCCACCCTCGCGGCCTGATCCCGGTCATACCGCGAAACAGTGCGAGTCGAGAGTCTAGCCCGTCAGGACGAAGGAGGGACCCATGGCAAACGGCAATCACTTCCGCACCGGCTGGAGCGCCACCCTCACGAAGCTGGCGCTGGCCGCCCTCGCCTTCGAGACCTTGACGGGCCTCGTCATCACCCTGGCGCCGTTCCACGCCGCCGTGGAGTGGAGCGTCCTCCTCCACACCGTGGTGGGGCTCGCGACCCTGGTGCCGCTGACCTGGTACTTCGCCGTCCACTGGCTCGACTACCGGCGCTTCAACCTGTCGGACGTGGTGCTCCTGGGCTACGTGGCCGTCGTGGCCCTGCTGGTCACGTCGGTCTCCGGCCTGGTGGTCACCTGGCAGGGGCTCTTCGCGCTGAGCATGTCGCCGGTCTGGCGCAACGTCCACCTGGTCTCCACCCTGGTGGCCCTGGCGAGCGCGGTGCCCCACGTGGCCCTGGTCTACGTCCGGGTACGGCGCAAGGCGGAGGTGGCGGCGCCGGCCCGGCGGATCCTGGCCCGGAGCCTGCTGCCCACGGCGGTGGGCCTGCTGGCGCTGGTCGGCCTGGTGCTCCTCTACCCGGGCCCGGTCTACGACAACGAGCTCCCGGAGGACTACCAGTTCCTCTACGGCCCCGACCGGCCGTTCGCCCCGAGCCTGGCCACGACCACCACCGGGGGCGCCTTCGACGCCGACTCCCTGGGCGGCTCCGAGAGCTGCGGCACCGCGGGTTGCCACGAGCAGATCGTCGAGGAGTGGCAGCCGTCGGCCCACCGCTACGCCGCCATGGACCCCTTCTTCCAGGAGATCCAGACCGTCATGGCGGAGCAGAACGGCCCGGAATCCACCCGCTACTGCGGCGGCTGCCACGACCCGATCTCGCTCTTCTCCGGGACGAAGAACGTCTTCGTGGAGGACCTGACCGGCCAGGCCGGCTACCAGGAGGGGGTCTCGTGCCTCTCGTGCCACGGGATCCGGGAGACCGACGTCCAGGGCAACGCCGACTTCGTGGTGGAGCAGCCGGCGGCGTACCTGTTCCAGTGGGCCGAGGACGGTCCGGCCCGCACCGTGCGGGACTTTCTGATCCGCACCTACCCGGACGAGCACAACCAGCTCGCCAAGCGGGCGTTCAAGGCGCCGGAGTACTGCGCCGCGTGCCACAAGCAGTTCATCGACGAGGAGGTCAACCGGGTCGGCTGGGTTCAGCTCCAGAACCAGTACGACAACTGGAAGGCGAGCTACTGGTACATGGAGGGCGAACCGGAGCGGACCATCGAGTGCCGCGAGTGCCACATGCCCCTGGTCGACTCCCGGGACCCGGCCGCCGGCGACGCCCTGGACTACAACCGCTCCCCGGACGACGGCAAGCACCGGAGCCACCGGTTCATCGCCGCCAACTCCATGGTCCCGGAGATCCTGGAGCTCCCGGGCTGGCACGAGCAGGTGGAGCTGACGGAGCGCTGGCTGAAGGGTGACTTCCCCATCCCGGAGATCGAGGACAAGTGGACCGACGGCCCGGTGGTGGAGATGGACCTGCGCACCCCGGAGCACGCCGTGGCCGGCGAGGCGTTCCCGGTCCGGCTGGTCCTGACCGCCAACAAGGTGGGCCACGACTTCCCCACCGGCCCCCTGGACATCATCCAGAGCTGGGTGGAGATCCGGGTCACCGACGAGGCGGGCAACGAGGTCTTCTCCTCCGGCACCCGGGACGAGCGCCACTTCATCGAGCAGGGGAGCTTCCTGTTCAAGGCGGAGCCGGTGGACCAGTACGGCAACCTGATCGACCGCCACAACCTGTGGGAGATGGTGGGCGTGCGCTACCGCCGGGCTCTCTTCCCCGGGTACTCCGACACCGTGGAGTACATGGTGGACTGCCCCGGCTCGCTGGGCGCCGTCCCGGAGGACGTGGCGGAGGAAGCGAGCCGCCCGGTCCGGGACCACCAGGTCCGGGCGCCGGCGGCGACGGGCAAGCTCACCATCACCGCCCGGCTCAACTACCGCAAGATCGACCAGTTCCTCCTCAACTACCTCCTGGGGGAGGACTCCGGCGTGACCTCTCCGGTCATCGAGATGCACCGGGTCCAGGAGGTGGTGGAGGTGCGTGCACCCGAGGCGGCCTCCGACGAGCGGCCCGCCGCTGAAACCGGGGCAACCCAGCCCGCGGGTGCCGGAGGCTAGCCCGTGACCGCACCGCGAACCGGCCGCCCCGGACGCCCCCCCCGCCGCCTGGGCCGTCGCCGGCGGCGCCTCCGCCGGGCGGCCTGGACCCTGACCGCCCTGGGTGCCCTCGGCCTCGCCGTGGGTGCCTGGGTCCACCGATCCAGCCGGCCGGAGACCTGGCGCTCCGGCGAGGACCTGCCGGAGATCACCGAGCGCCTCTCCCGGGGGCTTCCCGCCGACGCGCCCCGCCCGGCCTGGACCGACGTCACGGCGGAGGCGGGTCTCGCCGGCGTCCCCACCTTCGCCGGCGAGCGCTCCTCCCAGCTCCCGGAGGACATGGGCCCCGGGGCCGCCTGGGGCGACTTCGACAACGACGGCGACGACGACCTCTTCGTGGTCTCCGCCGGCGGGCCGCTGACGGGCGATCCTGCGTCCTGGGCGCCCAGCCTCCTCTACGAGAACCTCGGGGACGGCACCTTCCGCCGGGTGGCGGACTTCCCGGAGCTCCGGATCGTCGGCATGGGCGCCGCCTGGGGTGACGCCGACGGCGACGGCTGGCTGGACCTGGTGGTGACCGGGTACCGGACGCTCCTCCTCTTCCGCAACCAGGAGGGCCGCCTGGTTCTCGACGAGACGGCCTTCGCCGCCGTGCCGGACGCCGGCGAGGGCTTCTGGGCCGGCGCCGCCTGGGGCGACTTCGACAACGACCGGGACCTGGACCTCTACGTCACCGGGTACGTGCGCTACGTCGAGGACGCCAACGCCCGGGACCAGGTCTCGCGCCAGTACGGCCACGCCGTGCCCTACACCCTGAACCCGGTCTCCTTCGAACCGGAGCGCAACCTCCTGCTCCAGAACGCCGGCGACGGCACCTTCACCGACGTGGCCGAAGAGCTCGGCGTCGACAACCCGGAGGGCCGGAGCCTGGGCGCCCTGTGGCACGACTTCGACGCCGACGGCCACCTCGACCTCTACGTGGCGAACGACGTCTCGGACAACGCCTTCTACCGCAACCTCGGCGACGGCACCTTCGAGGACGCCGGCCACTCCGCCTGGATCGCCGACTACCGGGGCGCCATGGGCCTCGCCGCCGGCGACTGGAACCGCGACGGCGACGACGACCTGTTCGTCACCCACTGGGTGGCCCAGGAGAACGCCCTCTACGACTCCCTGCTGGTGGACGGGGGCCGGGGCGGCCCGCGGACGGATGGCCCGGACGCCCTCCCGCGCCTGGGCTTCACCGACCGGGCCGCCGGGCTGGGCCTGGGCCAGAGCGCCCTGCGCTTCGTCGGCTGGGGGACCGAGTTCGTCGACCTCGACAACGACGGCTGGCTGGACCTGGTGGTGGCCAACGGCTCGACCTTCGAATCCAAGGACGACCCGACGCGCCTGGAGCCCCAGGTGCCTCAGCTCCTCTGGAACCGTTGGGGGGAGCACTTCCACGACCTGGCGCCCCTCTCCGAGGTCCTCTCGGTCCCCCACGTGGGCCGGGGGCTGGCGGTCTCGGACTACGACCTGGACGGCGACCCGGACCTCCTCTTCGTCCACCACGGCGAGGGCCCCCAGCTCCTGCGGAACGACATGGCCTCCGGCCGCTCACTCCAGCTCCGTCTCGTGAGCCGGACGGCGGACGGCGAGCTTCGCGGCTTCGGGGACGGGGCGACGGTGGTGGCGCGGCTCCGCGGCACGGAGGAGACCGGGCTCGGCGTCCCGGAGGACGGCCCGCGACCCGCCGGGTCCCGAGGCGGCGCCGGGACCGACACCCCGGCGGGCAGCCAGGGTGCCAGCGGGCCCGGAACCGCCGCCGGAGCCGGCGAGGCCGCGGACGCGGTGGTCCTCCGGCGGACCGTGGGAGGCGCCTCCTACCTCTCCCAGTCCAGCCGCACCCTCCACCTGGGCCTGGGCGAGGCCGACCGGATCGAGGAGCTCGAGGTCCACTGGCTCGGAGGCGGGACCGACGTCTACCGGGACCTGGAGGCAGGAGCCGTCTGGGAGCTCCGGGAGGGCGACCCCTCCCCCGTCCTCCTGCGAGAGACCGGTCCGGCCGGCGCGGCGGGCCCCGCCTCGTCCTCCGAGGCCTCCGACGCTCCCGGCGCCGGGGCCGGCCCGGCCGACCCCGACGGCCCCGCCGAGGCCCTGCCGGACGACCCGAAGGAGCGCACCCTCGCCTTCTGGCAGGCCCAGCGGGCCGGGATGGACGCCCTCAAGAAGGACCGCGACCCGGAGGCGGCAGAGCCGCACTTCCGCCGGGCCCTGGCCCTCGACCCCGACCACGAGGACGCCCGCTACTACCTGGCGGCGGCCCTGGTGGCCCAGGAGGAGGTCGGGGAGGCCCTGGAGCACCTCCGGGAGCTCGCCCGCCGAAACCCCCAGAGCCACCGCGCCTTCAAGCGCTGGGGCACGCTGGAGGCGCTCGCTGCCCGATCCCCGGAGGAGCTGGACGAGGCGGCCAAGGCCCTGGAGCGGTCCCTGGAGATCAACCAGGAGGAGACCGGGAGCCTGCTGGTGCTGGCCGAGATCGACCTCCTCCGGGGCGACCGGGACCGCGCCCGGCAGCACCTGGGGTGGGCCACCGCCACCAACGTCCGGGCCGTCGGCGGCCAGTTCCTGCTGGGCTACCTGGAGTGGAAGGACGGGCGGTCCGAGGAGGCCCGCCAGCGCCTGGAGAAGGCACGCGCGGCCCTGGGCCCCGACTGGGTACCGGAGGGATCAGTGGCCGAGGGCGACACCAAGGCGACGATGCACACCGAAGAGTCCCCCCTGGCCCGCTTCTGGCGCACCTGGGACGGCGAGCCCGACCCGGAGACGGCCTACGCCACCCTGGACGAGCACCTCCGGGGCTTCGCCGGTTGACGAGACCGCAGGGCGCGCCCCCTACTCCTCCCGCAGGGTCGCCGCCGGGTCCAGCCGCAGCACCCTGAGCCCTGGGCCCACGCAGGCCGCCGCGGCGACCACGAGGAGCGCCAGCGCCGCCGCCGCCATCGTCCAGGGGTCGGTGGCGCTCACCCCCCAGACGAAGAAGCGCACCAGCCGGCTGCCGGCCAGAGCCAGACCGATCCCGATCGCCACCCCCGCCAGGGTCAGCACCGCCATGGGCCGCAGCACCGCCTGGACCGCCTGGCCCAGTCGGGCGCCCAGGGCGACCCGGACCCCCAGCTCCCGGGTACGCTCCACCACGGCGCTGGCCACCAGCCCGTGGAGGCCCAGGGCCACCAGGAGCGCCGCGAGGCCCGCAAGGACCACCGCCAGGGTCATGAGGAAGCGCTGCAGCCCCAGCTCCTGGGCCCGGACCTCGTCCATCCCCCGGAACGCCACGAAGGGCAGCCGGGGGTCCACCGCGTGGAGGGCCTGGCGGATCCCCGTCACCGCCTGCTCCGCCGGGAGCTCGGAGCGCACGACCCAGCTCGGCTGGAACCAGGTGTGGATGAGCACGAAGGTCTCGTCGTCCACCTGAGCC
>JBKHJP010000455.1:0-3213 GCA_046538065.1 Thermoanaerobaculia bacterium | reverse complement strand
TACGCCGTGTTCGTCCTCATCACGGCGGTGGTGGCCCGCTTCGGGATGGACCTGCTGGTCTCGCTCCTCTTCTACGCCCTGACGGTGGTGGCCGGCCTGCTGCTCCACGCCTTCGGGACGTACGGGCTGATCGTGCGTTTCCTGGTGAAGATGAAGCCGACCCTCTTCTACCGGCGGATCGCCAAGGCGCCGCTGGTGGCCTTCTCCACCTCGAGCTCCAACGCCACCCTGCCGGTCACCATGGAGACGGCGGAGGAGAGCGTGGGCGTCTCGAAGTCGGTGTCGTCCTTCGTCCTCCCTCTGGGGGCGACGATCAACATGGACGGCACCGCCCTCTACCAGGCCGTGGCGGTGATGTTCATCGCCCAGATCTACGGCCTGCCCATGGGGATCGAAGGCCAGCTCACCATCGTGCTGACGGCGACGCTGGCGAGCATCGGCGCGGCGGGGGTGCCCAGCGCCGGGATCATCATCCTGGTCCTGGTGCTCCGGTCGGTGGGGATCGGCGGCGCCGAGGCTGCGGCGGGCATCGCCCTGGTCTTCGGCGTGGACCGGATCCTCGACATGCTCCGGACTTCGGTCAACGTCACCGGGGACCTGACGGCGGCGAGCTTCGTCGCCCGCACCGAGGGCGAGACCCTGGAGCCCCGACCGGTGGACCACGCCTTCCGCATGGAGCCGGTGGACCGAGAGAGCGCTTCGTAGGAGGGTCCGGCAAAGCAAGCCGGGCTGCGTGAAGCGGCCGAGCTCTGCCTCGGCCGGCGAAGACTCGACCGGTCCCGGGAGGCGCCGTTCGGCTCGCTCAGGCCCTGGGCGAGCTCCTCCCCTACGGCGCTCGGTGGACCTCTGCCAGGCGGGCCAGGGCCCCCGGGCTCCACGCGATGCGCTCCACCCGGCTCGCATCGCCGGTGCGCTCCAGGAGCTCCGCCACGGTCTCCCCACCCGGCGGCACCCGCCATCCGGCGGCGATCTCGGCCAGGGGGGCCAGCACGAACCGGCGGTGTTGCAGGCCCGGGTGAGGCAGCGTCAGCTCCGGATTCTCCGCCACCCGCTCGCCGTAGAGCAGCAGGTCCACGTCCAGCGGGCGGGGGGTGTCGCGGGGGCCCCGACGGCGCCCCGCGGCGAGCTCCAGAGCCTTCCCGGCGGCCAGCAGGTGGTCCGGCGCCAGGTGGGTGGCGCCGATGGCGGCGGTGTTCAGGAAGTCGCGCTGAAGGAGGGGTGCGCCCCGGCCGCCAGGGGAGCGGAGAGGGGCGGTGCGGTACAGGGAAGCGACCGTGAGGGGGCCGAGGAGCTCGCCCAGGCGGCGAAGGGCGCAGGCCAGCGTCGTCTCGCGCTCGCCCCGGTTGGACCCCAGGGAGAGTGCGAACGGGCGGGGGTCAGTCCTCGTCGTCGTCCTCTTCGTCCTCGTCGTCCTCGAGATCGGCGCCCTCGAGCCCTTCCACGTCTTCGTCGAGGTCGTCCTCTTCCAGGTCGTAGCTCTCGCCGCCGTCCAGCCCGTCGTCCGCCTCCGCTGAAGCCTTCGCGCGCGCCGGTGCGGGCTTCTTGCGGCGGGGCGCCTTGGGCTTGGACTTGGCCTTGGCCTTGGGGTTGGGTTTCGCTTCCTCCTGGGCCACGGGGGTGTTGCACCGGGGGCAGGCCGGGTCGTCCTTGCCCAGGTCGTAGAACTTCGCGCCGCACTCGGAGCACTCGTGCTTTTTTCCGAGGTCCGCCATCTCGTACTCCTTCGATTGCCGCTCGCCGGCCGCCGAGAGGTCGCGAAGGTAGCACCCGGCCCATGACCTGTCAACCGAGAGCCCGCGCGGGAATCGTACGGGCGGAGTGGTCCCGGAAAGGCCGCCGGGCCGCACTAGGGGAGGTGTCCAACCGACGTCGCGCTGGACCGCTGTGCTCGGGCACCGGGAGCCGTTGCGGCGGAGTTTCGGCAAGCCAATGGAGGAAGACGATGGATCAATGGGAACGCGAGGACACCACGACCTACAAGGTCGTGCTCAACCACGAGGAGCAGTACTCGATCTGGCCGGCGGACCGGGAGAACCCCCTGGGCTGGAACGACGTGGGGAAGGTCGGCTCCAAGCAGGAGTGCCTGGACTACATCGAGGAGGTCTGGACCGACATGCGGCCCCTGTCCCTCCGCAAGAAGATGGAGGAGATGGAGAAGCAGCGCCAGGCCGAGGGCGCCGAGTAGGGTGGCCACCTCCGGAACCGCCCGCGCCGGCGCCTCCGCTCCCGCGGCCGGATCGGCCGGCGACGGCTGGCTGAAGGTCTTCGACCCCCGCCCCGAGGCGAAGCTGCGCCTCTTCTGCTTCCCGTACGCCGGGGGCGGAGCCTCGGTCTACCGCACCTGGTTCACCGAGCTCCCATCCGCCGTCGAGGTGGTCGGCGTCCAGCCGCCCGGCCGCGAGTCCCGTTTCCGGGAAGAGCCGTTCCGCCACCTCGAGCCGATGGCCCAGGCCGCGGCCGGGGCCCTGGACGGTCAGCTGGACCGGCCGTTCGCCTTCTTCGGACACAGCATGGGCGCGATCCTCGCGTTCGAGGTCACCCGGACCCTGCACCGGAGCGCCGGGCAGCTGCCGTTGCACCTGTTCGTCTCCGGCCGGCCGGGCCCCACGGTGGAGAACGACGATCCCCCCATTCACGAGCTCCCCCGGGAGGAGTTCTTGGAGGAGCTCCGGGGGTACGCAGGAACGCCGGAGGAAGTGCTGCGCAACCAGGAGCTGATGGACCTCCTGGAGCCGCTGCTCCGGGCGGACTTCTCGGTTTCCGAGACGTACGACTACCGCCCCGGGGGTGAGCGCGTGCCCGTGCCCATCACCGCCCTGGGAGGGACGGACGACCGGGACGTACCCCCGGACGACCTGGAGCCCTGGCGGCGCGAGACCACCGGGGCCTTCCGCGCCCACGTCCTGGAGGGGGGCCACTTCTTCCTCCACGAGCGCCGCGGCGAGGTGCTGCGGATCGTCTCCCGGGAGCTGGAGCCGCACCTGGCGTCGTGAGGGCGGAGCTCGCCTCCCCCCGGAGCTCTGGGGCGGCCGCCTCTGGGGCGGCCGCCGCAAGACCGATCGGGCGGACGCAAGGTCCGCCCCTACACGCGGAGAGTGCCGCCCCACAGTGACGGGGCGTGTAGGGGAGGAGCTTGCCTCCTCCCGGGCACAGGAGGACGCCGCAAGACCGATCGGGCGGACGCAAGGTCCGCCCCTACACGCGGAGAGTGCC
>JBKHJP010000454.1:0-3215 GCA_046538065.1 Thermoanaerobaculia bacterium | reverse complement strand
GCGCACCGCCGCCCTGCTCCGGGCATGCGGCGCCCGGGCGGTCCTCGCCGGCGGCAGCGGCGGCAGCCCGGTGGACGCCGCCGTGGCCGCCGCCGCCCCGGAGCTCGGGCGCCTCGAGGGTCCCCTCGGAGAGGCTCTCGGCAGTCCCCCCGACGGCCGCATCGCCGGCACTGCCGAGGCGTCGGCTCCAGCGCCGACACCGGCGAGCCACCGCCCGGAACCCGGCGACCTGGCCCTGGTCCAGTTCTCCTCCGGCACCACGGCGAACCCCAAGCCGGTGGCCCTGACGCACCGGGCGATCCTCGCCCAGGTCGCCATCCTGAACGGCTTCTGGCCGGAGGAGGACGGCGTCGAGCACCGGGGCGTCTCGTGGCTGCCCCTGCACCACGACATGGGGCTGATCGGCTGCCTGTTCCCGGCACTGGAACGCGCGGGGGACCTGGCCCTGCTGCCTCCGGAGCTCTTCGTGGCCCGGCCCGCCGCCTGGCTGCGGGCGATCTCCCGCCACCGGGCCACCATCTCCCCCGCCCCGAACTTCGCCTACGGCCTGTGCGCCGAGCGCATCCGGGACCGGGAGCTCGACGGAGTCGACCTGTCCTCCTGGCGCCTGGCCCTGAACGGCGCCGAGCCGGTGGCGGCGGGGACCCTGCGCGCCTTCGCCCGGCGCTTCCACCGGTGGGGCTTCCGGCCGGAGGCCCTGACCCCGGTCTACGGCCTGGCGGAGGCCGCCCTGGCGGTGACCTTCTCGGCCATCGACCGGCCGTTCCGGAGCGGCCGCTTCGAGCGGGACTCGCTGGCCCCGGGCCGCGCGCCCCGGGCCGCGTCCGGCTCCGGCGGCCGGGAGCTCGTCTCCCTGGGCCGGCCGGTTCCGGGCTTCCGGGTGGAGGTCCGTCCTCCCGCCTCCGGACCCCCGGGGGCCGGCGCCCCGGCGCGGGCCGGGGCGGTGGGCCGGGTCTGGATCGGGGGTCCCTCCCTCATGGAGGGGTACCTGGACCGGCCGGCCGAGACCGCCCGGACCCTGCGGGACGGCTGGCTCGACACCGGGGATCTGGGCTTCCTCCGCGACGGCGAGCTCTACCTGACGGGCCGGGCCAAGGACCTGGTGATCCTCCGCGGCCGGAACTACGGCCCGGAGGAGATCGAGGCGGCCGCCGCAAGAGCAGACGGAGCCCGCGCCGCGGTGGCGGTGAGCCGCCTGCCCGAGGACGGGCACCGGGAGGAGCTGATTCTGCTGGTGGAGGCGGCCCGGGGGGCCGGTCCGGAGGAGGCCCGGGCGCTGCCGGCGGCCCTCCGGAAGCGAGTCACGGAGGCGGTGGACCTGCCTCCGGACCGGGTCGTGCTCCTGGCGCCGGGAAGCCTGCCCCGGACCTCCTCGGGGAAGCTCCGGCGGGGCGAGGCCCTTCGCCGCTGGGAGGCCGGGGAGCTCCCCGAGGCCGCCGGGCCGGACGGTGGGGCCGGGGAGAGGGCCGGCGCCCTGGAGGACGAGGAGAAGGCTGGGACGGGGACCGGACGGTGAGCCGGCCCGCGCCGGGAGCGGCCGTACCGGACCTCCTGGTGGTGGGCGCCGGCCCGGCGGGGCTGGCGCTGGCGATCCGGGCCCGCCAGCTGGGCCTGTCGGTGAGCGTGCTGGACCGCGCCCCCCGACCCCCTGTGGACAAGGCGTGCGGCGAGGGCCTCATGCCCGACGGTCTCGCCCGCCTGACGGAGCTGGGTGTCGCCCTGCCGGAGGGGGCCGCGGCGCCGTTCCGGGGGATCCGCTACCTGGACGGGGACACGGTGGCCGACGGGACCTTCCCGGGAGGGCCCCCCGGCGCGGGCAGGGGCTCCGGCGCCGGCCTGGGGGTCCGGCGGACGGTCCTCCACCAGGCCCTCGCCGACCGCGCCCAGGTGAGCGGGGTCGAGCTCCGGTGGGGCGTGCGGGCCACCGGCCTCGCCGCCCCGTCCGGAGCCGTCGGGGATCCGGAGCAGCCGGGGGTGTCGGCCGGTGAGGGTGGCGTCGTCCGGGGCCGCGTCCTCGTGGGGGCCGACGGGCTGCGCTCCGCCGTGCGGCGGTGGGCCGGCCTGGAGGGCGCATCGGTCTCCGTCCCCGCGGGACGGCCCGGAAGCTCCGGACCATCGGGCGCCTCCGAGAGGGGCCGCCGCGCCCGGGAGCGCTTCGGCGTGCGCCGGCACTACCGGATCGCCCCCTGGAGCGACCGCGTGGAGGTCCACTGGGCCGACCGGTGCGAGGCCTACGTCACCCCCGTGGGCCCGGAGCTCGTGGGCGTGGCCATGCTCTGGAGCGGCGCCCGGGCCTCCTTCGACGGCCTGCTGGCGCGCGTTCCGGCCCTGGCCCGGCGCCTGGCGGGGGCTCCCGCCGCTTCCCGGGACCGGGGCGCAGGCCCTTTCCGGCAGCGGCCCCGGGGCGTCGTCCGTGGCAGGATCGCCCTCGTGGGGGACGCTTCCGGCTACCTGGACGCCATCACGGGCGAAGGCCTGTCGCTCGCCTTCCACCAGGCCTTCGCCCTGGCCGAGGCCGCGCGGGCGGTGACTGCCGGCGAGGCGCGGGACCTGCGGCCCTACGGCCGGGCCCACCGCCGGCTCCGGCGCCTGCCGGAGGCCCTGATCCGCCTCCTCCTGGTGGCCGAGCGGCGCCCCGGGCTGCGGCGCCGGACCGTCCGGGCACTGGCCGGCGACCCGGAGCTCTTCGACCGGCTCCTGGCCCTCCACGCCGGAGCCGTGAGCCCGCGGGAGCTGGGTCCCTCCGGCGCCCTGGCCCTGGCCGGCCGCCTCGTCCGGGGGCTCGCCGCCCCGTGAGGTGGCTCGCCGCGGTCCTGTCCCCGGGCCCGTCCTCGAGCCTGGCCCGGCCCCGGCTGGCCCTAGGCGTCTGGGCCCTCCTCGCCGCCGCCGCCGTCCCCGGCCTGGCGCGCCTCGAGACGGACAACTCCCCGGAGGTCTACTTCGTCCAGGGCTCCCCGTCCCTGGCCCGGTACCAGGAGCTCCAGGCCGCCTTCGGCGGCAGCGAGCAGGTGCGCCTGGCCGTCTCGGGAGAGGCCCTCTGGACCGGCGAAGGGCTCCGGTGGCTCGGCGCCCTGGAGGAGCGTGCGGCGGAGGCCCCATGGGTGACCGGGGTCCTCGGCCCCGCCGGGTACCGGCGGGCTCTGGCCGGTGGAGGGGCCGGTCAAGGCGCCGGTCGAGGCGCCGCCTGGCCGCCCCCGGACCCGGAGGGGTTCCGC
>JBKHJP010000087.1:0-13821 GCA_046538065.1 Thermoanaerobaculia bacterium | reverse complement strand
GATCCGGAGATCCGCGTGGCCGGGCGAGGGACCCCCCTCATCCGGGCCGCGGCAAGCGGCCACGTGGAGGTCGTCCGGGAGCTCCTGGACGCCGGCGCCGATCCCGACGCCGCCGTCGAGGGGGACGGGAACCCCCTGATCGCCGCCGCGGCCGGCGGGCACCTGGAGGTCCTGCGGCTCCTCGTCGAGTCCGGGGGCGACATGGACCGGGTCGTCCCGGGGGACGAGAACCCGCTGATCCAGGCCGCGGCGAACGGCCACCTGGAGGTGGTCCGCTACCTCCTGGACCAGGGCGCCGATCCGAACGTGCGGGTCGAGATCCCGCCCACGTCGTGGCGCCCGGAGGGGGAGGTCCGGACGCCCCTCGCCATGGCCCGCCGCGGCGGCCACGAGGCGGTGGTGCGCCTCCTCCAGGAGCACGGGGCCAACGCGGCGGTGTACCTGGAGCCGGTGGAGCCGGAGGCCGAGGAGCTCCTCTCCCAGCTCCTCGTCTCCTACGAGCTCAACCCCCGCACGGTGGTCCTCGCCGGCTACTCGGACGACCGCCTGGGGCACCGGGGCACCGGCCTCACCCGGACCGGGCGGACCTTCTTCCTGAAGCTGGGCTACGCCTGGCTGCTCTGAGGTTTGCCAGGGCTCGGGGCCGCCCTCAGGCGCCGGCCGGGTGGTCGTGGCCGGACGGGTCCTCGAAGTCGACCTTGGTCTCTTCCAGGCTCCCGTCGTCGGCGCCCGTCTCCGGCTCGGGGGGAGCGTGGCCGTCGCCGTCGCCGCTCGCCGGGGCCGGGGGCCGCATCAGCGCCAGGGTGCCGCCCGCCCGCTTGCCCTTGGGCGCGCGGAGGGACTGGATGCCCTGCTGGATGCGGCTCGCGAGCTGGCGCTCGTCGCGCAGGGACTGGGTGACCAGCTCGGCCCGCTTGACCTCGAAGTCGATCTGGCTGAGCTTCTCGGACACGTGGTCGATGACGGCCTTCTGCTCGCGGAAGGTCTCGAGGTTGACCGTCAGGTCGTCCAGGATGTTTCCCAGGGCGTCGATCTTGTACTCGGCCTCCTCGACGGCCGAGAGCTTCCCCTGGAGCCGGGCGAACTTTGACTCCAGGTCGTCGGCCCGGGAGACGACCTCGTCCATCTGGCGCCGGGCGTCGGCGATCCGGGTGGCGGCGGAGGCCACCTCCGCGGCGCTCCGGCGGCTCTCGTCGCAGGTGTCGTAGATGCCGTCGACCTCCCGCTTGATGCGCTCCACGAGGGCGTGGCGGGAGTTGATCCGGTCGATCTTTCGGTCGAGGGCGCCGAGCCCGTCCTCGATCCGGCCGATCTTCTCCTCGTAGCGGGCGAGGGTCGCCTCGCGCTCCCGCAGGGCGTCCCACCGCTCCTGGAGCTCCCCCTGGAAGGCCTTGACGCCTTCGAGCTCGCGGGTCAGGGCGCGGGCGCCCTCCTGGAGCTCGCGCTGGCGCTCGGCCATGGCGCGGGCGTCCGTCTCCCAGGCCTCCCGGTCGGCGCGGGCGCGCCGGCCCTGCTCGGTCACGCCCTCCAGGTGCCGTTCCTGGCGCTCGATCTGGCTGCCGAGCTCTTCGACCCGCTGGGTGACCTCCCCGAGCCGGCTCTCGCCCTCGGCCAGCGTGCCCTCCAGGCGCTCGGTCCGGTCCAGCATCCGCTGGACGCTCTCCAGCCGGGCCTCGAGGCCGTTCATGCGCGTCTCCATCTCCCGGAGCTGGTGCGAGCTCTGGAGGGAGGCGGCCAGCTTCTTGAGATCGGTGAGCTCCTGCTTGAGCCCGTTCTGGGCGAGCTGCATCGATTCGAGGTCGCCCTGCTGGCCGAGCTGCTCCTCCAGGCGGAGGTCGATGGCCTGGCTGAGCTCGTCAAGACGGTTGAGGCGGGCCTCGACGCCCTCGACGAACTCCAGGCGGGGCTCGAGCTCGGCGGTCCGGGTCTCGAGCTCGCCGGCCAGCCGCTGCGCCTCGAGAACGCGGGCGTGCACTTGGTCGACCTGGTCGAGGCGCTTCGAGATCTCCTGGATCCGGCCCTCGGTGGCGGCCCGGCTGCGCTGGAACTCGGTGAGCAGCGCCACGGCCTCGCCGACCTCCTGGCGGCCTTCCTTCAGCGTCTCCAGGCGGCTGCGGGTCTCGTCGTGGATCGAGCCCAGCTCCCGCAGGCGGCCGTCGACCTCGTCGATCAGGCTGCGCTGCTCCGCGATGGCCTCCATCCGCTCCTCGATCCGGGCCGAGGAGCCGTCCAGGGTCTCCAGCCGGCCCTCCACGTCGGCGAGGCCTGCGGCCTTGCGCTCCAGGGCCTCGACCAGGGACTCGACCGAGCCCAGCCGCTCCAGGAGCGCATCGGCGTTCTCCCGGGCGCGGAGGACCTCGGCGTCGCGCTCCGCCAGCTCGTCGAGCTGGCGCTGCTGCTCGCCGAGGGTGGACGCCAGCTCCCGCACCCGCTCGTTGGCCAGATCGATCTGCTCGCGCAGCATCTCGGAGCGGGCCATCCGCTCCTCCAGCCGTGCGACGGTGGCGCCGATGCGCTCCTGGAGCTCGTTGCCCTGCTGCTGGACCTCCTGGCGGTGCCGCTCGGTGGCCTCCAGGCGCTCGACCAGGTCCTGGTGGACCTGGAGGAGGCTCGCCACCTTGGATTCGGAGCTCTGGACCAGGCGGCTCTCCTCGGAGACCTTCTGGACCCGCGCCTCGATGGTGCGGACCAGCTCGTTGACCTGGCGCGACTGGATCTCCGCCCGTTCGAGGGCCTGGTGCGTCGTGCCCAGGGCCTGGGTCTTCTGCGCCACGTGCTCGGAGAGGGCGTTGAGCTTGTGGAGCTGTTCCTCGCTCTTGCGGGCGAGGGTCTTGGCGGTGGTGAGCCCGGCGAGGGTGTCCTCGATGCCGGCGGCCATCTCCCGGGCCTGCTTCAGCTCCCGGGCGATCTCCTCCCCGTTCTGCCGGAGGCGGTCGAGCTCGCTCCGCAGGCCCTGGGCGTTGCGGCCGAGCTCCTTGTAGTCCTCCGCCACCGAGGTGGACCGGCTCTCGAAGTGGTCGAGCCACTCCCGGATGCTGCGGACCTTGTCGTCCACGGAGGCGAGCTCGCGGCTGCGCTCCTGGAACTGGGCGATCTGGCGCTCGGCGTCGCGGCCGGTGGCGGCCAGCTCCTCCATGGTCGCCGCCGACTCCTGGGCCGTCTCGCTCTTCCGGGAGATCTCGGCCATCCGCTCGCCGGTCTCCCGGATCAGGCCGTCGATCTGGTGGCTGCGCGACTCCAGGGCGGTCAGGAGGCTCGCCAGGTCGTCCGCCGCCGCCATCCGCTGCTGGATCTTTTCCTGCTCGGCCGAAAGCGCCGCCAGCCGCCGGTCGAAGGCGTCGACGGTGGCGCGGGCTTCCCGCAGGGCCTGGAGCTTGGAGTCCGTCTGCTCCAGCAGGTCCAGCAGCTTCGACCGCTCCTCGGCCGCCAGGTTGGCGAGCCGCTCGAGGTCCTCGGGCGAGAGGCCGTCTTCGCCGCTCTGGAGAAACCGGCCGATCAGGGATGGCATACGAGCCTCCTTCGCGTGGGTCTGGGTCCGAGCTCGGAGATCCTGCGCCTGTAACCTTTACAGGAGAGCAAGCAAAGGTCGAGCCGACATACCGGGTGCCGGCGGACGGGCTTCCCGCGGCGTGGACCCCGTGGGACCTGGCACTCTCCGTCGGTCGCGGGTGACAGAGGTTGTCAGGCGGCGGGCCGGGGAGCTCCGGAGGCAACGGGGTTGCATGCTCCCGGGGGCACCGGTGCGCCGGACGCTCCGGGCTCGGCGGCCTTCGGCAGGCCCCTAGACGGCTTCACCGGCCCGGGCCTTCGAAGAACTCCAGGACCGCATCGAGGAACGCCTCCGGGCACTCCTCCATGGGGATGTGCCCGCACTCGGGGATGGCGACGAAGCGTGCGTCCGGCAGGCGCCGGGCCGCCCGGCGCCCGGCCCGCAACGGGATGAGGGCGTCCTCGGCCCCCCAGAGGACCAGCGTGGGCTGGTGGACCGCCTCCAGCTCCGCCTCCAGGCGACGGCGGGGGAGTGGGCCGGTCAGGCTGGCGTAGGCGCCCGCGGGGCCCCGGAGGAGGAGCCGCCGGCGGTAGGCGTCCACCAGCTCCGGCGTCACCTGGCCGTCGTCGTGAAAGGCCTCCTCCAGGGCCTTCCGGACGAAGAACCGACGCAGGCCCACGGTGCGCAGGAGCAGGTAGCTCACCGGCCGGAAGAAGGGCCAGTCCGCCCGGGGCGCCCGGCTGTGGGTGGGCAGGGTCGAGTCCACGAGGACCAGGGAGCGGACCTCGAGGCCGCTCCGCCCGTCCCGGGCCCCGGCGGCCAACCGGAGGGCGACGCCGCCGCCGAACGAGTGGCCCAGGACGTGGGCCGCCTCGACCCCCAGGCCCTCGAGCGCTTCGGCCACCAGCGAGGCCTGTCCTTCCGGCGTGTAGAGGAACCGGTCGGCGGGGCGCTCCGAGTAGCCGAAGCCGGCCAGGTCCACCGCCACCACCCGGAACCCGGCGCCGGCGAGAGGGGGAACGACCTTGCGCCACGAGTAGAGCGAGCCGCCGAAGCCGTGGAGCAGGACCACGGCGGGTCCGTCGGGCTCTCCGGCGAGCTCCACGTAGAGCCCTGCCCCGGAGGTCGCCACCGCCCGCCCCGACGGCGCGCCACGCTCGGCCCGCACCGCCGCCACCGGTCGCAGGGACACGCACCCCAGGGTTGTGACCAGGCCGGCGGCGAGGGCGAGGAGGGTGAGGAAGCGCAGAGGCGGCACGGTGGGTATCGTAGTGTGCGGTCGTCGCGCAGCTCCGGACCCTGACGACTGGATCGGATGCTCCGAGCCGGGAGGGGGGAGGAGGCCGGGTGCGGGCCGGGCGGAGGACGTCGAGGCCCGACCCGGGCCACCGGTGGCACTGCGAAGACCGAGGGAAACCCAACGAGGGCGGACCTCCCGCGGCAGCGACCTCGAAGCGCCGGCCACTCCCGAGTGTATGAACCGCGGATTGCGCCCTGCGCCGGCGCTGAGCGGAGGCGCGCGCCCCACGTCCGACCGACCACCCTGCGCGCGCCGTTCGCAGCCGCGGGAGGTCCGCCCGAGCCGCGCCGGTCCGTAGCCCGGCCCGCACCCGGACTCCTCGGGGGGCGGGCGCACCTGCCGTAGACTCGGCGTCCCGTGTGCGCCGTCTCCGTCCCCCTCCGGGGGCCCCTCGTCGAGGCCCGCTTCGAGGAGCGCCCGAACCGTTTCGTGGTCCACGCCCGCCTCGCCGGCGGCGAGGCGGCGGTGGCGCACCTGGCGGATCCCGGACGCCTGAAGGAGCTCCTGGTCCCCGGCCGCCGGCTCTGGCTCCGCCCGGCGGACCCGGCGGCCCGCCCGCCCCGGAAGACCCGCTGGAGCGTCGCCCTGGTGGAGGCTCCCGAGGGCGGCCTGGTGTCGGTGGACACCGGAGTCCCGAACCGCCTCGTCGGCGAGGCGCTCCGCCGGGACGCCCTGCCGGAGCTCGCCCCCTTCCGCCTGGGACGGGCGGAGGTCCCGGTGGGGCGCTCCCGGATCGACTTCCTCCTGGAGCCTCCCGGGGCGGACGGCGGCCCACCCCTCCTCCTGGAGGTCAAGAGCGTGACCCTGGTGGAGGAGGGGGTGGGCCTGTTCCCCGACGCGGTCACCGCCCGGGGCGCCCGTCACGTCCGGGAGCTCGCCGAGGGCGTCCGGGAGGGCCGGTACCGGGCCGCGGTCCTGTTCGTCGTCCAGCGCCCGGACGTCCGGCGGGTCCTGGCCGCCCCGGAGATCGATCCGACGTTCGCCCACGCCCTGGAGGAGGCCCGCGCCGACGGGCTCCGGGTGCTGGGGCGCCGGTGCCGCGTGGAGCTGGACCGCGTGGTCCTGGACGGCCCGATCCCGGCCGGTTGACCCGGCTCCCCCCGCCCGACCCGACGCGGAGGGCGGCCGCTCCACGAGGTCACCGGCCGGGGCCGGGCCTATACTCCCGCAGCCATGCCCGGCACCGAGTCCTGCCTCGCCTATCTCCACGGCTTCGCCTCCGGCCCGCTGTCGACGAAGGGCCAGGACCTGGCCGCGCGCCTCGCTCGCCGGGGCGTCGAGCTCCGGCTGCCGGACCTCAACCGCCCGTCCTTCGCCCGGCTCACCGTGACCGGCGCCCTCGAGGCGGTGGACGAGATGGTGGCGGCCGGTGCGCCGGAGGCGTCGTGGCGATTCATCGGCTCGAGCTTCGGAGGGTACGTCGCGGCCCGGTGGGCGGAGCTCCGGCCCGAGCGGGTGGACCGCCTGCTGCTGCTCTGCCCCGGCTTCGACCTGGCGTCGCGCTGGCCCCACCTCCTGGGCGCCGAGGAGTTCGCCCGCTGGGAGCGGGACGGCGAGCTCCTCCTCCCGGACGGCGCTGGGCATCCGACCCCCGTGCACTGGGGCTTCGTCCAGGACGCCCGCCGCCACCCGCCCTTCCCGGTGGTGCCGTGCCCGACCCGCATCGTCCACGGCACGCGGGACGAGGTCGTGCTGGTGGAGGGCTCCCGGCGCTACGCCGCCGGCCGCCCTGACGTGGAGCTGATCGAGGTGGACGACGACCACGCGCTCCTGGACTCCATGGACGCCATCGCCGGCGAGGCGGAGGCGTTCCTGCTCTCATCGTAAGAGAAGGGACCAGGAGGCCGCGCCGCTTGCGACCGGACCGGAGCCCACCGGCGATCGGGCGCGGCCTGAGCGCAGGCGCGCGCCGGGCGTACCGGGCTCCCAAGAGCGCGCGCCGGTCCCCGGAGGGGGACGCCCCCGGCACGCCTCTCTCCCCGGACGCCCAGGAAGCTCACCCCATTGCCGTCGTAGCCTCGAGGACCTCGATCCACCGCGGCAGCAGCGCCGCCCAGTCGAAGGGCCGGGCGAAGGGCCGCGGATCGTAGCGCCGCCACGCCTCGATCCCCTCGATCCGGTCCCGGAGGGCCGCCACCAGCCCTCCCTCCCGGTAGCGCAGCGCCTCCGGCCAGATCTCCCGGTACGCCAGGGCGTCCGGCACCAGCGGCACCGCGCCGCAGGCGGCCGCCTCGAGGACCGCCAGGCCCTGAAACTCGTGGCGCGCCGTGGAGACCACCACGTCGGCCCGGACGAGCTCGCGGAGGTACTCCCCCCGATCCTCCCGGTAGCCCCAGGCCGCGACGCGATCCCCCAGGAGCCGGCGGGCTCGCTCGAAGACCGCCGGCCGGCGCTCGAAGGCCTGGCCCAGGACGGCGACCTCGAAAGAAAGGCCCTCCTCCGCGAGGCGGAGCAGGGCCTCGAAGAAGACCTCGGGCCCCTTGTCGTGCTCCCAGCGGTGGTTCCAGAGGATCCGGCAGGGGCGGTCCGCGGGCCGTGGCGGCACCTCCGACTCCCGCGCCTTCGCCGCCGAGGTCTCGAGCTCCGCCACGTCCAGGGGCACCGGCAACACCTCCGAGCGCCCGGCGATCGCCTCTGCCAGGCCCCGGGGGCGGGCGTCGGGCATGCGACGGATGAAGCGGGGCAGCTCCTCCAGGAACGAGTCGCGGTTGAACGCCGAGTTCCAGAGCACCCGGTCGGCCGCCAGGGCGCTCTGGATGTTGGTCCAGCCGTAGTGGTAGTCCCTCCGGTCGTCCACCCGCACCGGGTAGGTGAGCTGGTTCTCGTGGCAGTAGAGGACGAGGGGGAGGCTCCGGGCCGCCGGCGGCAGAAGCCCGCGCAGCGCCGCGGCGTCCAGGAGCGACGACGCCACGATCCCCCGGACGGGAGCGAAGTGCTCCGCCTGCGCCGCCCACCGCCGGGCGAAGACCAGCGCGGCGCTCCGCATGCGCCACTTCCACTTGTGCGGCCGCAGGGTCCAGAGCTCGACCGGGCACGGCAGGCGCCGGGCGAGGCCGTCCGCCAGGTGGCGGTGGCTGCCGCCGTAGTACGGCTCGAGGAAGAGCCAGGAGTCCACGGTGCGCGAGCGTAGCGCAGCGGTCCGCTCCGGATTTCCGGACCGTCTGCGGCGTATTGACGCCTGCTCCGGCCCGCTGCTTCGGCGTGCTAACATTTCCGCAACAAAGGCGCCCTGCTCGTACGCGTCCCCCCCTGACTCACGGGGCAACACTGAACGCGGTCTCCCGAGCCTTCGGGAGCCGTGACGGAACGGCGGCCTCCGCCGCGGCTTGGGAGCTCCGCAAGCGCGGAAAGGAGTACGCCCATGCCGTCCGACGATTTCCCCCGAAAACCCGAGGACCCGCAGCACGAGCCACCGGTGGAGGAGTCGGAGGGCCGCCGCGGCCTGAGCCGGCGAGCCCTGATCCAGCTCGGCGCCGTGGCCGGTGCCGGCGCCTCCCTCGGGGGGGCCACCCTCCAGGGGAGCCCCGCCCGGGCCTCCGTCGCTCCGCGCAACGGTCCCCACGAGGAGCTCGAAGAGGCGACGGTCGCCGATCTCCAGGCGCTCATGGAGTCCGGCGAGCTCTCCGCCGTCGAGCTGGTGGACATGTACCTCGAGCGGATCGAGGCCATCGACGTCGAAGGGCCGGCCCTCAACTCGATCATCGAGATCAACAACCGCGCCCGGCGCATCGCCGCCCAGAGGGACGCCGAACGCCGGGCCGGCCAGGTGCGCGGTCCTCTCCACGGCATCCCGTTCGTGGTCAAGGACAACATCGACAGCGGTGACGACATGCAGACCGCGGCGGGTTCCCTCGCCCTGGTGGGGGCGGCGGCCCCCCAGGACGCCCGGGCGCTGTGGAAGCTGCGCCGGGCCGGGGCGGTCCTCCTGGGCAAGGCCGGCCTGTCGGAGTGGGCGAACTTCCGCGGCTTCGACTCGTCCAGCGGCTGGAGCGCCCGGGGCGGCCAGGTCCGGAACCCCTACATCGTGGACCGCAACCCGTGCGGGTCGAGCTCCGGCTCCGCGGCCAGCGTCTCGGGCAACCTCGCCGCGTTCTCCCTGGGCACCGAGACGGACGGCTCGGTGGTCTGCCCCTCTTCGGCCAACGGCGTCGTGGGCATCAAGCCTACGGTGGGCCTGATCAGCCGGACCGGCGTGGTCCCGATCGCCGCCGCCCAGGACACGATCGGCCCCCACGGACGCACCGTGGCGGACGCGGCGGCGGCCCTGGGGCCCATGACCGGCGGCGACCTGAGCGACCCGGCGACCTTCGCCAGCGGTGGGAACTTCTTCAAGGACTACACCCAGTTCCTCGCCCCCGACGGTCTCGTCGGCGCCCGGATCGGCGTGGCCAGGAACGCCATCTTCGGGTCGAGCACCGAGTCGGAGGTGGTCTTCGAGGCCGCGCTCCAGGCCATGGCGGACGCGGGGGCCACCCTCGTGGACCCGGCGGACATCCCGACGGCCGATCAGTTCGCCGCCGATCCGTCCGAGACCATCATCCTGGTCTTCGAGTTCAAGCGGGATCTGAACGCTTACCTGGCGACCCGCAACGGTGTGCCGGTCTCCACCATGGCGGACGTGATCCAGTTCAACCTGGACCACGCCGACGAGGAGCTCCTCTACTTCGGGCAGGAGTGGTTCGAGCTCGCCCAGGCGGAAACCTTCTCCGAGGAGGAGTACCAGCAGGCCCTGGAGACTGGGCCGCGCCTGGCCGGCCCCGAGGGGATCGACGCGGTCATGGCCGAGCACGATCTGGACGCCCTGGTGGCCTACACCGGCTCGCCGGCCTGGCCCATCGACCTGATCAACGGCGACCACTTCCTTACCGCCAGCTCGCCGTGGGCCGCCGTCGCCGGCTACCCGAACATCACCGTGCCCGGCGGGTTCTCCTTCGGCCTGCCGGTGGGAATCAACTTCTTCGGCGGGGCCTGGAGCGAGCCGACGCTGATCAAGATCGCCTCCGGCTTCGAAGCGGTGACCCAGGCCCGGAGGAAGCCCGAGTTCCTGGCCACCCACGAGCTGCCGGACGGCGAGCTGGACATCAAGGCTCAGGCCCGGCCGACGGCCGAGCGGCTGGAGCGCATGCTCCGTCGCGGAGGCTTCGAGTCCCGGATGTCGACCTTCCGGCGTCCGCGCTACCTGTAATCGGCGCCGGGGCCACTCGGGAGGGCCGGGGAGGTCCCCCGAGTGGCCGGCCCGGTCCAGTCAGCGCGGGATCACGATGGACTGGCCGGGGTAGATCGTGCTCCGGCGGCTGAGGTCGTTGGCCCGGAGCAGGCGGGTCAGGGAGACGCCTTCCCGGCGGGCGATGGCCCCCAGGGTGTCGCCCCGGCGCACGACGTAGACCGAGCCCCCGGACGAGCCGGCGTGGATGGTCAGGGTCCGGCCCGGGTGGAGGACGTTCCCGGACAGGCCGTTCGCCCGCCGGATCCGATCCACGGTGGTGCCGTAGCGCGACGCGATCTGCCAGAGGGTATCCCCCCGGCGCACGGCGTGGCGTACCTCGCCCCCCTGGCGGCCCGAGGCGGCGGTCGCCGCACCGGCCCCCGGGACCCGGAGCTGCTGGCCCGGCCAGATGCGGTGGGCGCTCCGGAGCCCGTTGGCGTTCATGATCGCCTGGGTCGACGTGCGGTACCGGGACGCGATCCCCGAGAGCGTCTCGCCGGGGCGCACCCGGTGCACGGCGACCCGCAGCTCCGGCGGTTCCCACTCGGGGGCCTCCTCCAGGCTGGCCAGCACCGTCTCCCCGGTGCCCGGCGGCACGCGGAGGCTGTACGTGCCGTCCGGGGTCGCCCGGGACCGAAGCTCCGGGTTGAGCTCGGCCAGGACCTTCTCCTCCAGCCCGGCGGCCCGCTCGAGCGTGGCCAGCTCCAGGGGCCGCTCGATGGGCAGCTCGTCGTACTCCAGGCGCGGCAGCGGCTCCGGCAGATCGTGGAAGCCGTAGGCCTCCGGGTCCTCCAGGATCGCCAGGACGGCCAGGAAGCGCGGAACGTAGCGCCGGGTCTCCCGCGGCAGTCGGGCGTAGAGGTCCCAGAAGCGGTCGAAGTAGGAGAAGCGCTGGTTTCCGATCTCCCGCAGGACCGAGCGCTCGCCGCAGTTGTATGCGGCCAGGGCCGTCATCCAGTCACCGAACAGGTTGTGGAGGTCCGTCAGGTACCCGATGGCGGCCTCGGTCGCCTTCTCGGGGTCCATCCGCTCGTCGACCCACGCGGTGCGCTCCAGGCCGTAGCGGTAGCCGGTGGAGGAGATGAACTGCCAGAGGCCGAGGGCTCGGGCGCTGGACAGGGCCCGGGACTTGAACCCGCTCTCGACCAGGGGCATCCAGGAGAGCTGCTCCGGCAGGCCCGCGGCCCGGAGCTGCTCCAGGATCATGGGCCGGTAGCGCCCCGAGCGCCGATAGGAGTCGAGGAAGAAGTCCCGCTCCGGACCCTGGAAGCTCTCGATCTCCCGCTTCACGTCGTCGTTCAGGGTGACCCGGATCGAGCCGTTGGGATCGCCCACGGCGGTCTGGCGCGAGGCGTAGATCTCCACGACGCGGCGCGAGATCAGGTGGCGCAGGTTCTCCTTCTCCTGGGCGAGGACCGGCTCGTCCCCGGCGGAGACCGCCGCCATGGCCTCGTACGCGTGGTCCAGGGCGGCGAAGGCGTCGTCGAAGGCACCCTGCTCCCAGAAGACCTCCGCCGACTCGTAGGCTTCCAGGGCGTCCTGGAGCAGGGCCTCCGGGCCGGGCGGCGGGGGCGGCGGAGCCGTGGACGGCGCCTCCTGGAGGTCGGGGAGGGTCGGGTCGGCTCCGGCCTGGACGTCATCGCCGGAAGGATCGGAGGCATTCTCCATGGCCTCCTCGAGGACGGCCGGGACGGAGCCGTCCTCCCCGTCCCGGCCGGTCCCATGGCGCGAAGGGGTCCGGCTCGCGCCGGGCTCCTCCGCCCCGGACGCCCGCGGCTCTCCTCCCGTGCGCGCCGCCTTCTCCTGGGCGTCGGGAGCGGGCGGAGCCGTCTGCGGAGCCGAAGCGCCGCTGCAGGCGGTCAACGAGAGCAGAGCCGCACTGGCGGCGAGGAGCCGGGCCGTACTGCGTACATCCATCCAGCGGTTCTCCCTTGGGGCTCGGGTGATGTGGAGCGTCCATGCAAACCGGAGCCCATTGTAAGGCAAGCAGGCCCGTGTGAGGCAGCTCTGGCCTGCCGAGCGGATGGAGCGTTCGGGCCGATCGAGCTTGACTCGTCCCTTCGCGGCGGGAGGACTGGGCGGAGGCAGGCGAGCTACAGGGGCTCGGCCAGTCCGCCGGCGAGGGCCCGGTCGAGGAGCCGGCGCATCTCCGTGCGCGCCCGTTTGGCGGCCTCCACCTGGGCGCGGGCCAGCTCGCGCTGGCGCTCGGCGAGGGCGCGCTGTCGCTCCGCCAGCTCCCGCTGTGGCCGGGCGAGCTCCCGCTGCTCGGCGGCGAGGCTCCGCTGGCGCTGGGCGAGCTCGCGCTGCCGGGACCCCAGCTCCCGCATGCGGCGTTCGAGCACGCGGCGCCGGGCCTCGAGCTCGGTGCTGCGCGACGCGAGCTCTTCCTTGCGCTCGCCGGTGGCGCGCTCCACCTCCAGGGCTGCGCGCTCCGCCGCGGTGGCCGCCTGCTCGGCGCCGAGCTCACCCTGGCGGTGGCCCAGCTCGCCCTGCTGGCTGCCGAGCTCCCCCTGCCCCTGGCCCAGCTCGCCCTGCTGCCGGCCCAGCGCCTTCTGCCGCCGGCCGAGCTCACCCTGCTGGCGCCCGAGCTCGCCCTGGCGCCGGCCCAGCTCCCGCTGGGGCTCGAGGACCTCCCGGGCGCGCGCGATGGTGGCGGAGTCCCGGATCACGTACTCCTGGCCGTCGCGCGCAAACCAGAGGACGGGCGAGTCGAAGCGGTCCCGGAGGGCGCGGGCCCGCTCGGCGTCGCCCGAGGCCCCGTGGATCCACACGTGGGCGTCCTCGTCCAAGAGGGCCCAGGCGTCCCCGTCGTCGGAGAAGAACCAGGAGTGTCCATCAGCCTCGTCCGGAGGCTCGGGCGGTCGCGGAGGCTCGGGTGCTGCGGCCGGCGCGGGGCCTGGGGGAGGCGCCGCCGGCGGGGCAGGGGCGTCCGGAACCTGGGCGGTCTGAACCGGGCCCGGCGCCGCCGGAGGGGTGGGCGCCGTGGGTGGGACAGCCTCGGCGGGGGTGGTGGGCGGCTCCGGCGGCGCCGGAGCGTGGGCGGTGATCCGGATGGGCACCAGGGCGGCCAGGGCCACGACGGCCAGCGTCCAGAGAGCCGGCCGGAGCCGGTGGGGGTTGCGGTCGCATCGATCGAGCATCTCGAGCCTCCGTTTCAGGTGGACGAACGAGGGGGACGCCCCGGCAGCGTAGCCGAGGCCTTCGGGAGCCGAACCGGCAGGGCCCCGGGGGGCCCAGCGCAGGAGCAGGCGGCCGTAGTCCCGGGGGGCGGCGTCGAGCTCCCGAAGGACGGCGGCGTCGCAGGCGGCCTCCCGGGCCAGGACGTGCTCCCGGGCGGCGAGGGCGGCCAGGGGGTGAAAGAAGAAGAGCCAGCGGGCCAGCCGGGGTACCCAGGCGGCCCAGAGGTCTCCCCGCCGGACGTGCAGGAGCTCGTGGCCCAGGGCCATGGCGCGCTGGCCGCGATCGAGGTTCTCGAGGGTCCGCGGGGAGACGAGGACCGCGGGCCGGAGCCAGCCGGTGGTCAGCGGGCCCGGAACCCGGTCCGACAGGCGGAGCTCGACGCCGGACCGGACCCGGAGCCGGCGCCGGAGTGCCTCGAACGTGGCCAGGAGGTCCGGGTCCGTGGCGGGCCGGCTGAGGCGGCGCATCCGCCGGGCCGCGGCGAGCTCCCGGGCCAGGCCGGCGGCGCCCAGGCCCACCCCGGCGAGCCAGAGAGCGGCCAGGGCTTCCCGCCAGGGGAGGCCGGGAGCATCGGTGGTTCCTGGCGCTGCGTCGGCGGTCTCTGCGGTCTCTGTGGCGTCCGGCCCCCCGAGCCCTTCCCGGAGC
>JBKHJP010000453.1:0-3222 GCA_046538065.1 Thermoanaerobaculia bacterium | reverse complement strand
AGCTCGAGGCTGCGGCCCCGGGGCAGGGGGAGGCTCCAGCGGGACGGACCGGGGGCGGCCTGGGGAGGCGTCGTGGTCCTGGGAGGCGCGGTGCTGGGCATGGGCGACCGACCACCCGGCCGGCTCACAAGCCCCGTCCGCCCGGGCGCCTCCCGAGTGTATCGCGAGCCGCAGCCTACGATGGGCTGCGTCGTGCGGAGAAGCCGGCGGCGACGCGCTCGTCGTCCCGGGCCTCGTCGTCCACCGAGGGCTCCTCGGGGGTCCCCTCGCCGTCGCTCTCGGCGTCCGTCGCGGCGGCCGGGTCCACACCCGGCTCCGGCCGTTCGTGGCCGATGTCCAGCCCGGCCTCGATCTCCGCGTCCGGCGGCTGCAGGTCCTCGCCGGTCATCTCCCGGATCAGGGCGTAGACCCGCCGTCCCCCCACCGACTCCTGGTCCAGGAGCTCCCGGGCCAGGGCGTCCAGGATGTCCCCGTGGTCGGTGAGCACCTGGCGGGCCCGCTCGTAGCCGGCGGTGACGATGCGCTCGACCTCGCGGTCGATGCGGATCGCCGTGTCCTCACTGTAGTCGGAGCGCTGGCCGTAGTCCCGACCCAGGAAGACCGGCTCGTCGGCTCCCCCGAAGGACAGGGGGCCGAGCTTGGACATGCCCCACTCGCACACCATCCGCCGGGCGAGCTCGGTCGCCCGCTCGATGTCGTTGCCGGCGCCGGTGGTGATGTCGTCCTGGGTGAGCTCCTCGGCCACCCGGCCCCCCATCAGGATGGCGAGCTGGGCCTCCACGTAGCTCCGGCGGTAGTTGTGCTTGTCCTCGGTGGGGAGCTGCATGGTCAGGCCCAGGGCCCGCCCCCGGGGGATGATCGTGACCTTGTGGACCGGGTCCGCCCCGGGCGTGAAGGCCGCCACCAGGGCGTGGCCCGCCTCGTGGTAGGCCGTGACCTGTTTCTCCTCGTCGGTGAGCATCAGGGTCTTGCGCTCGACCCCCATGAGGACCTTGTCCTTGGCGAACTCGAAGTCGTCCATGTGGACCGACTTGCGGTTGCGCCGGGCGGCGATCAGCGCCGCCTCGTTGACCAGGTTGTTCAGGTCGGCACCGGCGAAGCCCGGTGTGCCGCGGGCGATGACCTTCAAGTCCACGCTGTCGTCCAGGGGGATCTGCTTGGTGTGGACCTGGAGAATGCCCAGGCGGCCGTTGATGTCCGGGCGGTCGACGACGACGCGGCGGTCGAAGCGGCCGGGGCGCAACAGCGCCGGGTCCAGGACGTCCGGCCGGTTGGTGGCGGCGATGAGGATCACGCCCTCGTTCGACTCGAAGCCGTCCATCTCCACCAGGAGCTGGTTGAGGGTCTGCTCGCGCTCGTCGTGGCCGCCGCCCAGCCCGGCGCCCCGGTGGCGCCCGACGGCGTCGATCTCGTCGATGAAGATGATGCACGGCGCGTTCTTCTTGCCCTGCTCGAAGAGGTCCCGCACCCGGGAGGCGCCGACGCCCACGAACATCTCCACGAAGTCCGAGCCGGAGATGGAGAAGAAGGGCACGTTCGCCTCGCCGGCGATCGCCCGGGCCAGCAGCGTCTTGCCGGTGCCCGGGGGGCCCATCAGGAGCACGCCCTTGGGGATCCGCCCGCCGAGCTTCTGGAACTTCTGCGGCTCCTTGAGGAACTCGACGATCTCCTGGAGCTCGTCCTTGGCCTCCTCGACGCCGGCCACGTCCCTGAACGTGATCTTCTTGCTCGCGGTGTTCAGGAGCTTGGCCTTGGACTTGCCGAAGGACAGGGCCTTGTTGCCGCCCCCCTGCATCTGGCGCATGAAGAAGATCCACAGACCGATGATGAGGAGCATCGGCGCCCAGAAGGACAGGAGGCCCAGCAGGGCGCTCTCCTTGACCTCCTCGACGGCGACCTCGATCCCCGCTTCCTCCAGGCGCTCGGCGAACTCCATGCCGTCGTAGTTCGGCGGGAGCTGCACCTGGAACTCGGCAGCGTCGCCGGGGCCGTCCCCGCCCAGGGTTCCCCGGACCTGCTCCCCCTTGATGGTCACCTTGTCCACCCGTCCGGTTTCCACCGTCTGGGTGAACTCGGAGAGGGTCATCTCCTGCTGCGTGCTCATCCCGCCCTGGAGGGCCTGGAAGAGGAGGATCACCACCAGGAAGATGGCCATCCAGAGGATCAGTGTCTTGAGAGTCGAATTCAAAGCGTCGTCACCTAACAGTCTCGGAGGGATGTCGACCGTGCGCAGCCGGGCCTGGTTTCCCACCCAGCGTAACCTACCCCAGTCGCCGGGGATTCCACCAGTTTACCGCGCCGGAGCCGCTCCGCCTCGACCGATCATCTCCGCTTGCCAGGCTCTCCGGTGGCCGGCCTCCAGGCGGAAGCGCTGGTCCACCGTCACCCCCGGCACCCAGGCGATCCGTCCGTCCACCAGGAGCAAGGGCAGGCTGTCGCGGTCCCGCCGGGGGACCCGCGCGTCCATCAGCACGTCCTTCAGCTTCCGCGTGCCGGGAGCGCCCAGGGGCCGGAGGCGGTCCCCCGGGCGGCGGCTCCGGATCTCCACGCGGTCGCCGGGCTCCAGGGGGAGGGCCAGGCCGGCGCGGCGGCGGGCGCCCTGCAGCATCCAGGGCGCCGCAGGCTCGGCGCAAACGCGGAACACGATCCCGATCTCCGGAATCTCCACCTCCCCCGGAACGGTCAGTGTATAGGAAAAGGCCGCCGGCGGCGGCTCCGTGCGGCCGAGGACCAGGCGGTCTCCCGCGCTCTCCCACCGCCATCCCCCAGGGCAGTCGACCCCTGCCCGGAGGGCGCCGGGATCGGCGAGCTGGCGCGCGAGCTCCTCCACCGCCGCGCGTCCGGCCGGGTAGGGCGCGCCGGCGCGGCGGTGGAGCAGGGCGAGGGCGTGGGGGAGCACCGGACGGGGAAGGCCCTCCAGAGCTTCGCGCGGCACGGAGAGGCCGCCGGGAGCTTCCCAGGGGCCGGCCCCGGGGGGTGCGGGAGCCGGCGAGAGGTGAGCTTCCAGGAGGCTCTCCATGCCGTCGCGGGCCGTCCGGGCCGCCTGAGCCAGGCGTGCCAGCCGTCGCGGGGCGTCCGGGAGGAGCTCCCCGATCCGGGGGAGGAGGCCCCGGCGCACCCGGTTCCGCGCGATCCCGAGGTCCCGGTTCGTCGGGTCCTGGAGCGGACTGGGCGGGGCCGCTCCCCCCTCGCCCGGGGTGTTCAGGAAGTCCTCGAGCTCGC
>JBKHJP010000452.1:0-3227 GCA_046538065.1 Thermoanaerobaculia bacterium | reverse complement strand
CCACGGCGGAGCCCACCGCCACCGGCACGACCGCCGCCGCCAGGGTCTTGGGCCGGGCGGCCAGCACCCAGGCGCGGAGGCGCGCTCCGGATCGTCGGCCCGCGGGCCGTGGCGCAACACCCGTCACGGTGGAGTCCGCCCGGAGGGGCGGAGCGTGCCTCCGCCCGCGGCCCGACGGCCCCGTCGCCTCCGGCGTGCACTCACTCCGGCAGCCAGGGGTACTTGCGGAACTCGGGGCGCCGCTTCTCCAGGAACGCCCGCTTGCCCTCCTGGCCCTCCTCGGTCATGTAGAAGAGGCGCGTGGCGTAGCCGGCGAGCTGCTGCAGGCCCACCTGGCCGTCCACGTCGGCGTTGAAGGCGGCCTTGAGGAAGCGGATGGCCGTGGGGCTCTTCTCCAGGATCTCCCGGGCCCAGCGCACGCCTTCCGCCTCCAGCTCGTCCACCGGCACGACCTTGTTCACCATGCCCATCTCGTAGGCCTCGGCGGCGGAGTACTGGCGGCAGAGGTACCAGATCTCCCGGGCCCGCTTCTGCCCCACGTGGCGGGCCAGGAAGGCCGAGCCCAGCCCGGCGTCGAAGCTCCCCACCTTGGGGCCGGTCTGGCCGAAGACGGCGTTGTCTGCGGCGAGGGTCAGGTCGCAGATCACGTGGAGGACGTGGCCGCCGCCGATGGCGTAGCCCGCCACCAGGGCGATCACCGGCTTTCCCATGGCGCGGATGTAGCGCTGGAGCTGGAGGACGTTCAGGCGCGGCACGCCGTCCGCCCCCACGTAGCCGGCGTCGCCCCGGACCGCCTGGTCGCCGCCGCTGCAGAAGGCGTACTTGCCGTCCTTCGCCGGCCCCTCGCCGGTCAAAAGCACCACGCCGATGGACGGGTCCTCGTTCGCCAGGCGGAAGGCCTCCTGGAGCTCCAGGATCGTCTCCGGGCGGAAGGCGTTCCTCCGCTCCGGCCGGTTGAAGGCGATCCGGGCGATCCCCTCCTCCGAGGTCTTGAAGGTGATGTCCTCGAATGCCCGGGGGCTCTGCCACTGGACGTCGGTCTCGGTCATCTCCACGAGCTCTCCTGGTCCGTTCCTCCGTGCGGCGGAGAGTGTACCCGAGGGGCCCGGAAGTCGAGGAGCAGGCGGACGACCTCGCCCGGCGCTTCGAGCCAGGCGGCGTGGCCGGCGTCCGGGACCGTGGCGACGCGGGCGTGCGGGATGGCCTCGGCCATGCGGCGGGTGATAACGGCGTACTTCGCGTCCTCGGCGCCGGCGACCAGCAGGACGGGCATCTTCAGCTCCGAGAGGCGCTCCCAGAGGCTCGGCTGCGCACCCTGGCCCAGGCCCCGGAGCGCCGCTGCGTAGCCCCGCGTGCTTCCGGCGAGGCGCTCGGCCCGGGCGGCCCGGAGGCGCCGGTGGCCCAGGCGGGCCTGGGAGGCGAAGAGGGGCTGGGCCATCCAGGAGTCGACGAAGGCGGCCAGGCCGCCCGTCTCGATCCGGCGGGCGAGCTCGTCGTCGGCGGCCCGGCGCTCGGCCCGGGCTGCCTCGTCCTCGATTCCCGGGGAGGCGCCGATCAGGGCCAGGCTCGCCACCGCCTCCGGGTGCTCCAGGGCCGCCGCCAGGGCCACCCGGCCCCCCATGGAGTAGCCGACCCAGTGGGCCCGGGAAAGCCCCCGGCGCTCCAGGGCGTCCACGGCGGCGGCCACCGCCGCCTCCAGCGTGACGCCTCCGGCTGGCACCGGCGACCAGCCGTGCCCCGGCAGGTCGGGGGCCAGCACCGGGTGGCCGGCGGCCATCAGGGGGCGAGCGAGCTCCGCCAGGCCGGCGCCGCTGCCGGTGAAGCCGTGGAGGAGGAGGACCGGAACGGGTCCCGGCCCCGGCCGCTCTGGAGCTCCTCCGGGATCGGGGGGACCGCCTCCGGCACGGGGGCTGGCGCCATCGTTCGCCTGCGCGGCAGCCATGGCCTCGTCCACGGCCCGGCCCACCTCTGCCAGGACCTCCCGCCGGAGCTCCCGGCTCCGGCGGCGGTCGGTCCGGACGTGGATCAGGAGGGGGCGCTGCCGGGGTCCGGCCAGTGCCCGGCCCACGGCGTCGTCGAAGCCCTCCCAGCTCTCCGGGCGCTCGTACCCCCAGCCCAGGCCCCGCGTCACGGCGGAGACGTCGACCCCCGGCGGCGTGGTGAAGTGGCGCTCGAAGGCCGGGTCGTCGCCCACCCCGGGCAGGTGGTCGAAGATGGCGCCGCCGCCGTTGTCCACGAGCACCGTCACCAGGTCGCTCCCCAGGCGCCCCGCCGCATGGGCGCCGGACAGGTCGTGGGCGAAGGCCACGTCGCCGGTCACCAGGACCGTGCGGCTCTCGCCGGCAGCCCGGCGCCCCAGGGCGACGCCCGCGGCGGTGGCGGTGACCCCGTCGATGCCGTTCACCCCCCGGTTGGCGAAGACGTCCGGCGGAGCCCTGTCCGGACAGGGTTCCGAAGGAGGGCCCGAAGCCGGCAGGAAGGCCTCGAGCTCCCGCAGCGGCATGCTGCTCGAAACGACCAGCGCGGCGTCCTCCGGCAGCCGGGCGCCCAGCCGGGCGAAGACCCCGCCGTCGAAGAGCTCCCCGGTTCCGTCGACGAGCCGGGCGAGGGTTTCCCGGGCCGCCCGGTCGGCCGCCCGGTGCCGGGGAAGCCAGCCCGGGTCGGTGGATCGCCTCGGGCGGTGCCCCTCGAGCCACTCGGCGAGCGCCTGGACCAGGAGGGCGGGATCAGCGGCCACGGTCCGGGAGACGGCGTGCTCCGGGTCCAGGCGGCGGGCCCAGGGGTCCACCGCCCACTGGGGAACCCCCGCGGCGGCGAGCGCGCCGGCGAAGCCCCGGAGCGACCAGGGCAGCGGCGCCTCCCCCAGGCGGAGCACCAGGTCCGGCCGGAGCTCTCCGGCCAGGCTGTGGCGGAACCGCTCCCCCTGGAGGAGGAGATCGGCGCTCCCGAGGACGGCTCCGGAGGAGGCGGCGGGTCGCGGGGAGCTCCCCTCCGGCAAGCCCTCCCGCCCACCCGCCGGCCCCAGGCACGACGCCGCCTCCGCCCAGACCGGTACTGGCAGGGCCCGGAGCAGGCGCTGGAGGGCCGTTTGCAACCCGGCGCCGGGCCGCGCCGGCGGGTCCACGTCGGCGGGGTGGAGGGCGCCCGCCAGGACCAGCGGACGCCGGGCGCCGGCGAGGGCCAGGGCCAGCTCCGCCACCGTGGCGAGATCCGGGGCCGGGCGAGCG
>JBKHJP010000451.1:0-3233 GCA_046538065.1 Thermoanaerobaculia bacterium | reverse complement strand
GGCCGTGCGTGGGTAGCGCCGGCCCCGCCGGAGGTCCCCCCAGGCGAGCTTCGCCGGGCGGTACGCCAGGAAGGCGGCGAAGGCCGCCAGGCCCACCAGGAACGGCGCCCACCCCGGCGCCACCAGCAGCCCCAGGACCACCGGCTCGCCCACCAGCCCCCAGCTCCCGTGCTCCGGCGGCAGGGCCACGGCCCGCCACCCCCGGCCCGGGGCGGAGGCGGAGGCACCACCGCCTCGCCGCGAGGCCCCACCGTCCCGGGAGGCCCCGTCGCCGCGCGCCGCCGGTGCCGGATCCCTTGCGTCCACGCCTCGATTCTCCTGCCCGGACTCCCCGCCCGCAACCCTATTTGAGGGTCCTGGCCGCCTCCGGCCGGGAGCTCCTCCTCTCCTGGCCCGCCATCGGCGGCGTGCTGGGCCTGAGCTCGCCACCGGGCGCACCCTGGTCACCGCGGACGCCCACATGGTAGAGATCGACGAGCTCCCACGGGAAGACTGGGCGATCGAGGAGATCCCCGGCGACCCGGCCTCAGAGTCCTGAAGCGCTGGGACCTTGCCTTGGAGACCCGCTTGACAGACGACCCCCCCCGCAGATTAGCCTGCCCTAAAAGCGCAAGTTGCTTGTGGATTCACCGGTTGGCTTGGGGCCGCCGGTACCCGTCGGAGGGTCTCGCCATGGAATTCGTGGTCGTCAAGTGCAGCGACGACGCGGACCTGCCGGTCTACGTCGACTCCGTCGAGAGCGGCCGGACCGGGGAGGTGCTGGAGGTCCAGCGGGGCACCCACTCCTTCGCCCTCTGCCCGTGCTCGGTGTCGGAGCACGACGGGGACTGCGGAGCGGAGGGCTACCGCCCGGTGACCCAGACGCTGCCGGTCTCGAGGACCGTGGCGATCGACCCGCTGGAGGTGCGTTTTGAGAAGGTCTGAGGTCCGGCTCCGGGGCTCGCTACGGCGCCTCGCCGCCCTCCTCCTCGCCCTCGGGACCGCCGCCGGCGCCGCCGGCTGCGCCCACCACGTGGTCAACCGCCCGTTGACCCGCCCGGACCCCGCCTCCGGCTACCGGTTCCAGAACCTGGAGCCCAAGGGCAACGGCGACCGGGTGTTCGTGGTCCTGAGCTTCTCCGGCGGCGGAACCCGGGCGGCGGCCCTGGCCTACGGGGTCCTCCGGCACCTGGCGGCGATCGAGATCCCCGTCGAGGGCGGCGGCACCACGACCCTGCTGGACGAAGTGGACGTGATCTCCTCGGTCTCCGGCGGCTCGTTCACCGCTTCGTACTACGCCCTGTTCGGGGAGGAGAAGCTCTTCTCCGAGTTCGAGGGGGTCTTTCTACGGGAGAACGTCCAGGGCGACCTGGTGCGGCTCCTCTTCAACCCGGCCAACTGGTTCCGGCTGGCCTCGCCGAACTACGACCGCATCGACATGGCGGCGCGCTACTACCACCGCCAGGTCTTCGAGCGGGCCACCTTCCAGGACCTGGTGGAGCGCGGCGAGCGGCCCTTCGTGGTGATGAACGCCACCGACATGGGCGAAGGCAGCCGGTTCGAGTTCACCCAGGACCGCCTGGACTACCTGTGCTCCGACCTGTCGGAGTACCCGGTGGCCCGGGGCGTGGCCGCCTCCTCCGCCTTCCCGGGGCTGCTGACGCCGATCACGCTCCACAACCACGCCAGCGACGACAACCCGTGCGGCTTCCGGACGCCGCCGCGGGTCGCCAACGCCCTGGAGGACCGGGAGCTCAACCCTCGGCGCTACACCGCCGCCGCCGAACGGGTGGGCTACCTGGACCCGGACCGTCCCTACGTCCACCTGATGGACGGCGGGGTCTCGGACAACATCGGCCTCCGGGGACCGTACGAGGCCCTGACCTCGGAGGTGAGCGCCTGGAGCCTGCTCCCGAAATTCAACAAGGGCGAGGTGGACCGGGTCGTGGTCGTGGTGGTCAACGCCCGGCGCGGGGCCGGCAACACGATCGACCGGCGCCACAGCGCGCCCAACCTGGTCCGCACGCTCCAGACCGCCGCCTCGACCCCCATGGCCCACTACTCCTTCGACACGGTCCAGCTCCTCCGGGAGGACTTCGAGGCCCGGCGCCAGAGGAACCGGGAGCGGCAGATCCTCGAGGAGCGCTGCCCCGCCTGCGCCGAGCTCCGCCAGCCGGCGGCGGAGGTGGCCTTCCACGACGTGGAGGTCTCCTTCGAGCGCGTGGAGGACCCGGAGCTCCGCGACTACCTGGAGGGCCTCCCGACGACCTTCGCCCTCCCGGACGAGGCCGTGGACCGCCTGATCGAAGCCGGCCCGGCGGTGCTCGAGGCGGACGAGGGGTTCCAGGAGCTCCTCGAAGCCCTCGGCGCGAAGGTGCGGGACCGGCCGTAGGCCCTCACAATTCCACGGTAGAACGCTCCAACCAGCCGGACGCCCAGGCTGGAGGCGACGGCTCCGAGGACGACGCCGAGACCGGCTGACACCCCGTGGCCGCGCAGGACCGACCGCGCCAGCTCCCTCGGCGGCTTACCTCGAGCGGCTGGCCGATGTCCAGATGGGGTGGCCGGCTCAGCGAACGTCCCATGTGAGCCGGGGGCCGTTGTGGAGGATCGACAGCGAGTTCAAGATGTTGCGGCCCAGGATCCCGCACTCTCCATCCATCAAGTGCGACGCGGGCTACCGGGGCCGGCGGTGTGAACCGCTCGGCGTCATAGCTCGGCATCGAGTCGGCCTTCGGGAAGCTCCGTGACCTCCATCTCGAACTGACTCGCCTCCGCCGGATCTGCCAGGCGAGGGCTCCGCATCTGCGGTACCTGCTCCTCGGCTCCGGGCACCACCACGTAGACCTTCGTCTTGTCAGGGAGTGCCGCCTCCTCACGGAGCCGCACCTGGCCCCCTTCGACCCAGCCCTCCAGTGTCAGCACGCTCATGCGGAACCTCCTCTCCGACACTTCAAATAGTACCACCGCGAGAGTGAGAAGCCCCCGAAAGGGCGGCCACCGCCGCCCCTCCGGACCCGTTCGACCCAGGTCCAGGGGGCACCTCGAGGGAAACTATGACGCGACCGCGAGCTGTCTACGGAGAAGCTCACTCACCAGATCGCGCACCGGTACACCCTGCTGGCGGGCTCTCCGGCGGAGCTCCGCCGCCACGTCAGGCGGCACTTCCACCTCGTAGTACCGTCGTAGCCGCTCGGTTTCTACGACCTCCCCTTCCGGCGCAAACGCAGCCGGATAATCCGCCGTGTCGTGCT
>JBKHJP010000450.1:0-3243 GCA_046538065.1 Thermoanaerobaculia bacterium | reverse complement strand
GGCTGGAGCCGCTGCTGCGCCGGACCCGGTTCCGGGACCCGGCGGTCCCGGTGGTGACCAACGTCGACGCCGCCCCCGCCGCCTCCGGCGACGCCGCCCGGGACGCCCTGCTGCGCCAGGTGGACTCGCCGGTGCGCTGGGTGGAGTCGGTGGAGTGGATGATCGACGAGGCCGGCGTCGAGGCCTTCGTGGAGGTGGGCCCGGGCTCGGTGCTCCTCAACACCATCAAGCGCATCCGCCCGGACGTGGAGCGGATCGCCCTCAAGTCGCCCGACGACCTGGAGAAGCTCCGGGGGTGAAGGTCTCCCCGGGAGCGTGCGCGGGCAGACCTCGCGTCCGCCCGCGGGCGTGTAGGGGCGGACCTCGCGTCCGCCCGTGAGACGTGTAGGGGCGGACCTTGCGTCCGCCCGCGAGACGTGTAGGGGCGGACCTTGCGTCCGCCCGCGGGCGTGTAGGGGCGGACCTCGTGTCCGCCCGCGAGACGTGTAGGGGCGGACCTTGCGTCCGCCCGCGGGCGGAGACGAGCTCCGCCCCTACAGAGCCAGAGGCGATGCAATGACCCAAGAGGACGTCCCATGTTCCGACTCGACGGCAAGACCGCTCTGATCACCGGCGCCTCCCGGGGCATCGGCGAGGCCGTGGCCCGCCGCCTGGCCGCCCAGGGCGCCCGGACCGTCCTCGCCGCCCGGAGCGTCGACAAGCTCGAGGCGCTCGCCGGCGAGATCACCGAGGCCGGTGGCGAGGCTCACCCCCTGGCCCTGGACCTGTCGAAGCCCGACGAGGTCCCCGCCGCCCTCGGCGAGCTCCCGGAGGCGTGGCGGGACGTGGAGATCCTGGTCAACAACGCCGGCGTGACCGCCGACAACCTGCTGGCCCGGATGAGCCTGGAGGACTGGGAGCGCGTGCTCCGGACCAACCTCACCGGCACCTACGCCGTCACCCGCGAGCTCATCCGGGGCATGATGCGCCGGCGCTGGGGCCGGATCATCTCCGTCTCCTCGGTGGTGGGGCTCATGGGCAACGCCGGCCAGGCGAACTACGCCGCCTCGAAGGCGGGCCTGGTGGGCTTCTCCAAGTCGCTCGCCCGGGAGCTCGGCAGCCGCAACGTGACCGTCAACGTGGTGGCCCCGGGCTACGTCGAGACCGCCATGACGGAGGACCTGCCCGAGAGCTCCCGCAAGGAGCTCCAGGCCTCCATCGCCCTCAAGCGGCTGGGGACCGTGGACGACGTGGCCTGGTCCGTGCTCTTTCTCGCGAGCGAGGAGGCCGGGTATATTACGGGCCACACGCTGAACGTCTCGGGGGGCCTGTACGTCTAGAGACGGCGAGCTCAGCCACCGCCATTCCAGCTACGTCCCGGGCCGATCTCCCGGGCAGCATTGTGCTAAAAACCCTTGGGTCCCGCGGCGTAGCGGGATCCGGAGAAGGAGGGACTTCGAGATGGCCGAGATCGAACAGAAGGTCAAGAGCATCATCGTCGAGCAGCTCGGTGTGGAGGAGGACGAGGTGACCATGGACGCCAGCTTCACCGACGACCTGGGGGCCGACTCCCTGGACATCGTCGAGCTGGTCATGGCCCTCGAGGAGGAGTTCTCCATCGAGATCCCGGACGAAGAGGCGGAGAACATCAGCCGCGTCCGGGAGGCCGTCGAGTACATCCAGAAGAACGCAGGGGCCGCGAGCTGACGGCCGCCCGGCCCATGGCCCACGACCCACAGGGCCGGCGCCGGGTGGTGCTCACCGGCGTCGGGCTGGTCTCGCCCCTGGGCGTGGGGACGGAGCCCACCTGGGACGGCCTGATGGCCGGGAAGGTGGGGATCGGCCCCATCACCCGGTTCGACGCCTCCGAGTACCCGTGCCGCATCGCCGGCGAGGTGCCGGGCTTCGATCCCCTGGACTACGTGGACCGCAAGGAGGTCAAGAAGAGCGACACCTTCATCCACTACGGGATCGCCGCCTCCGACTTCGCGATCGAGGACGCGGGACTGGAGTTCGAGGCGGACGAGGCGGAGCGCGTCGGCGTGATCATCGGTTCCGGGATCGGCGGGCTCCCGCTGATCGAGTCGATGCACAAGCTCCTCCTGGAGCGGGGCCCCGGCCGGATCTCGCCCTTCTTCATCCCGGGCCTGATCGTCAACATGGCCGCCGGACAGGTGTCGATCCGCTACGGCGCCAAGGGCCCCAACGAGTCCCCCTGCACCGCCTGCACCACCGGCCTCCACGCCGTGGGCGACGCCTACCGCAAGATCCAGCACGACTACGCCGACGCGATGATCGCCGGCGGCGCCGAGGCGGTCATCGCGCCCCTGGCGGTGGGGGGCTTCTCCGCCATGCGGGCGCTGTCCAACCGGAACGACGAGCCCGAGCGGGCGTCGCGCCCCTGGGACAAGGACCGCGACGGGTTCGTCATCGGCGAGGGTGCCGGGATCGTGATCCTGGAGGAGCTGGAGCGGGCCCGGGCCCGGGGGGCCACGATCTACTGCGAGGTGGTGGGCTACGGCATGAGCGCCGACGCGCACCACATCTCGGCGCCCCACCCGGAAGGCGACGGGGCGGTCCAGGTGATGACGAACGCCCTGGCCGACGCCGGTCTGGAGCCGGAGTCCATCGCCTACATCAACGCCCACGGGACCTCCACCGACCTGGGGGACCTGGCGGAGGTCCGGGCCATCCGGCGGGTGTTCGGTCCCCACGCGGACCGGCTGGCGGTCTCCTCCACGAAGAGCTCCACGGGGCACCTGCTGGGGGCGGCCGGGGGCCTCGAGTGCGGCATCCTGGCCCTGGCGCTCAAGCACCAGAAGCTCCCAGCGACCCTGAACCTGGAGGAGCCGGGGGAGGGGTGCGACCTGGACTTCGTGCCCAACGAGCCCCGGGCGGCGGACGTGGAGTACGGGCTGACGAACTCGTTCGGCTTCGGCGGCACGAACGGGGCACTGATCGTCAGGCGCTGGTCGCCGTAGCTCCGTTCCGGCCCGGAGGGGGCCTCCGGGGAACCGGCTCGCGCTCGTCCGGGGCGCGGGGCGCTCGCAGCTTACGGGCCTGGTCGCCTCCACGGTGATCCCCCTCCCGGGGTCGGGGCCGGGGGTTCCTCCCGGTCGTCGGCCCTCGGAGCCCGCGCCGCGGGGTGTCGTGGTCCGTGGACCCTGGGGAACGGATCCTGGGCCCCTGGTGGTCGCTGGGGCGCCGGGATCTGTCCCTGTGGAAAGGGCCAGATCCCGGCCAGGCGGGCGCTCGGGCCGCCGC
>JBKHJP010000086.1:0-13938 GCA_046538065.1 Thermoanaerobaculia bacterium | reverse complement strand
GGGCGGCCGAGGGCCTCGATCTCGCGGTGGATCTTCTCGACGCAGGGGGGCTTGAGGTGGTGGAGGTAGATCGGCACGTCCGCCCGGAGCTTCTCGAGCTCCTGGACCAGCGTCTGCGGAGTGAGGTGGAGGGAGACGTCCGCCACGTGCTGTAGGGACGTGTCGAAGCTCGTGTCGATGCAAACGGCCCGGAGGTTGCGGGTACGGTTGGCGACCTCCCACAGGCGCTGGGTCGGCCCGGTGTCGCTGGACCAGAGGACGGCGGCCCCGTCCCCCTCGATCAGGAACCCGTGGGTCGGCACCAGGTGGTTCACCGGAATGGGCGTGAAGCGCACGCCGTCGATGGTGACGGCTTGCTCGCTCCGGAGCTCGTGGAACCGGACCGCCGGCAGCAGGTGGTTGGGGAGCCGGGTGAAATCCGGCCAGGTGGCGTTGTTGAACAGGTACTTCCGGATGGCGTAGATCGTGGCGCCGGAGCCGTAGAGGTCGATGGCGTCCTGGCTCTGCCCGTAGACGTTCTCGATGAAGAAGGGCAGGGCGCTGGTGTGATCCATGTGGGAGTGGGACAGGAGGATCGAGTGGACCTCCACCTGGCGCTCGATGGGGAGCGCCTGCGTCAGGGAGCCGGCGTCGAGGGCGATCCTGCCGTTGATCAAGAGGCAGGTCATCCGGCACTCGAGGCTCTCCCCGCCGTAGCTACCCAGAACCTCGATCTCCATTGGCCGGCGCGAGTCTACCGCCGGCCGCGGAAAACCCACAACAACGGGCTCACCGCCGGTGGGCGAACCGTCCGGTCGTGTAGGGGAGGAGCTCGTCTCCTCCCGTGCCCCAGCGACCACCGAACCCTCCCGCAGCACGGGCGGAGGCAAGCTCCGCCCCTACACGCTCGGGCTGGAGGCGAAAGCCAGCCGCCACGAGCTTCTGCACCTAGAACCGGTTCCCCACCCAGAAGCTCACCTCGGTGTCGCTCACGGTCTGGTCGAAGTCCCAGAACTTGGCCCAGTTCCAGTTCCACTGCAGCCCGAAGAGCTCTACCGACAACCCGAACCCGTAGGACGACAGGCCGTCCTCCAGCCGGTCCTCCTCGCTGTTCCAGAACTCCCAGTCCTCCTGGACGTCGTGGAAGTAGGCGCCGCCCACGTCCAGGAAGAACATCCCCCGGATGTTGCGCAGCTGGATCCACGGCGTGGCGATGGCGTCGATCAGCGGGAAACGGAACTCCGCGTTGCCGTAGAAGGCGCGATCCCCCAGCTCGGAGTAGATCCGCAGGCCGCGGAGCGTGTCCAACCCTCCGATGAAGTACGGCCGGGTGAAGTTGCCGTCGCTGTAGCCCCCCCAGAGCCGGAGGGCGAAGCCGCTGCGCCGCGTGAGGGGGATGTACTGCCGGGCGTCCAGGGTGACGTCGGTGCTGAGGGTGCCGCTCTCCTCGAGGTCGGGGGCGTAGTTCGCCGTCAGGCGCCAGCGACGGCCCGCGACGGCGCCGAACTCCCGGAACTGGGTGGTGTCCTCCACCAGGGAGACCTCCACCACCGGGTAGACGTCGCTCCGGGGCTCGTAGATCTGGAAGAGCTCCCCCGTCCGGCGGTTCTGGCCGAAGAGCGGCCGGGAGACGTCCCTATAGCGCACGCCGAGCCCGGCCTCTACCCGGCGGTAGAAGTCGAAGGGGTAGACGGCGTAGCCCATGAGGCCGGTCTCGGCATAGGAGCCGTCCCGGGTGATCTCGCCCCGGTCGTTCCGCCGGACGAAGAAGTCCCGGTCGTCGTAGAGGCGGACCATCCAGTTCGTCCGCCGAGAGGTGTCCATGTAGACCACGTCGAAGTCCGAGAAGCTCCGGACCGAGGTGAGCTGGGCCAGGAGCCGGCGGTCGCCCACGTAGTCCGAGAAGGTGAGGAAGAGCCGGCCGAGCACGGTCTGGTCGCTGTCCACGGCCACCAGGGACTGGGCGTTCTCGAGGAACAGGTTGAACCCCCGGTAGTCCTCCTGGTTCCGCTCGTCGATGGCGACCTCGATGTCCGGCTGGAACCGGGGAAGCTCCTCGGGCCGGGTGGGCTCCCCCTCCAGGACGATGAAGGGCTCCTCGCCGGCGCTCGCCTGCCGGGTCTCACTCTCCTCCCCGGTCTCCTGGTCGGGGCCGTTGCCCACCCGGGGAGGCCCGTCTCCCGCGGAGGGCGGCTCCGCCCTCTCGCGCGCAGGAGCCGGCGCCGGCCGGGCCGTGGGCGCGACGGCCTCCCCCGCGAGAGCCTCTTCCGGGTCCGCCACGTAGAGCCGGAACCGCTGCTTCCAGAAGGCGGTGAATGCGAGGCGCTCGTTGCCGTCCGCGCCGCGGAAGGGGGCGGGCATGATGGCGCCGGTCACGACGTTGGTGTGCTGGACCAGCTCCCCGGTCTCCAGGTCCGCCGAGTAGACGTTCTCCGCCCCGCTGCGGTCGGAGGTGAAGTACAGGCGCGAACCGTCCAGCGAGTAGACGGCGTCCCGCTCGTTGGAGTCTCCCCGGGTGAGCTGGTGCCGCTCGCCCGTCTCGAGATCGAGGAGGAAGAGCTTCTGCGCCTCGCCCACCGACGACGTGAAGGCCAGTGTGCCGCCGTCCGGGGAGTAGGCCGGCGAGCCGTTGTACAGGTCGTCGTCGGTCAGGTTGGTGAGCTCATCGCTCTCCAGGTCGTAGGCGAAGACGTCGAAATCCCCGTCCTGCCACGCGGAGAAGGCGACCTTCCGCCCGTCGGGCGAGAAGACCGGGGCGAGCTGCTGCTCGAGGCCCATGCGGTCCATGTCGATCAGGCGGTGCACGCCCCCGGACAGGACGTCGATCAGGACCAGGCTCCGGCCCCCTTCGCGCTTGGCGAAGACCGCCACGAGGTCGCCCCCCGGCGAGAAGGCGAGGTCCCGCCCCATCTTGCGCCCCAGCACCAGGTTCTGGGCCACCAGGTACTGGTACTCGTTGGTAAAGCCTTCGGTCAGGTTCCGCACGACCCGGCGCTCCCGGGTCTCGAAGAGGGCGACGTTGATCCGGTCGTCCAGAGTGGTGAAGGCGGCCAGCAGGTCGCCGGACGGGGAGGCGGCGGGCGAGGTCTCCCACGTGCCCCGGGGGGAGTCGGTGCGGAAGGGCCGGCCGAAGTCGAGGGGCTCGCCGGTGGCCACCAGCTCGGGGAGGTAGCGGTCCCGGAGCCAGCGCCGGAAGTCGGTGTCAAACTCCTCGGGCTCCGTGCGGAAGGCCCGCTCGATGGCGCGGTCGGCCCGGGCGCCGATCGTGCTGCGCAGCTCGTAGATGAAGTCCAGGACCCCCTCCTCCCCCCACTCCTCCTCCATGAAGTCGAACACGGCGTGGCCGAACCGGTACGCCATGTACCCGCCGAAGTCGACCCGGCTGATGGGCGGGATGGCGTCGTTGACCACCGCGTCGCGCAGCCACATCCGGTCCCACGCGTCCTCGTCCTTCGCCATGTAGCTGGCGAAGCCCTCCATCATCCACGTGGGCGGCCTCTGGGCGATCGCCTTGCCCAGGTTGCCCTGGAAGAGGATGTGGTATTCGAAGATGTGGGTCAGCTCGTGCATCAGGAGAGCGAAGAGCTCCGGGTCCGGCAGGTCCGCCGGCATGACCATCCGGTTGCGCACCGGGGAGGCGAAGGCGCCGGTGCCCTCCGGGATGAAGTTCAGGATGATGTTGTTCTGCTCGAACGCCGAGTGGGTGGCGTAGACGATGAGGGGGATGGGCTCGTCGATCTGGTGGTCGAGCTGGCGGGACAGGCGGTCGTAGGCGCTCTCGGCGAAGGAGATGATCTTCGGGAGGAGCTCCTTTTCCTCCTCGTAGTAGTACAGGTCGAAGTGGGGGGAGTGGTAGATCTTCCAGTCGAAGGCGTCGTAGGTGATCTTGTTCTTGCCGAAGTAGCCGGCGACCTGGGCCCCGGCTGCGGGCGCCAGGACCGCCGAGGCCACCAGGCAGACGAGCACTGCGAAGGGGAGCGGGCTTGGGGGTTTGGCTGGACGCATGGGTTCCTCCTCCCTGGCTGTAGCTGTCGGGGACCGGAGCGGATCGGCGGGGGCGCCGCCGCCGGGAGGCGAGGCCCGACGGTGGTTCAGTACCCTCCGGTGAAGAGCACCCGCGTGGTCTCCACCTCCTGCTGGCTGAAGACGTTCAGGATGCGATCCTCCAGGGAGTAGAGGTTCTCGAACATGCCCGCCACGGGATCCACGTCCCCGGAGGGAAAGCTCCGGAAGTCCTTGAAGTTGTCGCGGTGAAGCACCCTGCCCGTGACCCCGTCCACCACCACCATGAGGACGTCGTACTCGAAGCCGGTCTGCTCGACGAGGACCTGCCGGTGGTAGGTGCGCCCGTCCAGGGGCGAGACGAACTCCTCCGTCCGGTACCCGGTCCGGTCCTGGATGTCGAAGTCGAGGCTGCCGGAGACGATCAGGTCCGCCTGGGTGCGCTCCCCCACGTCCTGCCAGAACTCCCGGTCCTCCAGGAGCTCCTCCAGGTCGTACGTGGGGAACGCCAGCGGGCCGGACTCCACCACGTGCAGGTTCGTCTCCCGCCGGAGGATCTTCTCCAGGTAGCGGCTGAACTCGCCCTCCACGTCCACGTCCCGCTCGGGTCCGGTGGTCTCGCCCTCCCGGGCGATGGCCAAGAACGGCGCCACGGTCACCGACTCCTTGCCGCGCAGGTCGATCTTGGCGCGCTGCGGAAGATGCAAGTTGACCTCCACGTCGGCCCGGGCCGGTGAAGCCAGTGCGGGGGCGAGGAGCACGACGACGAGGGCGAGGACGCCCGGAGGCGCCGCCGGGCTCGCGGAGGCGTGCGGCCGGCGGGGCGCCGCCGGACGGCGGGAGAACGGGTTCCTCACGAGCCTGTTGCCTCCTCGCCTTCGCCACCTTCCGTCGGCCGGAAGCTCTGGTAGAAGTCGGCGAAGCGCGCGTAGTTGTCCTTGAGGTCGCGGTTGCCCGGCGCCAGCTCGAGGGCCTCCTGGTAGACCTCCAGCGCCTCCTCGTAGCGGCCCGCCGCTTCGAGGGCGACCGCCAGGTTGTTGAGCACGCGGGCATTGCCGGGGTCGAGCCGGCGGGCCTTCTCGAAGCGGAAGAGGGCCTCGTTCCAGAGGCCCTGCTGAGCCATCCGGACACCGAACTGCAGCTGGTCCCGGGCGCCGTGGCCCGCCGTCGTGGCGCCGCAGGCGGCGAGGAGCAGGACGGCCAGGAGCCCCGCCGTGGCGGCGGCGGCGCGCCCCGGGGAGGGCGCGGACCGGCGATGAGCTCGGGATCGTGTCATGGTGGCGGGTCTCGCAGGGCCGCGGTCGTAAGCAGTGCCAGATTCGTGCCGCCCAGTATATACGAGAGGGGAGCTGCGTCGGCTCACGGGAGGCTGCGTGCACCGGCGGCTCTCGTGGAGCGATGGGGCGAGCCGATTCCGTCCTTCCTGGGTGAAGGGCGCGCCCCCGTCGGAGGACGGAGGCACCCGCTACGTGGAGATCCCGGCCAGATCCTGAAACGCCCCGACCCGAGGAAGCCCCGTTGACCGCTCGCCCGACCGACGTCGCCATCGCCCTGGCCGCCGCCCCGGGGATCTCCCGGGCGGCGGCGTGCCGTCTGGCCGCCCGCCTGGGAACCTGGCAAGCGGCCGGCTGGGGCGGGGCACCCCGGATCGCGGCACGTCTGGGGGTGCCCCCCGCCGAGCTGGAGGCGGCCGCCGAGCTGGCCCGGAATGCGCCGGCGCTGGCGCGCCGGGAACGACGCCGGGCGGTCGCCGCCGGGGCGCGCATCGTCACCGTGGGTGAAGCCGGTTACCCGGAGGGCCTGGAGGACCTGGAGCTGCCGCCGCCGGCCCTGTGGATCCGCGGCGCCGATCCCCCGGGGCCCGGGCGCTCGGTGGCCATGGTCGGCTCCCGGCAGGCCGACCCGTACGGGCGGGAGGTGGCGCGGCTGTTCGCCCGGGAGCTGGCGGCCGCCGGCCTGACGGTCGTCTCCGGGTTCGCCCGGGGGATCGACGCCACCGCCCACCGGGGGGCCCTGGAGTGGGCCGAGGCGCAGCAGCAGAACGGGGCCCCGGCCGGGTGCGCGACGGTCGCCGTTCTCGGGGCCGGCCTGGAGGTGGACTACCCCCGGACCCACCGCCGCCTGGGGGAGCGGATCACCGCCGCCGGCTCCCTGGTGAGCGAGTTCCCGTGCGGGCTGGAGCCCCGGCCCTGGCATTTTCCGGTGCGCAATCGCCTGATCGCGGCCCTGGCGGCCGGGGTGATCGTCGTCCGGGCGGCGCCCCGCTCCGGCTCGCTGATCACGGCCCGCCTGGCCCTCGACCTGGGCCGGGAGGTCTTCGCCGTGCCCGGGAACATCTTCGACAGGCGCTCGGCGGGGCCCAACGCCCTGGTCGCCGACGGCGCCCACCCGAGCCTCCTGCCCCGGGACGTCCTGGAGGTCCTGGGCGTCTCGCCCGGTGCCACGGAGGCGCCCACCGGCCCGGACGGCGGCGAGGCCGGGGCCGCCGCGGAGTCCGAACGGCTGCCCCCGGGCGTCGGCGGGCGCGTGCTCGCCACGATGACGCCCGGCGAGCCGGTGTCCCCGGAGGCGGTGGCCGGAGCCCTGGGCGAGGGGGTCGACCGGGTGCTCGGGGCTCTCCTGGAGCTGGAGCTCGAGGGGCGGGTGCGTCGCGAACCCGGGGCGGCGTACACCCGAAGGCCATGAAGAACACCATGAAACCCGTCCCTTGCGCCCTTCGCGACGGCGGTGCTACCGTGCCGCGCCGTCCCGGAGGCAGACGCCCCGCCCCGGCCGAACGGACCGTCCCGCCCGGAACGGCGCGGGGAATAAGAGGTCGAACGAACCGATTGAGCGGACCGTGAGCAAGAACCTGATCATCGTCGAGAGCCCGGCCAAGACCCGGACCCTCTCCAAGTTCCTGGGCAAGGACTACCGGATCGAGGCCTCCATGGGCCACATCCGGGACCTGGTCAAGAAGGACATGGGGATCGGTCCCGACTTCGAGCCGCACTACGAGGTCCTGAACGCGAAGAAGAAGGTCGTGAGCCGGCTCCGCGACGCGGCGAAGAAGGCGGACCTGATCTACCTCGCCCCGGACCCGGATCGCGAGGGCGAGGCCATCGCCTGGCACATCGCCCAGGTCCTGGGGGTGGATCCGGACCGGGTCCGCCGGGTGACCTTCAACGAGATCACCCGCCGGGCGGTGCTGGCGGCGCTAGAGGAGCCCCGGGACATCGACCCCAAGAAGGTCGACGCCCAGCAGGCCCGCCGCATCCTGGACCGCCTGATGGGCTTCCGGCTCTCGCCGCTTCTGTGGGAGAAGGTCAAGCAGGGCCTCTCCGCGGGGCGGGTCCAGTCCGTGGCCCTCAAGATGGTCTGCGACCGGCAGGCGGAGATCGACGCCTTCGAGCCGGAGGAGTACTGGGTCCTGACCGCGGACCTGGAGGGCTCCGAGCCGCCGCCGTTCAAAGCCCGTCTCCACAAGGTCGACGGCAAGAAGGCCGAGATCGGCGACGGCGAGCGGGCCGCCGAGATCGTCGACGCCCTGCGCGAGGGCACGTTCCGCGTGGCCTCCGTCGAGCGCAAGGAGTCGAAGCAGCGCCCCGGCCCGCCCTTCATCACCAGCCGCCTGCAGCAGGACGCCGCCCGGCGCTTCGGCTTCACCGTCAAGCGGACCATGGGCGTGGCCCAGGGCCTCTACGAGGGCAAGGAGATCGGCGACCGGGGCTCCGTGGGCCTCATCACCTACATGCGGACCGACTCCACGCGGGTCTCCGAGGAGGCCCTGGCCGAGGGTCGCAAGTACATCACCGCCACGTACGGCGAGAAGGCCCTGCCGCCGAAGCCCGTACGCTACCGGTCCAAGAAGGGGGCCCAGGACGCCCACGAGGCGATCCGCCCCACCAACTTCGACCTGCCTCCGGAGAAGGTCAAGCAGTACCTCGAGCCCGAGGCGTTCAAGCTGTACAAGCTGATCTGGGACCGGTTCATCGCCTCCCAGATGAACCCGGCGATCTTCGACGTGACCCAGGTGGACGTGGAGAACGGGCGCTACCTGCTCCGGGCCCGGGGCAAGGTCCTGAAGAGCCCCGGCTTCCTGGCGGTCTACCAGGAGGCGAAGGACGAGGATGCCGAGCAGGGCGAGAACGGCGACCGGGCCATGCCGCCCCTGAAGGAGGGCGAGGAGCTGACGCTGATCGATCTCCACAGCGAGCAGAAGTTCACCCAGCCGCCGCCGCGCTACACCGAGGCCACCCTGGTCAGGACCCTGGAGGAGAACGGCATCGGCCGGCCCTCGACCTACGCCCAGATCCTGGCGACGCTCACCGACCGGGACTACGTGGAGAAGGTGCAGAAGCGCTTCGCCCCGACGCCCCTGGGCGACCTGGTCAACCGCCTGCTCCAGTCGAGCTTCCACGAGATCATCAACGAGGGCTACACCGCGGAGCTCGAGCAGGAGCTGGACCGGATCGAAGAGGGCCGGATGCAGTGGAAGGAGGCCCTTCAGCGGTTCAACGAGCAGCTCTCCAAGGACCTGGCCTCCGCCGGCGAGACGATGCCCAACGTCAAGCGCGACGGCATCCCCACCGGCGAGACGTGCCCGGAGTGCGAGAAGGGCGAGCTGATGGTCCGGAGCGGGCGCTACGGGCTGTTCTACGGCTGCTCGCGCTACCCGGACTGCACCTACACCCGGAACCCGGAGCCCCCGGAAGCGGACGGCGAGGACGACGTGCCGCCGGCGGAGGAGGTGCCGCCGTGCGAGAAGTGCGGCGCGCCCATGGTGCTCCGGCGCAGCCGCTACGGCGCCTTCTACGGCTGCTCGGCCTACCCGGAGTGCAAGAACATCCGCAAGACCCCGAAGGAGAAGAAGGCGGAGCCCAAGCCCACGGGGGTGACCTGCCCGGAGTGCGGCCCTACAGGAGGTGGGGGCGAGATCCACGAGAAGCGCTCCCGGCGGGGCAAGATCTTCTACTCCTGCGACCGGTACCCGGACTGCAAGTACGCCCTGTGGAACAAGCCGATCCCCCGGCCGTGCCCGCAGTGCGAGCACCCCTTCCTGACCGAGAAGACCACCAAGAAGAAGGGCACGCGCCTCCTGTGCCCGAACGAGGAGTGCGACTACGAGGAGGCGGTGGACGGCCCCACCCCCCTCGAAGGCCGCGACGACGCGGCCTCCGGCGCCGCCGCGGGGGCGTGAGCGACCCGGCAGGCCGCCTGCGGACCTGAGAACGTAGGGCGCGACCCAGGTCTCCCCCGAGCGGAGCCGAGGGATCGCACCGGGGAAGCGGCTCCGGGGGGCGCCCGGTTCCTGGGAGGCCCCGTGGAGGCCCGGAGAGGCCCCCGGGGGAACCGGCGCGCGCTCGGGGGTGACCTGGACGCGGGGCGCGCGCCTCGGTTCGGACGGCGCCCGGCGCGCCTGAGGCTCCCGAACCGTTCCGGGCGGAGCGCCGGCCTCAACGTTCCCCCGGGGGCCTCTCCGGGCCTCCACTCGGTGGCTCCGGCCAACCTCCGAGCAAGCCCGCAAGCCCGGAGAGTGCGCCTTGGCGCACGGGGGCCTCGCCGCGACCACCGCGAGCCGGTTCGCCAGGGCGCACCCCGGGCGCCTTACGGCCGCTCGCCGACCGCCCTCGTCCCCATCTTCCGGCGCCGGACGAAGATCACGGCGACGGCGAGAAGCACCACCCCCGCGGAGACCAGGAGGACCCGAAGGCGAAGATCCGGCCTCCGGCCCAAGGCTTCCGGAGCGGGTGCCACGTCACCGTTGCCCAGCAGCACCAGCCCCGCCCAGGCCGCCGCCGGCTCGCCACGGTCGATCGCCTCGCGCCGGGCGGCGTGGAGGGCCTCGGCCACGGTCAGACCCCGGGCCAGGTGCCGGTAGAAGCGCCGGAACTGGGCCGCCGACTCGTCGTCCCGGAGCGGCCAGAGGCTGGCGATCACGCTGTGGGCCCCCGCCTGGAAGAAGGCGCGCCCGACGCTCATCACCCCTTCGCCCCGCAGGACCGTCCCGGAGGCGCTCCGGCAGGAGGCCAGGACCACCGCGCAGCCTCGGAGGTCCAGGGCGGCGATCTCGGCGCTCTGGAGCAACCCGTCGTGGGCGCCGCCGGCCGCCAGGAGGATCGCCGAGCGCTCCGGCCGGTCCTCGTCGGCCACGGCGTGGGCGGCGAAGTGGAGCAGGCCGATCCCGCCCAGGTCGAACCCCCGCAGGGCGGCCTCCGAGGCCTCGAGTCCGCTCAGGAGCACGCCCCCGCCCAGGGCCCGGACCGCCGCCCGCCCCTCCCGCCGGGCGTGGGGCAGGCGGCCGAGGCGGTCGCCCACGCCCCGGACTTCAGCGACCTGGACCGGGCCGGAGTCCGCCGCCTCGTCCCCTTCGGGCCGAGGGAGCTCCGGGTCTGCCAGGACCAGGACGGATCGCCGGGGGGAAGGGCGGTCCCCGGGGGATCCGCTCCGCAGCCACCGGAGCCAGAAAGTGGCCGAAGGGACCCGGACCAGCTCGAAGCGATGCCCCAGGGGCTCAGCGTCCGGCCCGGGCCTCAGGGCGGCGAAGGCCAGGGTGTGGAGGGCGTCGTCCGGGACCAGGACGAGGCGCTCGACGGACGGGGGAAGCTCCTCCAGCGCCGGGCTCAGAAACTTGCGGTAAAGGTGGACCCCCGGGCCCGCTTCCGACCCGTCCCGCCGCGCGATCAGCCCCTCGAAGAACGCGACGTCCCGACGGACCTCGATCCGGTCCGGGAGGCGGTGAACCGTCACGCGGTCGCGGGTGACCGCCAGCAGCCAGGAGCCGCCGCCGAACTCCCCCGCCACGTCCTCCCACGGGGCCACCTGGAACGACAGCAGCGCCTCGTCCGGCGCCAGCGCCTCCCGGACCTCCTCCAGGCCGGCGAACTCCGGGCCCGCCCCCTCCGCTGCGTCGGACTCCGTCCGGCGAAGCCACGACAGCAGCGCCCGGGCCCGCCGCCGCTCGCTCACGCGGAAGGCCTCCCGGACGGCCCGGTCTCGCTCCAGCCCCCGGCCCGCCTCTTCCAGGAGCCGGCCGGAGAGCCAGGCGTAGTCATCGCTCCACATAGAGAACAGACCGGCCTGCGCAGAAGAACCCGCCGCCTGCCGGTCGCGCAGAACTTCTATAGCACTTAGGGCTTCTCCAGAGCTCCTGAGAGCCTCTTCCGGCAACCGGATCGCCCAGTCGAGCCGCATGTGCGCCCCCAAGGCGAGGGCGCGCGCCACGGCGTCCTCGCTTTCCAAAGCCAGGCGTTGCGACGCTTCCATCAACCGTTCTGCCTCGCCAGGCGCCTCCGAGGCGTGCCTCAAGGCCAGGGGATTCAGGCAGTAGCTCTTGATCCTGAAGCTCTCCGCCACGTCGTAGCAATGCTCAAGGTAGCCCATCCCCTCGGCACCAGGGGTAAGTACGCCGACCATCCAGGCGGCCAGATCTTCTGTCGAGGGATCAGCAACCTCCGAAGCCGCCTCCAATGCCGTCTTCGCCAAGGTGATGACCTCGACCCTTTTCTCCGAGCTCGGGCTTTCTCGAAGCTTTTCGTACTCGATAGAAGCCAAGTTGTATCGCGCTGTGGGCTCCAGGTATCGATTGTCTGACTCTTGGGCCATAGTGACGAGGTCACGGAACACGTCCCGCGCCTCTCGCAAACGGCCGAGCTCCGCCAAGACTTTTCCGAGCAGGATCAATCGGTCACCGCGCAAAGAAGCTGCGGTGGCTGCGGATTTCGATACGTCTACGCCCCGCAAGAGCTCGAGGACCTGTTCCAGATTCTGGCCGCGACGAAACAGCTCGCCCGCAAACGTGAGCTGGCCCCAGGCCCGGAGCTCCGGATCCTCGGTAGCGCCCGTAAGCTCGCTGATCCGCTTCTCCTCGGCACGGGCCTTATCATCGAGCCCCAGTCTACGGAGAATTTTCCAGCGGTTGATCCGGGCGAGCACTTCCCCTTCGACGGAACCTGCTCGCGAAAATTCTTTGGCTGCGCGCTCGTAGAGAGCCGCTGCGACTTCAGAGCTCTCCCAGCTCAGATGACCCAAATAGAAGGAGAACCAGGGAAGCTCCTCGCTTCCGCTGCCGAAACGCTCCAGCGTAGACGTAGCGTCCTCCTGAACGAACCGGGTGCTCCCCTCCTTAGCAAGCCTATGGAAGCACCGAGCAGTCGCCCGGCTTTCCGGCTGGTCACCCAAAAGTCTCCTGCACTCAGCGAGCGGGACCGGCTCCTGCCCGTGAAGAATTGCGGGGGAGGCGCTCAGGAAAAGAATGAAGGAGAGGCCTGAGGCCAGCCTGATCTGTCGGCCAGTCCGCTGGCGGTCACGAGGCTCCGGACCTCGGACGCAGGTAAGCAGAGCTAGCCGTCGTCCTCGTCGCTGGTTTCGGTCGTCGAACTGGCGAACGCTCCCGTCTCGAGGCTCGTCTCCCCCACGGGACCGCCGTCGCCCCCTGTTCGTGACTTCCCCGACTGTGGCGACACAGACAGCTCGGAGTTCGCCTTGCCTCCGCCGCCCTCCGCAGGCCCCGCCGACAGCCGCTGGTGCCGGGCGATGCCGCCGGCCGGACCCGGGGTCTCCGACTCCGAGCCCGGCGGGAACTTCTTGTAGTAAGCCAGCCATCCGTTGACGATCTTACGAGTGAAAAGGCCGACCTCCCAGCGCCTCACCTTTCTCCGGGTGGCCGGGCGTCGGCGTTGCTCCTCGGGCTCGCGTCGTTCCCGTTCGTCGTGCTGGATACCCTCTCGACTCTCCGGGGCGCGCTCTGGCGTGATCATGGCTACCCTCCTGCCCTTCGATGTCCGAAGTCGGCGACCGGTCCTTCCCGCCGTCCTTCGCGCGTGGCAGAGCGGGTCGTGAGCGAAAGTGGCCGCCGTCGTATCGCATCCGATGAACGCGGCCGCGAATCGTCTTCCCTCACCCTGCGACCGGCGGGAAGGTCCGTCGTCGGAGGTCCCTGCGTTTTACTCTACTCGATCCGGACGAAAAACGTGGGCGAGGCGACCCGTCGCCCGTCGGCCAGGCGGGCCTCCACCCGCCAGAGGAGCGCGGCGCCGACGGGGATGTCGTTCAGCCTCTCGGGCGGGATCCGGTAGCGGGGCTCCTCGAGCTCGGAGGCCTCCGCCACAGGCTCGAGCGCCTCCGTGCTGACCAGGAGATCGTAGGTGGTCTCCGCCGCGGCACCTTCCGGGACGGAGCCCCAGCGCAGGATCGCCTCGTCCCGGGGGAGGGGCTCGCCCTCCGGCACGAGGGAGCGGATCTCCTCCTCGCCGCCGGCCCGGTAGACGGGAGCTTCCCCGCCGGTACCCGGGCCCAGGGTCCACCAGACCCCTGCCGCCACCATCGCCACGAGCACCGCAGCGGCGGCGGGCAGCCAGGCGGAGCGGAGCGGAGCGCGCGGTCGGCGGCTCGGCGCGGCGCTCTCGACTCCGGAGGCGGCCTCCTCTTCGAAGGCCACCGCCAGGCGCCAGGCCTCGGCGCAGTGGGGACAGGCCGCCAGGTGGTCCACCACGTCCCGAACCTCGTCCGCCGGGAGCTCCCCGAGGACCGCTGCGTGAATCCGGCCCGGCGGGGGGCACCCCTCCGGCGGAGCGCCGCCCGGCTCGACGGCGGCGAAGGCCTCCCGCAGGGCGGTGTCGTCCTCGATCGTCGTCATCGCTCGAACCCCTTCCCCTCCAGGCACTTCCGCAGGTCGGCCAGGCCCCGGTAAATGAGGTTCTCCGCCTTCTTGGCACCCCATCCCATGAGCCGCCCCACCTCCTTGATCCGGTGCCCCTGGAGGTGGAGGGTCACGGCCAGGCGCCGCGGGCGGACCAGCGTTCCCAGGCACTCCCGGATGGCGCGGCCCAGCTCCCGGCCCTCGGAGACCCGCTCCGGGTCCGGGCGGCCGGCGGGCACCGGGGGCTCCTCGCCCTCGGCCTCCAGGGGAACCTCGCCCCGCCGGCGCCGGCGGCGGATCTCGTCCACCACCGCGCTATAGGCCGCCCTCCGTAAGTA
>JBKHJP010000449.1:0-3272 GCA_046538065.1 Thermoanaerobaculia bacterium | reverse complement strand
CTTCACCACAACCCACCGTGACGGATCCGCAACAGGACTTTGACGGATACCCTGGGCCGTCCCCCGGGGAGACCACCTCGGCAGCCAGGTCGGGAGTACCCTCGAAGAACCCTTCCCGGCCGCCGAAGCGCTCGGCGCGCTCCCGGGTCACGAAAGCCGCGTCCGGCGCCCGCACTGTGTCCGGGTCCCGGGAGAGGATGAACCCGGTCTCGGCGCCGCAGGCCACCCCCAGGGGGTGCTCCTCCAGGAACCTCCGGAGCGCGTAGCCGATCTCCACGGCCCGCACCCCGTGCCCGAACGAGGTCGGCGGCTCCCGCACCAGGTCCCCCCGGACCAGCTCGGCCCGGACGTCCTCCAGGGGCAGCTCGTACAGGTCCTCGGCACGAAGGGGGCGGTCATCCGGCGGAATCATCGTGATAAGAAGATACTGGATTCCTCCCCGGATTGCAAGGAGGAGCTCCGGCTGCCGCGGCAGTGCCGGACGCTGTCCCCCTCACCCTGCGTCGGGCGAGGGCTCGGCCCTCCCGGACGCCTCGGCCATGAGGCGCTCCAGAGTTGAGCGGATCTCCTCCGCCCAACGGCCGTGCAGCCCGTCGGGAGCGCGCCGGACGTACGGCTCGATGAGATACCAGGCCACCCGGTTCGCCGCCAGGGCCTCCCCTCGCCGGCCCGACTCCGCAAGCCGGTTCGAGAGGTTATTCAGGCTCGCAGCCAGCTCCGGCTCGTAACGGGCCGGGTTGGAGGCGGCCAGCCGCCGGTCGATCTTCACCGCCTCCTCGATCGCCTCCAGGGCCTCCTCTCCCCGGCGCGACTCGGCAAGATCGGCCGAGAGGTTGTTCAGGCTCTGCGCCAGCCCCGGTTCGTAGCGCGCCGGGTTGGCGGCAGCCAGTCGGCGGTAGATTCCCACCGCCTCCTCACTCGCCCCCAGGGCGTCCTTGCCTCGGCACGACGCCGCCAGGTGGACCGAGAGGTTGTTCAGGCTCTTTGCCAGCTCCGGCTCGTAACGGGCCGGGTTGGCAGCGGCCAGCCGACGCTGGATCCCCACCGCCTCCTTGACCGCCCCCACAGCCTCCTCCCCGCGGCCCGACTCTGCAAGCCGGTTCGAGAGGTTGTTCAGGCTCGAAGCCAGCTCCGGCTCGTAGCCCGCTGGGTGGGCCGAGGCCAGTCGGCGGTAGATCACCACTGCCTGCTCACTCGCCCCCAGAGCGTCCTTGCCCCGGCCCGACACCGCCAGGTGGACAGAGAGGTTGTTCAGGCTCTGCGCCAGCTCCGGCCCGTAGCGTGCCGGGTTGGCGGCGGCCAGCCGACGACGGATCTCCACCGCCTCCTCGATCGCCCGCAGGGCCTCCTCCGCCCTCCCCGCCGCCGCAAGATGGACGGAACGGTTGTTGAGGATCTCCGCTCGCTCTTCCTCGGACCCGTCCGGGTCGAGGAGAGCCTCCCACACGACGGGCGCCGCCGGGACCAGGCCGGCGGGGAGCGCCGCCTCGTAGAAGCTCCCGGCCGCCGCCCGGCACCGCTCCGGCCTAGAATCCAGGGCGCGCCGGAGCCACTCGCTGGGGCGCTGGTCCAGGAGCTCCAGAGTCACCTCGGCGTCGTACGCAAGGCGGCCGATCCGCTCCAGGGCCCCGGGGAGGTCCCCCGCGGCGGCGGCCCACAGGCGCTCGGGGGCCAGATCCGGCTCCCGGGAGAGGACCTCCACCAGCAGGGCCGCCGCCACCAGGTCCGGGGCCGGCGCCGGGAACCGGCGGGCTCCGTCCTCGGGCACCAAGCGGCCGGTGGGCTCCAGGCGATCCATCACCTGCTCCGGCGGGGGGAGGCCCAGCTCCAGAGACCCCTCCGCCTCCGCCAGCCGGCGGAGGGCCGCCGCGTCCAGCCCGCCGGCGACGGCCGCCAGGGCCGCCAGGCGCGGCAGGGCCTCCGCCGGGAAACCGGCGCCCTCCCCTTCGTCCCGGAGCCGGGTGAGCTCCCTCCGGGCGAGGGCCCGGATCACCTGCCGGCCCGAGAGGCGGACCACCGGGCGCTCCGGCTCCAGGGCGCTTTCGATCGCCGCCGCCAGGACGAAGAGCGGGCGGCGGTGGGCGGGCTCCCCGACGAGCCAGTGGGAGAACGCTGCCTCGTCCACGGGGACGGGCGGCGCCGTCCCGTCCCGCGCGGGCACCCGGTCCCGGGCCTCCAGGAAGATGCGGTAGAGGTCCGCCTCCTGGAGGGGGCCGAGCTCGAGGGGCACCTGGTCGAAGACGCTGTAGGCGTCGGCCCGGTCGATCTCGGGTTGCCAGAGGTCGTCGCCCCGGCGGCTCAGGAGGAGCACCCGGAGGCGCTCCCCGCCCTCCAGGGAGGCCAGGTCCCGGAGGAGCTCCCGCGTGGCTTCCCGGTGCTCCTCGGGGTAGTCCAGGAGGACCAGGGTCCCCGGCCCTCCCATGCGGTAGGCGGCGCCGCCGTCCGCGGAGCCGCGCAGGTCGGCGAAGCCGGCCTGCCACCCCTCCTCCCGGAGCTCCCGGGCCAGCTCCGCCGCCAGGCGGGTCTTCCCCATGCCCCCCTCGCCGCTCACCACCCGGCCCCGGACGCCCCGGCCCTCCCGGGCCCACCGCCGGAGGGAGTCCATCTCCCGCTCCCGGCCCACCAGGGTGGGGGCGAGGCGTGCCTTCCAGTGGAGCCAGGCCAGGGGGTCGCCGCCCCGGAGGGGCTTCCAGTCGAGGCGGAGCTCCTGGGCGCCGGCGGCGAGCTGGCGGACGTCGCCGTGGACGTCCCCCACCACCACGATCCCGGACACGTCCCGGAACCGGGCGGCGAGGCGCCGGTGCCAGGGAAGCTCGCCGCGGGCGAGGAGCCGGAGCATCAGCCCCCGCCGAAGGTCAGCACGGCCCCGAAAATCGCCAGCATCGAGGCGACGATCCCCAGGACCAAGTCCAGGGTCTTCAGGCCCTTGCGCCCACCCGTCCCGCCACGGTCTTCCGCCTCCCGGGCCGCGTCACCCCGGCGCGGGTGAACGCCACCGTGGTGCACGCCCCCCTCCACCCGGTCCGCAACCACCACCTGCCCGGAAACGTCCCGCGTCCGCACCCGCACCCGGTCACCGCGGAACGCGATCCACAGCCGGACCCCCAGGACCGCCAGGAGCGACAACCCGAGACCGAGGGCGACGGAGCCCGTCTCCGGAACCATCCAGTGCAGGGCCAGCGGACTCAACGCCACCGCCGATGAAGGATCTCTCATTCGATGAGGAGCATACCGAATCATCGCAGCTCCGGCCGCCACCACGAGGCCAAGGG
>JBKHJP010000085.1:0-14009 GCA_046538065.1 Thermoanaerobaculia bacterium | reverse complement strand
CGGAGCTTCCAGCTCCTGGTGACCGACCTCAAGATGCCGGGCCTGGACGGCATGGCCCTGCTGCGGAAGGTCAAGGCCGAGCAGCCGGAGACGGAGGTGCTGGTGCTCACGGCTTACGGCTCGGTGGACGGGGCCGTGGAGGCGATGAAGCTGGGCGCCCTGGACTACCTCCAGAAGCCGCTCTCGGGGCCGGACGAGATCCGGCTGCTGGCCGAGCGGGCGGCGGAGCGCTTCGCCCTCCGGGCGTTCAAGGCCCGGGCGGAGGCGGAGGAGGCCCGGCTCCCGCCGCTGACCTACGGCGCCCCGGCCATGGAGCCGGTGGTGGCCGCCCTCCGGAAGGTGGCCCCCACCCAGGCCACGGTGCTGCTGCTGGGTGAGAGCGGCACCGGCAAGGAGGTGGCCGCCCGGGCGGTCCACGCCTGGAGCCCGCGCCGCGACGGGCCGTTCGTGGCCGTCAACTGCGCCGCCGTCTCCGAGAGCCTGATCGAGAGCGAGCTCTTCGGCCACGAGAAGGGAGCCTTCACCGGCGCCACCGCCACCCGCCGGGGGCGCCTGGAGCTCGCCGCCGGCGGGACCTTCTTCCTGGACGAGATCGCCGAGCTCCGCCCCGAGCTCCAGGTCAAGCTCCTCCGGGTGCTCCAGGAACGGACGTTCGAGCGGGTGGGCGGCACGCGCACCCTGGAGGCGGACGTTCGCTGGCTCGCCGCCACCAACCGGGATGTCGAAGAGATGCTCCGCACCGGCACCCTGCGGGACGACCTCTACCACCGCCTGGCGGTCTTCCCGGTGCGGATGCCGCCGCTCCGGGAGCGCCGCGAGGACATCCTGCCGCTGGCCCGAAACCTCCTGGAGCGGATCGGCCGGGAGCTGGGGCGGCCGGCCCCGCGCCTCGCCCCGGAAGCGGAGCGCCGGATCCGGGAGGCGGACTGGCCGGGGAACATCCGGGAGCTGGCGAACGCCCTGGAGCGGGCGGCGATCCTGGCCGAAGGCGGCGAGATCACGCCGGACCTCCTGAGCTCCGGACCCCGGCCCCACGCGGCGGCGGCCGGCCCGGAGGCGGCGGGCCCCCGCAGCCTGGAGGAGATCGAGCGCGAGGCCATCGCCCGGGCCCTGGAGCGCCACGGCGGCCACCGGCGCCGGGCCGCCGAGGAGCTGGGAATCGGCGTGCGGACGCTCTACGACAAGCTCAAGCGGTACGGGTTGCGGTGAGCGGGCCGTTCGTGCCTTCGGCGGGTCGGGGCGGGCCGGGGGGTCCCGCGGGCACCGCCGGACGAAGTCCGGTGGTCTGAGCGGCGCACGCAATCGTGGTCGAGTGAGGGTTCGGCGTGCGCCTCGGCTTCGGCTCGGCGCGAGACGCTCGTGCCTAATGTGACGGTCGGAAGCGGCCTCGCCTCAGACGTCCTCCAGCGGGACCCCCGGCCCGCCCCGACCGGTTCGTGGTGTCCAGAAACCTCGCTGTGCTGTGGCTCCGGGCAGTTACGGAGTGGCCGGAGCCCCGTTGCGGCCCGGAGGGGGCCGCAGGGGAACCGGCTCGCGCTTCGGGGTGGTTTGGGCGCAGGGCGCTCGCCTCGGTTCGGCCGGCGCGCGGAACTCCTGGGGTGGCTTCGGCGGGCGCGCGGAGCGCCGGCCTCAACGTTCCCCTGCGGCCCCCTCCGGGCCTCCACTCGGTGGCACTGGCCGGGCGCCGCGGGTCCTCTGGTGTGCGCTTCGAATCAGCGTGGAACGGAGCCGCGTCCCGCGCGCCGGGCATGGCGGTCGCGGCTTGGACGCCCCGTGGCTCCAGGTGCAGTGGTTCGGAACGTTTTAGCGGCGCGTTAGGATTCGCAGATGACTCGGAAGCTCGTCCTCGCCTTGAGCCCGCTTCTCCTCTGCCTTCCAGGGCCGACCGGGGCCGCTCCGACGGGGCGCGCCGAGGCGTCGGACGGTACGGCCCCGGAGCTCCCCCGGGGGAAGGTCGTGGAACGCCTGGCCGTGGCGGAGGATCCGGAGCAGGAGTACGCCCTGTACGTGCCGTCGGGGTACACGGCGGAGCGGCCGCCGCCGGTCCTCTACCTGCTGGATCCCCGGGGCCGGGCGCTGGCGCCGATGGAGCGGTTCCGTGACGCCGCCGAGGGGCTGGGGTGGGTGGTGGCGAGCTCGTGGACGAGCGCCAGCGACGGGCCGTTCGAGCCCAACCTGGCGGCGATGCGGGCGATGTGGCGCGACACCCACGCCCGGCTCGCCCTGGACCCGGACCGGACCTACGCGGCCGGATTCTCCGGCACCGCCCGGGCGGCGGTTCTTCTGGGCCAGATGGTTCCCGGGTCGCTGGCGGGCGTGGTCGCCGTGGGCGCCGGCTTCCCGGAGGCGGAGCTGCCGGAGGAGGCGCCGCCGTTCCTCCACTTCGCCGCCGTGGGCACGACGGACTTCAACTACCTCGAGGTGCTGGAGCTGGAGGAGCGCCTGCGGGAGCTCGGCGCCCGCCACCGCGTGGAGGTCTTCGACGGCGGCCACGAGTGGCTCCCGCCGGAAGCGGCCCGTCGGGCGCTCCTGTGGCTCGAGCTCCGGTGGCTCCGGGAGGAGGGCGAGGCGGAGATCGGGGATGGAGCGCCCGTGCCGGAGCCCGGGGGGCCGAACGACCACAGGACCGCGGGCACCCTGGAGGAGCGCTTCTGGAACGAGGAGACCGACCGGGCCGAGGCCTTTCGCGAGGCGGGAGACCTCTGGCGGGCGCACCGCGTCTACCGGACCGCGGTCGAGGACTTCGCCGGCCTCCGCGACGTCACCACGGCCCGGGAGGTCGTGGAGACGATCGAGGCCTCATCCGCCTTCCGGGAGGAGCGGGAGCTCCGGAGCCGGCTCCGGGAGGAGGAGACCCGCGCCCTGAAGCAGGCCGAGCGGGTCCTGGCGGAGGCGGTCGCCCGGGCGGAGCAGGCCGGGGAGGGCTTCCACCCGGGCCGCACGGCCCGGCGGCTGGGCCTCGACCGGTGGCTGGAGCGGGCCGGGGCGGAGGGTCTCGAGGGCCGGATGGCCCGCCGCGTCGTGGCGACCCTGCGAAACCAGACCGCCTTCTACCTGCCCCGCCAGGCCCGCGCCCAGGGCAAGGAGGAGCGGGCGGCGTTCTTCGAAGCGCTGGCGGCCCGGCTCCGCCTCGGGACGGAGCAAGGCGGGCAGTGAATCGCCGCAGGCTCGCTCGGCGCTGGGAGAAGGGAGGCTCCGAGGAAGAGCCGAGGTGTGACGCGCCGCCGTTGCCCGACGGCGCCTCGGAGTCGCGGTGACCGTGTCAGACGGTCGCTCCTCGCTGCCGCCGGTGGTAGGCTCCGGCCGGTCCTCGAACAACCTGGCGTGATCGCCCTCCGGAGCTCCCCATGGTCCACGATGCCGTCCCCCGGGCCGTCCGGGTCCGCCTGTGCGCGGTTCTCGGCCCGTGCCTCTCCGCCCTCCTCCTCACCGCGTGTGGCGGCTCCACGGTCCAGCTCGCCGGCACCGTCGAGCGCACCGCCCTGGAGCTCACAGCGCCGGACGCCGAGCTGGTGGTGGACCTGCCCCTGTCCGCCGGCGACCGGGTGGCCCCGGGGCAGGTGATCGTCCAGCTCGACCCTGCCGTGGCCCAGGCGGAGCTCCGGGCCGCCGAGGCGGCCCGGGAGGCGGCGGCGGCGCTGCTCACCGAAGCGGAGGGGGAGTTCGAGCGGGTGAGCGACCTGCGCAGCGCCGGCGTCAACACCCAGCAGAGCCTGGACGGCGCCCGGCGCAAGCGGGACGAGGCCCTGGCCCTGGTGGCGGAGCGGGAAGCCCGGATCGCCCAGGTGACCAAGCGCCTGGACGACCTGACCGTCCGCAGCCCGGTGGCCGGCGTGGTGGACCAGGTCGCCTTCGAGGGGGGCGAGCGCGTGCCGGCGGGGGGCGTGGTGGCCGTCGTCCTCTCGGACGAGCGGCCCTGGGTCCGGGTCTGGATGCCGGCGGGAGCCGTGGCCGGGGCGGCCCCGGGGACGCCGGCGGAGGTGGCGGTGGAGGGCCTGGACGGGCGCCTCTCGGGAAGCGTCCTCGACGTCGCCCGGGAGCCGGAGTTCACCCCCCACTTCGCCCTGACGGAGCGCGAGAGCGGCCACCTGGTCTACGAGGCCCGGATCGCCCTGGACGAGGCCCCGGAGGACCTGCGACCGGGCCTGCCGGCCCAGGTGTGGATCCACCTCGGGACCGCGCCGCCGGGGGACGAGGGCTCGTGAGCCCCGCCGGGGACGCCGTCGTCCGGGCCCGGAGGCTCACCCGCCGCTTCGGCGCCCGGACCGCCGTCGACGCCGTGGACCTGGACGTCTCCCGGGGCGAGGTCTTCGGCTTCCTGGGGCCCAACGGTGCCGGCAAATCGACCCTGATCCGGATGCTCCTGGGCCTCCTGGCGCCGTCCGGCGGCTCGGTGGAGGTCCTGGGGCTCCGCATGCCGGATGGGGCCGAGCGCCTGCGCCCCCGGGTGGGCTACATGACCCAGCGCTTCTCCCTCTACCAGGACCTCTCGGTGGAGGAGAACCTGGACTTCGTGGCCGAGATCTACGGCCTGGGCGGCGCCGAGCGGCGGGAACGGGTGGAGGCGGCGCTGTCCGGGTACGGCCTCGCCGAGCGCCGCCGGGACCGGCCGGAGCACCTCTCCGGCGGCTGGCGCCAGCGCCTGGCCCTGGCCGCCGCCACCATCCACCGTCCGGAGCTCCTGCTGCTGGACGAGCCCACGGCCGGGGTCGATCCCCAGAGCCGCCGGGAGTTCTGGGAGGAGATCTTCGCCCTGGCGGCGGACGGCGCCACCGTGCTGGTCTCCACCCACTACATGGACGAGGCGGTCCGCTGCCACCGCCTGTGCATCCTGCGGGACGGGCGGACCGTCGCCGTCGGGCAGCCGGCGGCGCTGACCCGGGAGCTCCGGGGGCGGGTGGTGGAGCTCCTCTCGCAGCCGCCGGAGGCGGCGATCCACGCCCTGCGAGGCGCGCCGGAGGTGGAGAGCGTCACCCAGCTCGGCGACCGGGTCCACGTGCTGCTGCGCCCGGACGCCCCCCGGAGCGAGGCGGCCTGCGCCGGGCTCCGGGCCCACCTGGAGGAGAGCGGGCTGCGGTGCGCCAGCGCCGAGGCGGCGGAGCCCGACCTGGAGGACGTCTTCGTGGCCCTCCTCGGCCGGGAGCGGGACCGGGACGGTGGTCGGGAGCCCGCGGGGGAGGGGACCCGGGAGCCCACCGGGGAGCAGGTGGGAGCCGCCCCGGAGGACGGGCCGGCATGAACGAGCCCGCCTCCACCGGGGGGGCGGCGGGCCGCACCGGGCGGCTCCGGAGGCTGTCCCGCGCGCTGCTCGGCGGCTTGCTCCCGGCCGGCTCCGGCCGCGGCGCCCCGGCCCGGATCCGGTCGCTCCGGCGCCCCGGGAGCTGGCGGCGGATCCGCTCGGTGGCCAGGAAGGAGCTCCGGCAGCTCTGGCGGGACCCCTTGACCCTGGGCTTCGTGGTGGGGGTGCCGGCGGTCCAGCTCGCCCTCTTCGGCTACGCCATCAACCAGGACGTCCGCCAAGTCGCCACCGCGCTGGTGGACCCGGCGGACACCACCGTCACCCGTCGCCTGGCGGGCCAGCTCGAGGCCACCCAGACCTTCCGGATCGTCCACCAGGGGAGCGACGAGGCGGAAGCCCGGGGCCTCATCCGCCGGGGGGAGGTCCAGGCGGCGGTGGTCATTCCGCCGGACTTCTCCCGGGCCTACTACCGGGGGCGCGGCGCCGAGGTGCTGGTGCTGGCGGACGCCACCGACCCCACCGTGGCCCGGGCGGTCCGGGCCGCCGCCGAGGGCCTGGCGGAGCGCCACAACGCAGGGCTCGCCCCGGAGTCCGCTGGCGGCGGCGGGCCGCCTCCGAGCGTGCGCCGGGACCGGCGCATCGGCGCCCAGCCCGAGCTGGTCCACCCCCGGTTCCTGGAGATCGCGGTCCTGGACCTCTACAACCCGGAGCTCCGGACGCCGGTCTTCGTGGTGCCGGCGCTCCTGGGGGTGATCCTCACCACCACCATGATCCTCATGACCGCCCTCGCCCTGGTCCGGGAGCGCGAGCGGGGCACCCTGGAGCTGCTCCTCGCCACCCCGGTGGCCCGCTCGGAGCTCATGGCGGGGAAGGTCCTGCCCTACATCGGGATCGGTCTCGTCCAGGTGGCCATCGTCCTGGCTTCCGGCCTGGCCCTCTTCCGGGTGCCGGTGGCCGGGAGCCTCCTGGACCTTGGGGTCGCCTCGGCCCTCTTCATCGCCGCCAACCTCACCCTGGGGCTGGTGATCTCCGCCACCACACGCTCCCAGCTCCAGGCCACCCAGGCGGCCTTCTTCTTCTTCCTGCCGTCGGTCCTGCTCTCCGGCTTCATGTTCCCCTTCGAGGCGATGCCGGCCCCGGCGCGCTGGCTGGGGGAGCTCCTGCCGCTCACCCACTACATCCGCGTGTGCCGGGGGATCCTGCTGCGGAGCGCCGACCTCACCGATCTGCCGGGGGAGCTCCTGGCCCTGGTGGCCCTGACCGCCGCCGGCTTCGCCGCCGCCACCCGCCTCTTCAGCCGCCGGCTGGATTAGCCGGACCACCCGCCACGCTCTCGGTCCGCCCCGTCGGATCCCTCCTCTGCCTCGATGATCCCCCGCCCACCCTCGCGGCGGGGACCCGCGACCCAAGCGTGTAGGGGCGGAGCTTGCCTCCGCCCATCGGCCGGGACGGCTCGGTGGTCGCTGGGCACGGGAGGAGGCAAGCTCCTCCCCTACACCTCTCCTGGAGCTGCGGCAAGCCACGATCCGCCGCGGAGTCCCCTTGACGCTCGACAGGACGCGTGGCATGCTCTGCCTCACTCTTGTCGAGCGTCTAGGAGAACGGAAGGGACCCCATGCCGCGAGGCCGGAACGACCAGGACGACCGCCAGGACCTCCTCCAGGGCACCCTCGACGCCCTGATCCTCCGCACCCTCGCCGCGGGGCCGCAGCACGGCTGGGGCGTGGCCCAGCGCATCCGGCAGATGTCGGACGAGGTCCTCCAGGTACACCAGGGCTCCCTCTACCCCGCCCTCCACCGGCTGGAGCGGGGCGGCTGGATCGCCGCGAGCTGGGGGACCTCGGAGAACAACCGGCGGGCGAAGTTCTACCGCCTGACCCCGGCCGGCGAGCGCCGCCTGGCGGAGGAGACCGCCCAGTGGCGGAGCCTCTCGGCGGCGGTCTCCCGGGTGCTGGGGACGGCGTGAGGAGTCGCGGGATGCGACGGATCGCGGCGGTGGCGGCCCGGGTTCGGGACCTCTTCTGCAAGGACAGGCTCGAAGCGGAGCTGGACGAGGAGCTCGCCTTCCACCTGGAGCGCGAGACCGAGGAGAACCTGCGCCGGGGCCTCACCCCCGCGGCAGCCCGCTCCGCCGCCCGGCGGAGCCTGGGAATGCCGGAACGCGTCAAGGAGGACTGCCGCAGGGAACACGGCCTGCCGCGGCTCGAGAGCCTGGGGGGTGACCTGCGCTTCGCCCTCCGGGGCCTGCGGCGCCAGCCGGGCTTCGCCGCCGCGGCTGTCCTCACGTTGGCCCTCGGTACGGGAGCGGACACGGCGGTCTTCTCCGTGGTCCGCGGCGTGCTCCTGCGCCCGCTCCCGTTCCCGGAGCCGGACCGGCTGGTCCAGCTCCTGGGCGTCCACCGCCGCGACGGCATGGACCAGGGCACGATCTCGTACCCGAACGCCGTGGACGTGAGTCGCCTGGTGGACTCGTTCGAGTCCGTCGCGGTCTACGACGAGTGGGAGGTCCTCGTGCGCTGGGACGAGGGCGCCCGGAAGCTCCAGGGAGCGTCGGTCTCGGCGAGCTACTTCGAGACCCTGGGCGTGGCCCCGGCCGCCGGCCGCTTCTTCCGCGCCGAGGAGAACGAGCCGGGATCGGCCTCGGTCGTGGTTCTCTCCTACGGGCTCTGGCAGCGGCGGTTCGGCGGCGAGCCTGGCGTGGTCGGCCGGACCCTGGAGCTCGACGGCCGGGGCTACCGGGTCGTGGGCGTTGCGCCCCGCTCGCTGGAGGACCCGCGCCTCTCCCACGACGGGGCGCCGGAGCTGTGGCGCTCGCCCCCCCGGTACTTCGCCACCGCCATCAGCCGGAGCGGCCGGTCGCTCACGGCGATCGCCCGGCTCCGCCCGGGGGTGGCCGTGGACCGGGCCGACGCCGAGCTGGAGACCGTGATGCGCGGCCTGGAGGAGGCCTACCCGGAGGACAACGCCCGGCGCACGATGGTCGCCGTTCCCCTGGAGGAGAGCATCGTCGGCGACGTGCGCCGCCCCCTGTGGCTGCTCCTCGCCGCGGCGGGGCTGGTCCTGCTGGTGGCCTGCGCGAACCTGGCCAACCTGCTGCTGGCACGCTCCGAGCTGCGCGCGGGGGAGATCGCGGTCCGGGCCATGGTGGGGGCGTCCCGGGGCCGGATCCTGAGGCAGCTCGTGGTGGAGGGGCTGGTCCTCTCCCTCCTCGGTGGCACCCTGGGCGTCCTCTTCGCCGCCGGCAGCCTCCACGCCCTGGGCGCGGCCGGGGCACAGCGCCTCCCCCGGTGGTCCGAGGTCCGCCTGGACCCGGCGGTCCTCGCCTTCGCCCTCGGGCTCGCCGCCCTCACGGCCCTGGTCTTCGCCCTGGTGCCCGGTCTCCGCCTCGCCCGCACCGACCTGGAGGCGGCGATCGACGGCGCTCACCGGGGAGCCACGCCGGGCGCGGGCCGGAGCCGGTCCCGGCGCCTCCTGGTGGCGGGCGAGGTCGCCCTGACCCTGGTCCTGCTGGTGGGCTCCGGCCTCTGCCTGCGGAGTCTGGCCGCCCTCCACGGGACGGACCCCGGCTTCGCCGCGGACCGGCTCCTCTCGGCACGGCTCACGACGCCGCCGGAGCCGTACGACGAGCCGGCGTCGGCCGCCGCCCTCTACGACCGGCTCCTGGCGCGGGCGGAGGCGCTTCCCGGCGCCGAGTCGGCGGCCGTGGTCAACATCCTCCCCCTGAGCGGCAACTTCGACGGCCGGGCCTTCCGAATCGCAGGCCGGCCGGAGCCGGAGCCCGGCAGCGCCCCCCGGGCGGAGCTCCGGGCCGTGAGCCCGGGGTTCTTCCGTACCGCCGGGATCCCGGTTCTCGCGGGCCGGGCCTTCCGGGGAAGGGACGGGCCGGACGCGCCGCCGGTGGCCGTGGTGGACCGGGCCGCGGCGCAGCGCTACTGGCCCGGCGGCGGCGCCCTGGGGCGACGGATCGACCTGGGCGACGGACCGGTGGAGATCGTGGGGATTGCGGGGAAGGTGCGGCAGTTCCGCCTCGACCGCCCCGCCGACCCGACGCTCTACGTATCCCACGTCCAGACCGACCTCTGGACCTGGATCGACGCGGCGCTCCTCGTACGCACGGCCGGCGAGCCCGGCGAGCTCCGGGAGGCGCTGCGCAGCGCCGTCCGCGAGGAGGACCCGAGGATCGCCGTCGAGGAGGTCCTGCCCATGGCGGCCGTCCTGGGCGAGACGACGGCCCGGGCGCGGTTCCGGACGGTCCTCCTGAGCGCCTTCGGGACGCTGGCCCTCGCCCTGGGCGTGATCGGGCTCTACGGCGTCGTCGCCTACGCCACCGCGGGACGAAGCCGCGAGCTGGGCATCCGCATGGCGCTGGGCGCCGCCCCGGCCAGCGTCCTGGGCCTGGTGATGCGTGAGGGCCTGAACCCGGCGCTCGTGGGGGCCGCGACCGGCGCGGCGGCCTCGCTCCTGCTGGCCCGGGCCTTCGAGGGCCTGCTCTTCGGCGTCGAGCCGGCGGATCCCGCGACCCTCGGCGGCGCCACGGCGGCCCTCCTGCTGGCCGCGGCGGTGGCCTGCTTCCTGCCGGCCCGCCGGGCGACCCGGGTGGACCCGGTGGCGACGCTGCGGGAGTGAGGGTGGCCCAACACCGGCCGGGACCTGGAGACGAAGCCCGCCCTCGAAGCCTTCCTGGAGGAGCGGGGCTACCGGATCGCCCCGGTGACGGTGGACAACTCCGAGTGGATCTACGGCGGCGCCTACGCCCGGGCTTACGAGCGGGGCGACCGGGAGGCCATGGAGCGCCTGGCGGCCGACTACGTGCCCTACATGGTCCGGATGGTGGAGTTCTACGAGGGCCAGTCCCGGATCCTCTTCGGGCGGGAGATCCCCCAGGTCCTGCTGCTCCACGCCTACCTGCTGAACGCGGAGTACGCCGGTGAGCTCCTGGACCGGCTGGAGGAGCGCGGGTACGAGTGGATCCGCCTGGAGGAGGCGCTGGAGGACCCGGCCTACGACGAGCCGGACACCTACACCGGGCCCGGCGGGATCACCTGGCTCCACCGCTGGGCCCTCACCCGGGAGGTGGACCGGTCGATGTTCGCCGGCGAGCCGGAGGCCCCGGACTGGGTCCGGGAAGCGGCGGGGATGGACCCGCGGTAGCCGGCCGGCACCTCCGGGTTTAGAAGCGGCTCAGCCGGCGCTCCCCTCCGGGCGGTACGGCTCCACCTTCAACGTCTTGTGGCGCCGGAGGCTGACCTTCCCCGGGGCGAGACTCCGGGGCTTCGACACGTCGGCGCCGCGGGCGGCGTGGACCGCGACGCGGCCGCCCCGGCGGGCGCTGGAGTAGCCGGCGGCCAGGGCGGCGGCGAAGCGCTCGGTGTCCCGCGGGAGGCGCTTCTCTCCCGCCGGGTTGAGGACCACCACGTGGCTCCCGGACTGGCCGGCCACGTGGAACCAGAAGTCCCCGGGACCGGCGAGCTTGACGGAGAGGACGTCGTTGTCCCGGGCGGTCCGCCCGACGAGCACGGTCCAGCCGTCCGGCGAGGTGAAGCGGCGGGCCACGGAGCGCCCCTGCCACACGCCCTGCTCCGGATCGGTCGGCCCCGGGGGTCCCCTGCGGCGCGCCATCCCGGAATCGTACCGTGGGCGCCGAGCCGGGCGGGCGGACTCCCGCCGGCAATCCAAACGTGCTGGGGCGGAGCTTGCCCCTGGTCTGAGCGAGCCTGGCGAGCCGAACGGCTCCGCCCGGAGTGCGGGTCTGTGGGTGGTCCCTGGAACACGGGAGGAGGCAAGCTCCTCCCCTACAGGGTTCCGAGGAAAATCCATCCGCCTACAGGCTTCCAGGGAGGATCCGTCCGCCGCACGACGTCTCCCGGACGTCGAGGACCAGCGGGTCCGGTCCCGCAAGCGCGATAGGCTCCGGCGACCCGGAGCCCCCGAGGGTCCCCCACCTTCGGGCCCGATCGTCGACCGCCGTCGCAGAGGAGGTGCCATGACGACCACCCCCAGACGACCGCCCCTCGACCCCGCCGCCCGCCGGCTGCTCCGGCCGTTCCAGACCTTTCTCCGCCTGGAGTCGTCGAGCGGCCTGCTCCTGCTGGGCGCCGCCGTGGCGGCCCTCGCCTGGGCCAACTCCCCCCTGGCGGAGACCTACTTCGGCCTGTGGCAGACCCCGGTCAGGGTGGCGGTGGCGGACTTCGAGATCGCCAAGCCCCTCCTGCTGTGGATCAACGACGGCCTGATGGCGGTCTTCTTCTTCGTGGTCGGCCTGGAGATCAAGCGCGAGGTGCTGGTGGGCGAGCTCGCCGAGCCCCGAAAGGCCGCCCTGCCGGTGGCCGCAGCGGTGGGGGGCATGGTCGTCCCGGCTGCGCTCTACGCGGCGTGGAACGCCGGCGGCGAGGGCTCCGCCGGCTGGGGCATCCCCATGGCCACGGACATCGCCTTCGCCCTGGGGGTCGTGGCCCTCCTGGGGCGGCGGGTCCCGCTGTCCCTCAAGATCTTCCTGACCGCGGTGGCGATCGTGGACGACCTGGGGGCCGTGCTGGTGATCGCTGTCTTCTACACGGCGAAGCTGTCGGTGGCGAGCCTCGGGGTGGCCGGCGTCTTCTTCGCCGCCATGGTGCTCCTGAACCTCTCCGGGGTGCGCCGGACCTGGCCGTACGCGGTCCTGGGGCTCGGCCTCTGGGTCGCCTTCCTCAAGTCCGGGGTCCACGCCACGATCGCCGGCGTGGTGGGGGCTCTCACCATCCCCGTCCACCGGCTGATCGACGCCCCGGCGTTCCTCCGCCGGGCGGAGGCGCTGCTGGCGGAATTCGCGGAGGACGTGCAGCCCGGCCAGAGCGAGCCCACCGCCGACCAGCGCCACGCGGTCCACTCCCTGGAGGTGGCCGCCGAGAACCTGGAGACGCCCCTGGCCCGCCTGGAGCACGCCCTCCACCCCTGGGTGGCCTACTTCGTCATGCCGGTCTTCGCCCTGGCGAACGCCGGCGTGGGCCTGGGCGCCGGCGCCGGGGCCGCCCTGGCGAGCCCCGTCTCCCTGGGCGTGATCGCGGGCCTGTTCGTCGGCAAGCAGGTGGGCGTGCTCGGTTTCGCCTGGGGGGCGGTCCGGATGGGCGTGGCGAGCCTGCCCACCGGCGCCGGCTGGCGCCAGCTCTGGGGGGTGAGCCTGCTCTGCGGCATCGGCTTCACTATGTCGCTCTTCATCGCCGGGCTCGCCTTCGCCGAAGCGGAGCTCCTGGACGCGGCGAAGGTGGGGATCCTCGCCGGCTCCCTGGTCTCCGGCGTCGCCGGCTCCCTGGTGCTCCTCAGGAGCTCCGGCGGGGCGCCGGGCGGCACCGAGCACCCCTGACGGTCCGGAGCCGGTCCCGCCCCGGCGGGAGGCGGATCTACCCCCGGGGGTGGGGCGCGCGCCGGCGTGTGCGGCTATGGTCTGCATGCACACCGCCGCCGGAGCCGACCCGGGGAGGGTTCCCCGCCCGGCGCGCGGCGCCCGGGGAGCGGGCGCCGGGGCGAGTCCCGGTCGCTTCCCGGACCGACGAAGGGAGAGCGACATGAAAAACGCCCTGTATCTGGCGAGTGTCCTGGCCTTCGCCCTGGTCGCGGGCCTGGCCCTGGCGGCCACCCAGCCGCCGGACGAGGTGGTGATCGACGAGGCAGCCGACAAGCGCGCCCCGGTCACCTTCCCCCACGCGACGCACGTGGACGCGGTGGACGACTGCACGACGTGCCACCACACGAGCGAAGGCCTCACCGCCACCTCGGGCCAGGAGGTTGCGACCTGCGTGTCGTGCCACCTGGACCCCGAGGAGGCCGGCACCCCAAGCATGCGGGAGATGAGCCTGAAGAAGAACCCCCTCCACGCTGGCTGCATCGACTGCCACAAGGAGCAGGCGAAGGGGCCCACGAAGTGCGACGAGTGCCACCCGAAAGGGTGACGCAGGGCGCGTGAGCCGGGACGGCGGACGTCCGGCGCTGGCGTCGGGCCCCGGGGCCGCCACGGGCCGGGGCCGGGCGCCGGGCGTCCGGCCCGTTCCGGGCTGAAACACTTCCCTTCTCCGGCCCGTACCTCGGGCATGAGCCAGCTCAACCTCGCCCTCCGGACCCTCGCCAAGACGCCGTTCGTCACCGCGGTCGCCGTCCTCTCCCTGGCCCTGGGGATCGGTGCCAACGCGGCGATCTACTCGCTCTTCGACCAGATGCTGCTGCGGCCCCTGCCGGTGGAGTCGCCGGACCGGCTGGTCAACCTGGCGGCGCCCGGACCCAAGCAGGGCTCCACGTCCTGTAACCAGACGGGGGAGTGCGACGCCATCTTCAGCTACCCCATGTTCCGGGACCTGCAGGAGTCCACGGAAGCCCTCTCCGATCTGGCGGGGCACCGGGTCTTCGGGGCGAACCTGGCCACCGGCGAGGAGACCCGGAGGGGTGAGGGGGTGCTGGTCTCCGGCTCGTACTTCCCGGCGCTGGGCGTGCAGCCGGCCCTGGGGCGCCTGATCGGGCCCGCCGACGACCGGACCCCGGGCCAGCACGACGTGGCGGTCCTCAGCCACCGGTTCTGGACCACCCGGCTGGGAGCCGACCCCGGCGTGCTGAACGAGCGGATCGTGGTCAACGGCCGCCCGCTGAGCGTCGTCGGCGTGGCCCCCGCGGGGTTCGAGGGGACCACCCTGGGAGCGCGGCCGGACGTCTTCGTCCCCCTCTCCATGCGCTCGGCCCTGGAGTCGTTCTTCGACGAGGAGGGCTTCGAGGACCGGCGGAGCTACTGGGTCTACGCCTTCGGCCG
>JBKHJP010000448.1:0-3281 GCA_046538065.1 Thermoanaerobaculia bacterium | reverse complement strand
GCGTGGGCCTGTCCCCCGGCTACTGGCGGGACCCGGCGCGCACCCGGGAGGTCTTCCTCCCGGACCCGGCGGGCGGCGGCCCCGGGGACCGGATCTACCGCACCGGCGACCTGGCCCGCCGGGGTGAGGACGGGTTGATCTACTTCTGCGGCCGCGTCGATTCCCAGGTCAAGAGCCGCGGTTACCGGGTGGAGCTGGGAGAGGTGGAGAACGCCGTCGCCTCCCTGGGGCTGACCCGGGAGGCCGTGGTGACGGCGATCCCCACGGACGGCTTCGAAGGCCACCGCATCTGCTGCGCCTACGTCCCCGCACCCGGGCGGGACGCCGGGCCGGCGGCCCTGCGGCGCGAGCTCCGACGCCTGCTGCCCGCCTACATGGTCCCGGCCCGGTGGCTCACCTTCGACCGGCTGCCCAGGAACGCCAACGGCAAGCTCGACCGGATGCGGATCCGGCAGGACGTCCTGGAGGCCACGGACACGAACCGGAAAGGAGGCAGAGTCGATGCAGCTCGTGCCGCTGGATGAGCCGGAGCTGCTGGAACGCGCCGCCGGCTGGATCGGCCGGCCGGAGAACCGCCGCTGGCTCGATTTCGGCGGCAGCGTCCGGGAGCTCGGCCCCACCACCCTGAAGGTCATGAGCCAGCGCAGCGTCCACGTGCTCCGGGCGTTCACCAACGGCGACGGCGACCCCATCGGCCTGGTGGCGCTGAGCGAGGTCCACCCCGAGTTCAAGACCGCGTCGCCCTGGTTCGTGCTGGGCGAGAAGGACCACGCCGGCAAGGGATATACGACCCGGGCGGTGGCGGACCTCCTCACCTACGGCTTCCGCGACCTGGGGCTACTCTCGGTCCTGGCCTGGACGGTGGAGACGAACACGCCGTCGATCCGGCTGCTGGAGCGCCTCCGGTTCCGCTACCTGGGGCGGCGGCGCCACTGTCACGTGATCGACGGCCGGTCCCTGGACCGCCTGTTCTTCGATCTGCTGGCGCACGAGCACCGGGAGGGGGTCTGACGTGGACGAGGTGGCACTGCATCGACTGGAGATGCGCGTCCAGCGAATCTTTCTCGAGCGGATGCAGTTCGACGTTCACTCGGTGGAGGAGGACCTGTTCGACTCCGGCGTGGTGGACTCCCTGAGCTTCGTCGAGCTGCTGGTCCACCTGGAGGAGGAGTTCGGCACGCGGATCGAGATCGAAGAGCTGGACCTGGACGACTTCCGGACCATTTCGAAGATCGCCCGGGTGCTCTCGCCCAACGGGAACAGACCGTGAGCGAGCCGCCGGCGGAACCCCCCCAGTCGCTGAGCCTCGAAGGGGAGTGGTGGGCGTGAGCGTCGAGCCCTCGACCCCGTCGCCGTCCCGGCGCACGGCCGCCCCCGCCTCCTTCGGGCAGCGCCTGCACCGCGCCGTGGCGAGCCGGGGAGTCTTCGGAACGGTGACCGTGGCGGCTCGGCGGGCGGCGGCGCCCGTCGTCGACGCCGGGACCCTGGTGGTCTTCGCCCGCGACCTGGACGAGCTCCCGCCGGCCCCGGACCCGCGGGGGGACTGGACCCCCCGGGAGGCTGCCCCCTGGGAGCTGGACGCCGTCCTCGAGGCCAGCGAGCCCGGCCACTCCGCGGAGGCCCTCCGGGACCGGTTCCGGCGCGGCCACCGGTGCTTCGTCGCCGCGGACGGCGACGGCCGGATCGGCCACACCCGGTGGGTGACGAGCGAGCCGCCGTACGTCTCGGAGATCCGGCGCCACCTCCTCCTGGCCCCCGGGGACGCCTACTTCTACGACGGCTTCACCCACCCGGACGCCCGGCGCCGGGGCCTGGACGGCGCCACCCGTTGCGCCATCTTCCGGGCCCTGCGCCAGCGCGGCTTTCGGCGGGCGGTCTCCTACGTCCGGGCGGACAACCCGGCAGGGCTCCGGGCCGCCGGCCGCTGGCAGCGGCCGGTGGGCAGGGTGCGCTACCTGCGCCTCGGACCGCGGAGGAACGTCCTCTTCGGAGAGCGGACGATCGCACCCCTCGCCTTCTCGGCCCACGTGACGCTGGACGACGCGGCCGCCGTCCCGGAGCGGGTCGTGCGCTGGCGGGAGTGGTTCCAGGGCTGGCTCGAGCAGCCCCTGGAGCACCGTTCCACCGGCTTCAGCGCGGTTCCCGACGCGTACTTCACCGCCATGGGCGACCTCATCACCGGCCTGCTGGAGCTCGACCCGGGTGAGGACGCCGTCCTCGACCTGGGCTGCGCCAGCGGCGGCGTGACCCGCAAGGTGGCGCCGCGGGTCCGGGAGATCGCCGGCGCCGACGCCACCGTCGGCCTGCTCCGCGGGGCCGCCGGGCTGGGCATCCGCTCGGCGGCGGGGCGGCCGATGGTCCTGGCCGCCGCCGACGGGCGCCGCCTGCCCTGGCCGGACGGCACCTTCGACAAGGTCTACTGCGTCGGAGTGATCCACACCCTGCCGGGTCTGGACGACGGGTTCCGGGTGGCTCGCGAGGCGATCCGGGTCTGCCGGCCCGGCGGCCGGGTGCTGATCGGGGCCGTGCCGGACCGGAGGCGCCGCTGGTCGGCCCGCCGCCAGATCTGGCGCCGCGGCGACTGGCGGGAGCGGGGGCGCCTGGTGGCGGCGACCCTCCTGCCGGCGCCGATCCGGCCCCCCCTCCAGCGCTTCCTGCGCGTGGCGCCGACCCACCGCCTGATCGCCCTGGAGCACGACCTGGAGCGCCTCGCCCGGCGGGTCCGGGAGGTCCATCCGGAGGTGGAGTGCCGGGTGGCCCCCTTCCCGCGGGACTTCTGGAGCCGCGACTTCCGCGCCAGCCGCTCGAACCTGCTGATCGGCCTGCCCCCGGAGCCGGGCTGAGCACCCGCTTCACTGAAGCTGAGCCGGGGTGCCCCCACCCGGGTGCCTCCGGACCGGGGTGCCGCCACCCGGAGGAGGCCGGGTGCAGGCCGGGCTACGGACCAGCGCGGGCAGGTCGGACGGTTTTCCGTAGAGCCCGCGCTTCGGCTCGGCCCTCCCGCCGCCGTCGTGGTGACTGCGGCGCCAGTGGCCCGGGTCGGGCCTCGACGTCCTCCACCCGGCGCGCACCCGACCTCCTCCTCCCCGCCCCCGGCGCCGACACCACCGACCCCGGTGCCACCCGGACGACCCGGCGCGGAGTCCGCCGGAGCTTCCACATGCTTCCGGAACCTCGCGTTGGACGGCGGGATCGGAGGGCGGCGGCCTCCACGGAGACCGAGGCACGCGGGGCGGGGGAAGGGCAGGGGCCGGGGATTCCGAGCCGGCGCCGGCAGCCGC
>JBKHJP010000447.1:0-3293 GCA_046538065.1 Thermoanaerobaculia bacterium | reverse complement strand
GACGTCCTCCCACAGGCGCCGGAGGTCCTGGGGGACCGGGGCCTCGAAGTGGGCGCGCTCGCCGGTCGTCGGGTGATCGAAGGCCAGGCGCCAGGCGTGGAGGGCGGGGCGAGGAAAGCGGCGCAGCGGCCCCCGGGCCGGGCCGGGGAGCTCCTTCCACCGCGCCTCGCCGTAGACCGGATCCCCCACGATGGGGTGCCGGACGCTCTTGAGGTGGACCCGGATCTGGTGGGTCCGCCCGGTCTCCAAATCGACCTCCAGGAGGGCGATCCCCCCGGCGGCGGCGAGCGTCCGGTACCGGGTCCGCGCCGGCCGGGCGCCGGGGCCCGCCACCGGGCGGACGGTCATCTCCTTGCGGCGCCGGGGATGCCGTCCGATGGGCGCGTCCACCACCCCGTCCGGAGGGTCCGGCGCGCCGTGGACGATGGCCAGGTAGCGCTTTTCCACCCGGCGCTCGGCGAAGGCCCTCTGGAGCACGCGGTAGGCCTCTGCCGTCCGGGCCACCGCCAGGACGCCGGAGGTGTCCTTGTCCAGGCGATGGACGATGCCGGGCCGTCCCGGTCCGCCGACGCCCTCGAGCTCCGGGTGGCGGGCGAGGAGCCGGTGGACCAGGGTGCCCTCCCGCCGGCCCGCTCCCGGGTGGACCGTCAGGCCCGGCGGCTTGTCCACGACGACGAGGGTGTCGTCCTCGTGGAGGACCCTGAGCGGCCCCCCCTGGGGGGCGATGCCGCTGGGTGGAACCGGCGGGGGCTCCACCTCCAGCCACTCACCACCCGCCAGGGCAAGGCTCGGCTTCGCGGGTCGGCCGTCCACCTGCACGCGCTCCTGGCGGATCCAGTGCTGGACCTGATTGCGGGGCACCTCCAGGCGCTCCGCAAGGTACCGGTCCAGGCGCTCGCCCGCGGCGCCCTCGGGGACCCGGAAGCGCTCGCCGCGGCTCAAGCCTCCGACGGAGCGGCGCGGCCGCTCTCCGACTCCGTGCTGGTCTCGCCGTCCGCGTCGGCGTCGTCGACTTCCGCCCGCCGGTGGGCGCGGAAGCTGTCCAGGATCATCAGGGCGATCCCCACGGTGATGGCGCTGTCCGCCACGTTGAAGGCAGGCCAGTGGTACGTCCCCACGTAGACGTCCACGAAGTCGGTCACGGCACCGCTCACCACGCGGTCGAGGAGGTTGCCGGCGGCGCCGCCCACCACGAGGGCCAGGGAGACCAGGAGGAGCCGGTCGTGGGAGGGGGCCATGCGGAAGTAGAGGAAGACCGCCGCCAGGGCCGCGAGGCCCAGGGCCACCAGGAGCCAGGACGAGCCGTCGGCACCCTGGGCGGCGAAGAGCCCGAAGGCCACCCCGGTGTTCTTGACGTGCGTGAGGTTGAGAAAGCCGGGGATCAGCGGGTGGGAGGCCGAGTGGGGCAGGTGGATCTCCACCAGCCACTTGGTCCACTGGTCGAGGACCAGGATCGCGAGGGAGACGAAGAGATAGTCGAGCTTTCGGCCGGTTCGAAACATGTCCGAGGGCGGGCAATCTACCACGGTGCCGGAGAACCCTCCCCGACCGGGCCGAAGGCCCGCCGGGCCGCGTCCACCAGCTCGGAGCGGGAGGTCGGCCCGGCGAACACCCGGATCCCGGCGGCTCCGGCGGCTCCGGCGGCGGCGACCTCCTCGAGCCGGCCGGCGTCCACGCCGCCGAGGGCGAGCACCGGAAGCCCCTGCGCACAGGCCTCCCGAAGACCCCCGAGCCCCGGCGGCTCGCCGTAGCGCGCCTTGGAGGGCGTCGGGTAGACGGGTCCGAAGGTGACGTAGTCCGCCCCGTCGTCGCGGGCCCGGGCCACCTCCTCCGGGCGGTGGGTGGAGCGGCCGATCAGGAGGTTTCGGCCCGGGTCCCGGTGCCCGAGGCTCTCGGTCAAGCGCCGGACGTCCCGGACCGGCAGGCCGGAGGCCGGCAGGTGGACGCCGTCGGCGCCCGCCGCCACGGCCACGTCCGCCCGGCCGTTGACCAGGAGGATCCCCGGGGGCGGGAACAGCGCCCGCGCCCGTTCCACCGTCGCCAGGAGGACCCGGTCCGGGACCGCCCGCCGGTCCTTGAGACGGATCTGCAGCCCGTCGATCCCGCCCTGGGCCAGGCCGAGCACCCAGGCATCGAGCTCCGGCCCGGGACCGAGGTCCGGGTCGTTGATCGCGAGGAGGCGAGGGGGCGTCACCGCCGGCGGGAGATGAGGAGGGTCAGGTCGTGGGCGCCCCAGATCAGGTGCACCAGGCCGAATCCGGTGACCGCAGACCGCAGGGCCGGGTGGAGGACGAGCTCCCGGACGATCTGGGACGGGATCCCCCCCAGGGTGCGGTCCCAGAGGACGGTCCACGGCGCGAAGACCAGGAAGAGCCCGATCTCCACGCAGTAGACGATGAACAGAAAGAGGGTGACCCGGTCCTGGCGCATCGGGGCGGGATTGTAGCCCGTCGCGCCGGGACCGGGCCGGAGCCCGGGGAGGCTCACGGCCCGGGCGGCTTGCGGCTCCGGCTCTGGCTCCGGGTGGCCCGGGAGGAGCCGGAGGAGCGCGTCGCGCCGGACGACCGGGTGACCGAACGGCCGGACGGCCGCGAGGACGCCGAGCTCCGGGGACTGGACCGGGGGGAGCTCGCCCGGCTCGGCGGCGCGGAGGGCCGGGAGCGGCTCGACGGCGAGCGGACCCGGGACGGCGGGCTCGACGAGCGCCCGGAGGAGGATCGGACCCGGGACGGCGGACTCGACGAGCGCCCGGAGGGTGGCCGCGCCCGGGACGGTGATGCCGAAGGCCGGGAGGAGGGCGAGGCGGACGGCCGGGCCGGCGCCTCCGAGGGCCGGACCCGGCGCGGGGCGTCGCCTCCGCTCCGGCCCGCGTCCGGCGCCGGGCGGAAGGGGGTCGAGCCCCGGCTGTTGGACCGGATCTCCTCGATCACCCGGCGGGGCAGGGGACTGCGGTCCGTCGCCCCTGGCCGGCTCCCGGTGTCCCGGCGCTCCGGGACCCGGTAGAGGGGCCGGTCGGCGCTGGACGACTCGGGCCGGTCCCGCCGCACCTCTCCCCGGTCACCTCCCCGGTCACCTCCCCGGTCACCGGGGGCGGGGCGTACGCCGGGGGCCACCCGGTCCGGCGACGGACGCTCGTTCCCGGGCCGGACCGGGGCGGGCCGCACCCGATCGACGCCGCCGCGGGCGCTGCGCGATTCGGGCCGGCTACGCCATGACTCCGCCGGGGGCTCCGACGGGGACTCCGCGGGGGGTGCGGCCCGGGACCTGGAGGGCGGCTCCGCCGAGGGCGGCGA
>JBKHJP010000084.1:0-14086 GCA_046538065.1 Thermoanaerobaculia bacterium | reverse complement strand
GGTCCAGGGTGGCGGACATGACGAGGACCCGCAGGTCCGGCCGCACCTCCCGGCGGAGTCGCTGGACCATGCCCAGGGCCACGTCCGCCTCCAGGCTGCGTTCGTGGAACTCGTCGAAGACCACCGCGCCGGCCCCCTCCAGGAACGGGTCCTCCTGGAGGCTCCGGACCAGGAGCCCCTGGGTGACGAAGAGGACCTCCGTGTCCGGACCGGCACGACGGTCCAGGCGCACGTGCCAGCCGACCCGTCCGCCGAGCCGCCAGCCGCGCTCCGAGGCGACGCGGCGCGCCGCGGCCCGTGCGGCGATCCGCCGGGGCTCCAGGACGACCACTCGACCGGGCGGCGCGGAGCTTCCGCCGCCCGGGGCCCCGGCCTCGCCCGCGAGGAGGGCCGGGGGGACCCGCGTGGTCTTGCCCGAGCCGGTGGGGGCCCGGAGGACGGCCGCGCCGGAGGCCTCCAGGGCCGCGAGGAGCTCCGGCAGGTGCGGATCGACGGGGAGGGGGTCCAGCGGCACGGCCCGTATACTTCCATGGCTCATGGAGCCGAGATTCGACAACGAGAGCCGGGTCCTCGTGCTGGAGTTCGACGGAAGGGAGGCCATCGAAGGCTTCGTCGACCGCGCCCGGGAGCAGGAGGGCTTCCTGGCGCCGGTGCCGGACCGGCTGGCCCGGACCGCCGAGGTGGACGTGCTCCTGACGGCGCCCGGAGGGTTCGAGCTCCGGGTGACGGCGGAGGCCCTCCACGTCTTCCCCGAGGGGCCGGACGGGTTCACCACCGCCTTCCGGCTCACCGGCTGGAACCTCGCCAAGCGGGCCGAGCTCCGGCGCAAGCTGGCCCGTGCGGGGCCCGCGGCGGACGACGGCGATGCACCCGCCGGCGAGACCCAGGGCACGTCGCCGATGTTCCGGATCCAGAAGATGACGCCCCCGGAGAAGGTTCGCCTGGCGCACAAGGCCGGGCGGACCGAGCGCCAGATCCTGCTCCGGGAGACCTCGCCCCAGGTGATGCTGGCGCTCCTGAACAACCCTCACCTGGAGGCGGACGACGTCGTCCGGATGGTCAAGTCCCCCTACGCCCCGGGCTCGGTGCTCAAGCGCGTGGCGAGCGACCGGCGGTGGTCCGGCAACCGGGACGTCCGCTCGGCCCTGGTCCGCAACCCCCAGACCCCGGCGGTCCTCGCCCGGAACCTGCTGCCGGCCCTGCCGACCTCGACCCTCCGGGCCCTGGCCCGGGGCTCGGACGTGCGCGAAGACCTGAAAAAGGCCGCCCTCAAGCTGTACCTCCAGCGCATGGGCAAGTGAGAGGCTGCGCGGGCGTTGCCGCAGGGCCGAGGGGTGTGCGAGGATTCGCCGCACTCGTGGTGGCCCAGGACGAACACCGAGGCACGGCGCCCTCCCCGGCGTCGGTCTGGCGGCGCATCTGGCAACCTCCCGAGCCCCAGCTGCAGGACGTGGGCTTCGGGGGCGAGATGCTGGTCGCCGGCGTGCGCCTGCTGGTGGTGGTGCTGCTGGTCTACATCCCGGCCAACGAATACGTGGGCCAGGGCTTCGAGGGGGGTGACATCCGGGCCCTGCTGACCGCCGCGGCGGCGGCCCTGATGGGGGCGCTGCTGGTCTACTCGGCGGTCCACCGCAACTGGGGGCGCTCCTGGATCGGCTTCGCCAGCAGCGTGCTCGACGTGTCCATGGTGAGCGCGCTCCTGGGGGTGTTCCTGCTCCTGGACCGGCCCCACGAAGCGGTGAACAACACCGTGATCTTCCCCGCCTACTTCCTGGCGATCGCCGCCACCAGCCTGCGCTACGACCAGCGCATCTGCCTGGCTACGGGATTTCTGGCAGTCGTGGAGTACGGTGCCCTCGTCTGGGTGGCGACCTCGTTCTGGAACCTCGACGATCCGTCCTTCGCCCCGTTCCGCCACGGCGCCTTCTCCTGGGCCACCCAGGGTGCGCGCCTCCTCTCCCTGGGGGCCGCCACGGCCCTGGCGGCGACCATCGTGGTCCGCGCCCGGGAGCTCCGCTCGCTGTCGTCCCGTGACCGTTTCACCGGGTTGCTGAACCGGGCCACCTTCGACGAGCGCCTCCGGCGCCAGGCCCGCTTCGCCCGGGCCACGGGCGGGGAGTTCGCCGTCGCCATGATCGACATCGACCACTTCAAGCGCTTCAACGACACCTACGGCCACGCCGGGGGCGACGTGGCCCTGCGCCGGGTCTCGCGGATCCTGCGCGGCTCGTTCCGGGAGACCGACGCCGTGGCGCGCTACGGTGGCGAGGAGTTCTCGGTCCTCCTGCCGGACGTGGGGATCGAGCACACCCGGCCGCTCCTGGAGCGCATCCGCCGGGCCGTCGAGGCCCTCGCCATCTCGCTTCCCGGCCGGGATCGCCCCGCGAGCCTGACGGTCTCCATCGGCGTGGCGAGCTGGCCGGCGGACGGCCGGAGCGTGGATGCGGTCCTCGCCGCCGCCGACCACCGCCTCTACGCGGCCAAGCACCGCGGCCGTAACCTGGTGGTGGGACCCGCGGGCTAGAAGCCCGTCGGCGGAGCTCCACCCCCCAACGATCCCCCAACGCCTCCTGCCCGCTGTCCCACCCGTACTCCCCCGCGGCACTCAAAGGTCGTGGAGACAAGGGATTGGCGCGCCCGGAACAGCGGGCGGCACCGCGAACGACGGCCTGTGGGCCACGTGCGAACCGGGAGGCGACACGCATGAAGCTGGGAGACGTGCTGAAGAAGGAGCGGGAGCACAAGGGACTGTCGGTCAAGGAGGTGGCCGAGCACCTCGGAATCCCGCAGAAGGAGTGGAAGGCCATGGAGGCGGGGGAATCCCCGGCGGAGGAGTGGGGCCCCCGGCTGGCCCAGATCGCCATCGAGCTGGAGACTCCGACGTCGCGCCTCCTGGCGGACTCGGGACGCTTCGAGGACACCAAGAAGGGCCAGGCGGGCAAGCTGATCCAGAAGCACCGCGAGCGCCGGGAGAAGAGCGAGTCGGAGATGGCGGAGGCGCTGGAGATCTCGGAGGACGACTACAAGCAGATCGAGGCGGGCAAGTCGGACGTCGAGACCTACGGTCCGCGGTTCCTGGGCTTCGCCGAGGCGATCGAGCAGCCGGTGTTCAACCTGTTCTACCCGTGCGGCCTGCCGTTCCAGGAGCTGGACGACTATCCGTAAGGAGACCTGCCGCGCGTGGTGGTTCGGAGCACCGGACGTTCGTGGCAAGAGCCGGCCCGGGGGTGCTCCCCGCAGGGCTTGTCGTTTCGAGCGGAGCGAAGCGGAGTCGAGAAACCTGGGTGGGGGCCGGCTGGGCCAGCCCGTACCAGGGAGGGAGCTTGCCTCCTCCCGCTCATGATGTAGGATTTTCACTGCCGTGGAGTGGGATCCCGGCCGCCGTCGCGGGGGCCGGCGAATCGATCAGAACCGTCAGCCACAGAGTTCAGAGACCACCATGAGCAGCTCGACGAAATCCACGAAGAAGAAGAGCACCAAACCCGCAGGCGAGACCCATCAGTTCCAGGCCGAGACCCGGCGGCTGCTGGACCTGATGATCCACTCGCTCTACTCGAACAAGGAGATCTTCCTCCGGGAGTTCATCTCCAACGCCTCCGACGCCCTGGACCGGGTGCGTTTCGAGTCCCTCCGGGAGGGCGGTCCGGAGCTGGGGGACGACCCCCTGGAGATCCGGATCGAGGCCGACCCCAGGGCCCGCACGCTCACCGTGTCGGACAACGGCATCGGGATGACGCGCCAGGAGGTGATCGACAACCTCGGCACGATCGCCCGCTCCGGCACCCAGGAGCTCCTGGCGAGCCTGAAGAAGGGCGAGAAGGACGAGACCGTCCTCCAGCTCATCGGCCAGTTCGGCGTCGGCTTCTACTCGTCGTTCATGGCCGCAGAGGAGGTGGAGGTCGTCACCCGGCACGCCGAGGAGGAAACGGCCACCCGCTGGATCTCCGCCGGTGGCGGCGAGTTCACCGTCGCCGACGCCGAGCGCGAGGGCCGGGGCACCACCGTGACGCTGCGCCTCAAGCCCGAGGACAAGGACAACGGCATCGAGGACTTCACGGACGAGTTCGTCCTGAAGCGGGTCATCAAGCGGTACTCCGACTTCGTCACCTACCCGATCGTCCTCAAGACCGAGCACGAGGAGATCGAGCGCGACGAGAACGGCGTGCCCAAGGAGCCGGAGACCAAGAAGCGGGTGGTGGAGGAGGTCACGGTCAACTCCCAGGTCCCCCTCTGGGCGAAGCCCGAGTCCGAGGTCTCGGAGGAGGAGTACGCCGAGTTCTACCGGCACATCTCCCACGACTGGAACGAGCCCATGGCCCACATCGCCCAGCGGGCGGAGGGCCGGTTCGAGTACCAGGCGCTGCTCTTCGTCCCCTCCCAGGCGCCGTACGACCTCCACTACGTGGGCTACGAGCCGGGACTCCAGCTCTACGTCAAGCGCGTCCTGATCATGGAGCGGTGCGAGACGCTCCTGCCCCGCTACCTCCGGTTCCTGAAGGGGGTCGTCGAGTCCCCGGACCTGCCGCTCAACGTCTCCCGGGAGATGCTCCAGAACGACCGGCTCATCGCGGCGATCAGGAAGGGCCTGGTCAAGAAGGTCCTGGACACCCTGGCCGAATGGAAGGACAAGGACGAGGAGAAGTACCGGAAGTTCTGGGCCGAGTTCGGCCGGGCCATGAAGGAGGGGGTGACCGAGGACTTCGACAACAAGGCGAAGATCACCGAGCTCCTCCTCTTCGATTCGTCCCGGAGCTCGTCCGGGGAGCCGGAGGACTTCACCGACCTGGCCGGCTATCTCTCCCGGATGAAGGAGGGCCGGGAGCACATCTACTACCTCACCGGCGAGTCCCGGGAGCAGGTGGCCGCCTCGCCGCACCTGGAAGGTCTGCTCGACCGCGGCTACGAGGTCCTGTACCTGACCGACCCGGTGGACGAGCTCCTGGTCCAGTACCTCACCGAGTACGAGGGCAAGCGCCTCAAGTCCGTGGGCAAGGGCGAGATCGACCTGGACGACGAGAAGGACGAGGAGGGCAAGGACGAGGAGCTCGAGGCCAAGGAGAAGACCTTCGAGCCCCTGATGGAGCGCCTCCAGAAGGAGCTCGACGAGCACGTCAAGCACGTCCGGCTCTCCAAGCGCCTCACCTCGTCCCCCGCCTGCCTGGTGGGGGCCGACCACGACTACAGCCCCCAGCTCGAAAAGCTCCTCCAGAAGGGCAAGGGCGGCGGCCCGAAGCAGCGCCGGATTTTGGAGCTCAACCCGGAGCACCCGGTGATCGCCCGGATGGGCGAGCACTTCGCCGCCGAGAACGGCCCCGAGGCCGCGCCGGCCGGGACGAAGGAGGAGGGGAAAGGCTCGGAGTCCGCAGACGCGAAGGCGGGCGCGGGCAAGCAAGCCTCCGCGTCCAAGGGGAAGGGCAAGGGCAAGGCGAAGGCCTCGTCGAAGAAGAAGGCCGCCGGGGAGACGTTCCCGGTCGGCGACTACGCCCAGCTCCTCTTCGGCTACGCCCTCCTGGCGGAGGGCTCCGAGGTCCCCGAGCCGGGCCGTTTCAACCGTGCCGTGGCCGCCCTGATGGAGCAGACCCTGTAGTGCTCGTCCGGCTTCTGTAGGACAGACACTGACAGGCCGATCGCAGTGGGACCTACGCAATCCTGAGAGAAGCACCGATGTAGGGATTGCGACGCGCTGGCTAGCCTTCCACCATCGCCAGCGACGCACGATCGGCCGGGCTCGAGGGAACCCGGAGTTCGCAGGTTCCCGGGCTCGTGTGCGGAAGCCGGCACATGCTCTCTTTCGGTGGCCGCGGTTTCAGACGGGGCCGGTCGGGCCGCCGGAGTCGTGAGAGCGCCAACCGCCGTCGGGCCCGGGCGACTGCCCGCTAACATTCGGCCCGGTTCGACGGCCCACCCTCCTTGCGATGGCCCGGCGGCGGTCCGCCGCCGCCGGGCCCCTCTCTGTTGCCGAGGGCTCCGACAGGCGGCGAAGGTACGTCGCCGGATTTGCCATCTCTCGGCTTCGCTCCCCCCGCCCCGTCGGCCTTCGTGCCGCGCCCGAGCCGGCCCGAGCCTATCCACCCACGCAGAGATCGTCTGGATCACCCCCTCACCCTCGATCCCTCTCCACCCCCTCTGGAGGGGGGAGAGGGACTCCCCCTCCCGGGTTCTCCGTCGCTCCAGTGCCTCGGCAGGGATGCTCCCACCCGGGTTCTCCCTCGCTCCGGTGCCCTTCGGGTGCCCGGTTTCGGGGTGACTGGGTTCGGGTCCGAAAGGCTGTTTTTCATCGGGGTCTGCGTCCGGGGTGACTGGCTTTGCGTCCGAAGAGCCTGCTTCTCCTTGTCGTTCCGAGCGGAGCGAAGCGGAGTCGAGGAACCTGGGCGGGGGAGGGACTGGACCGGGGAGCTATGATCGGAGGTGAGCTGCCCGGAGGCGGCTCGGCGCCATGACCCGCACGAAGATCCTCTGTCTGGGCGACCTCCACCTCGGGGTGCGCCCGAGCCGTGTGCCCGCAGAAGCCGATCCGGCGGCGGTTTCGGTCGCCACGGTCTGGCGCCGGGCGGTGGAGACGGCCCTTCGCGAAGGCGTGGGTCTGGTGCTCCTCTCCGGCGATGTGGTGGACCGGGCGAACCGGTACTTCGAGGCCTTCGGGCCCCTGGAAGAGAGCCTGGCCCGCCTGGCGGAGGCGGGGGTGGAGGTCTGCGCCGTCGCCGGCAACCACGACTTCGACGTGCTGCCGCGTCTCGCCGCCTCCGCCGGCTCGGAGCGTTTCCACCTCCTGGGGCAGGACGGCCGGTGGGAGCGCTTCACCTGGCGCCGTGGCGACGGCCGGGCTCTCGTCCACGTGGACGGCTGGTCCTTCGCCGCTCGGGACGTCACGGACGATCCGGTGGCGTCGTACGACCTGGAGCGCCCCGGCGACGAGGCCCCGGTCCTGGGCCTGTTGCATGGAGAGCTCGACCGGGAGGACTCCACGAATGCCCCCCTCACCCGGGTCGGCCTGGAGCGTCCGGAGGTTGACGCCTGGGTCCTGGGCCACCTCCACGGCCCTCGCGTGATCGACCTCGCCGGAGGCCGCTGGGCGCTCTATCCCGGGTCCCTTCAGCCTCTGGACCCCACCGAAGAGGGCCCCCACGGCGGCTGGATCGTGGAGCTCGACGGCGCGCGCCCGGGCCGCCCGGAGCTCCTTCCCCTGGCCACCGTGCGCTGGGAGTGCCTGGAGCTGGATCTCGGGGGCGCCGCCGATCCCGAAGAGGCGGAGGGCCGGATCGCCCGGGCCGTGCGGGATGAAGCCACGGCTCTGGACGAGGAAGAGGGCCCCGGCGTGGACTGGCTCTGCCTGCGCCTCGTCCTCTCGGGACGGACCGCCGCCCACCGCAACCTCCCGGAGCTGGCGCGGCGCCTGGAGGAGGACGCGCCTTTGGAGGTGACGACCCGGAGCGGGCGCGCGCGGGTGGTCGAGGTCGCCTGCGCCACCCGGCCGGCTCCGGATCTCGGCGGCCTGGCGGAGGGCGAGGGACCGGTGGCCCTGCTGGCCTCCCTGCTCCTCGACCTCGAAGGGAGTGGCTCCGGAGCGGCCGGGGCGGAGCGTGATCTCCTGGCTGCGGTCCGGGACCGCCTGGGGGAGGTCTACGATCAGCGGGCCTACCTGCCCCTGGGGGGGCGGGGCGAGCTGGACGGCGACGCCGTGCGGCGGCATGCCGCCGCCGGGGCCGCCGACCTCCTGGACGCCCTCCTCGTGGCCAAGGCCGGACCTGCCCGCGGCGCCGGGGAGGACGCATGAGGCCCATGGGCGAAGGCGCCGCGGTGGTCTTCCGGCGTCTGGCCATCCGCCGGATCCCCGGCTTCGAGCGCCAGGGGTTCGAGCTGGGGGATCTGGCCGCCGGCGTCAACGTGATCCACGGCCCCAACGCCTCCGGCAAGAGCTCCACGGCCAGGGCCCTCCGGCTCCTCCTCTGGCCGCCGGAGGGTCCCGAAGCCGTGGGCGTCTCCGTGGCCGGAACCGGCACGATCGGCGAGCGGTCGTGGCTGGTGGACCTGGACCACGGCCGGGTGGAGCACCAGGAGGCGGGCGCCCGGGCGCCGGCGCCGGCCCTGCCGCCCGCGGCCCACGCCGACCGCTACCGCCTGGCTCTCCACGAGCTCCTCCAGGCGGAGGCCGGCGGCGAAGAGCTGGCCCGCCAGGTGGCCCGGGAGGCCCTGGGAGGCTACGACCTGGACGCGGCCCTCGAGGCGGTGGGCGCCCGGCGCAAGCCCACCTACTCCCGGGCGGCGGCGGAGGCCTACCGCGCCGCCGACGCCGCGGTCCGCCGCTGCCAGGACGAGCTGGCCGCCCTGGAACGGGAATCGGAGGGCCTGGACGCCCTCAGGCGGGAGCTCGACCGGGCCCGCGAGGCCAAGCGCCGTCTGGAAGAGGTCAAGGCCATCCTGGACTGGCTCGACTGGCGGCAGCGGCTGGCCGAGGCCGAGCGTCGGATGGCGGCCCTCCCCCGGGCGCTCTCGCGGTTGACGGGAAAGGAGCTGGAAGAGCTCCGGCGCCTGGACGCCGGCTTGACCGAGAGCGAGGAAGAGCGCTCGGCGGCCCTCCGGCGCCTGGAGAGGGCCCGGCAGGCCCTGGGGAGCGCCCGGATCCCCCCGGAGGGCCTGCCCCAGGCGAGACTCGACGAGATCCAGGCGAAGACGAGGCGCCTGGCCGAGCTCGAGCGGGATGGCGCTGCAGCCGAGCGGGAGCTCGCCGGGGCCCGGGAGCGCCGGGAGACGGCGCGCAACGCCCTCGGGGACCGGGCGTCCGAGGAGGTGCTGGAGCGGGTGGGGGAGGGGAGCTGGCGGGAGCTGGCGGAGCTCGCCCGGAAGGGGGAGCGCCTGGCGGCGCGACGGGAGCGGCTCCGGGACGAGGAGGAGAGCCTGGCCGGTGCCCTCGACGGCTCCGGAGAGGACGGCTCCGAGGCTCCAGCCGGCGGGCGAGGGCCGGCCGGCGCCGCCGTGCAGGTGGATCGGCTGGCCCGGGGCGCCGCGCTCCTCCGGCGCTGGCTCCGGCTCTCCCGCCACGCCGGCCGCCGGGCCGCCATCGCCTCCGTCGCCGTCGTCCTCCTGGGCACCGCCGGGGCCGCCGGTGCGGAGCTCGTCGATCCCGGGGCCTGGGGGCTGACGGCGATCGCCGGCCTCCTGGCCCTGTGGCTGGTGCTTCACCTGGCGGCGGAGCGCCGCCGCCGCCACTCCACCGAGGAGCGCTTCGTGGCCCTCGGGCTCGATCCTCCCGTCCGCTGGGACGGCGCGGCGGTGGAGGAGTCCCTGGAGGCTCTGGAGCGGCGTCTGGAGGGGCACCGGGCCCGAGCAACGCTGGCCGAGGAGCGGGACCGGCTGCGACGGGAGCGCCGGGCGGCCGTACAGCGCAGCCGCCGGGAGCTGGAGGGAGAGACGGAGGCCCTGCGGGCGGAACGCGCCGAGCTGCTGGAGCGCCTGGGCCTCGCCCCGGTCCTCGATCCGGACCTGGAGCCCGCCCCCCAGGTCGCCCTGGCCCAGGCCCTGGGGGCGTGGCGGGAGGCCCATGGAGAGGTGCGCCAGCGCGAGGCGGAGCTCCAGGAGCTCCGGGCGCAGCGCGGGCGGCTGCTGACTGCGCTCCGGGACGCCCTGGAGGGCTACGGCCTCCCTGCACCGGAGGACGGCGACGGAGCCTCCGCCGCCCTCGGCCGCCTGAAGGAGCTCTTGCGGGACCACGGCGAGGTGCTCCGCATCGAAGGGGAGGGGGGAGAGCTGGCCCGGATCGAGGCGCGGATCGAGCGTGCCCGCCGCGAGCGGGAGGAGCTCTTCCAGGCCCTCGACCTGGAGCCGGGGGACGTCGCCGGGCTCCAGGGGCTCCTGGACCGGCTCGGGACTTACCGTGAGGCCCGGGATGCGGGGGAGACCGCCCGGGCGGGTCTCGAGGCGGCTGCCGAACGGCTCCCCGGGCCGCCACCGGACGACCGGCCACCCGGCGAGCTGCGCCGGGAGCTGGAGGAGGCGCGGGACACGCTCCGGGAGGACGCGGAACGGATCGAGCCCCTGATCCGCCGCATCCAGGACCTGGAGACCCGGATCGGCCGGGCCAAGGGGCAGCGGGCCCTCGAGGACGCTTTGGCGGAGCGGGACCGGGCGCTCCACGCCCTGGCCCGTGACCGGGAGCGGGTCGCCGCCGGGGTGGTGCGCCACGAGCTCGGCGAGTGGCTCAAGGGCCAGGTCCGGGCCCGGCACCGCCCGGCGGTCCTGCGGCGGGCCTCGGAGCTGTTCGCCACCGTCACCCGGGGGCGCTACCGCCTCCTGGACCCCACCGGGGATCGCCCCGTCTTCCGCGCCTGGGAGAGCGCCACCGACCGGGGCCGCTCCCTGGACGAGCTCTCCAGCGGGACGCGCCTCCAGCTCCTGGTCGCCGTACGCCTGGCCTTCATCGAGGTCCACGAGCGGGGCGTCCGGCCGCCGCTGATCCTGGACGAGACCCTGGCCAACTGCGACGACGCCTCCGCCCAGGCGCTGATCGAGACCGTGGTGGAGGTCGCCCGGGCGGGTCGTCAGGTCTTCTACTTCACCGCGCAGTCGGACGAGGTGGCCCGGTTCCGGGCCCACCTGGAGGCTCCCTTCGAGGGCCGGGAAGAAGCGCCGGAGTGGGCCGTGGTGGACCTGGCCCGGGTCCGGCGCCTGGAGGAGGCGCGGCAGGCACCCCTCCAGCCGTGGGAGCCGCCGGCACCGGAGATCCCCGCTCCGGACGGGCTGGACCGCCGGGCGTACGGCGAGCGGCTGGGCGTCCCCGGGATCGATCCACGGAGAGGCCCCGGGGCGGTGCATCTGTGGCACCTGGTGGAGGAGCCGCAGGTCCTCCACCGGTTGCTGGTCCGCCGGGTCGAGCGCTGGGGCGAGCTGCAGACCCTCGCCGGGGTAGGGGGCGGCGGTCCAGGCGGCTCAGCGCACGCCGGGGCGGTCGGGGACGGCGCCGGAGCGGAGCTCCTGGGGGGAGGGGAACAGGGAGGGGTGCGCTGGCGCCGCGCCCTCGCCCGAGGCCGCTGCATCGAGGCCCTCTGCCGCGCCTGGCGGGAGGGAAGGGGGCGCCCCGTCGACCGGGGGGTGCTCCTGGAGTCGGGGGCGGTGAGCGAGACCTTCATCGACGAGGTGGCGGAGCTGGCGGCCGAGCTGGACGGCTCGGCCGGGGATCTGGTCGGGGCTCTCCGGGAGGGACGGGTCAAGCGGTTCCTGACTCGGAAGGTCGACGAGCTCGAGGCCTACCTGGAGCGGGAGGGATACCTGGTGGCGGGCCGCCCCCTGAGCCGGGCAGAGCTCCGGGACCGGGCGCTTCGCACCGTCGGCGAGGAGATCGCCGCCGGGCACCTGGACGCCGCCGCGGTGGACGATCTCCTCGCGCAGATGATCCCCCTCGCCGGGGGCTCCGGACGGCCGGAGGCTTCCGGGGGCCCGCCGGCGGACCTCACGCGTACGTCTGGAGCAGCCGGAGGTTCCGCTGGTTCGCCTTGAACCAGAAGTCCCACAGGTCACCGACGAGGGGGATCGAGCCCACGGCGCCGTCGAGCCAGACGTTGAAGAGCATCCGCAGGAGGGCGGCCCGGGGGATCCTCCGGCGCACCCCCTCCAGGACCACGGCCAGCCCCAGGAGCATGCCCAGGAAGTCGCCGATGCCCGGGACCAGGCCGATGACCGCGTCCAGCCCGAAGCGGAACTCGGTCCCGGGGATCCGGTAGCGGAGCTCGGTCAGCTCGACCAGCTTCTCGATGGAGGGTGAAACGGTGCCCCCGGTGCGGGCGGTCTCGGCGACGCTCATGACGGTCTCTCTTCCTCGGTGGGTGGCGACCGGCGCAGCGGTCGGGCCTCGTCCAGCGGCGGCTCGCTCGCCAGCGTTGCTCCGGTGGCGCGGCGCCGCGCCGACGGGACGTTGCAAGATGAGTTCCCATGATGGTTGCTACCTACAACAAAATGAGGTACGCTCCCGTCCATGGCAAGCAACGCCCGCCTGCCCGTCGCCGAGGATCCCGACCTGGAGCGGGACGCGGCGGAGCTCTACGACGCCCTGTCCACCCTCATCCGGGTCCACGCCTTCCGGGACCGGGACCGGATCTGCTGCTTCGACGTCTCGGTCTCCCAGTGCTACGCCCTGGAAGCGGTCCTCCGCCACGGTGGGCTGACGGTCAACGGCCTGGCCGCCGAGCTCTACCTGGACAAGAGCACGGCGAGCCGGGTGGTGGACGGCCTGGAGCGGAAGGGCTACGTGGTCCGGGGCCGCGACCCCGGGGACCGCCGGTCCGTGCGCCTCGAGGCCACTGCGGAAGGGAGGACCCTGATGCGGGACATCCGCCGCTCGATCCTCGAGGAGGAGAAGCAGCTCCTGGCGGGTTTCGACCCGGAGGTGCGGCGGGCCCTGCCCGAGCTCCTCTCCATGCTCGCCAGGGCCGCTGCGGAGCGCGTCGAGGCCTCCGGCGGGAGCTGCTGCCGGATCCCGTAGGAGAGCTGTCGGAGACCGGTTGATCGGAGGACAGGTGAGCGCCATGATCGTTGGCAGGGACAACCAAAAGGCCAATCATTGCGACCGAAGAATGCACCGGTGGGTGCGTGTCTCTTGCGACCCGATAGTTGCAGGAACCAACCACGGAGAAAGGATCTCGACATGACCGTCACGAACGACCGAACCCATGAATCGTCAGCCACCGCCCAGGCCCAGGCTCAGGCTCAGCCCGAGGCTCAGCACCAGATTCCAGCCCGCCCGTCCGACCCGGAGTCCTCGGGCCTCCGACAGGCCGTCCAGGAGAAGTACGGCGAGGCGGCGCGGAGCGCCCGCGACGGGGCCCGCGCGTCCTGCGGCTGCGGGTTCTCCGGCGACGGGGCAAGGAAGGACCCCATCACCTCGGACCTCTACGACGGGGCGGAGACCGCCGGTCTGCCGCCGGAGGCGCTCCAGGCCTCCCTGGGCTGCGGCAATCCGACCATGCTGGCCGAGCTCCGCCCAGGCGAGGTGGTCCTGGACCTGGGCTCCGGCGGCGGCATCGACGTGCTGCTTTCGGCCCGCCGGGTGGGTCCCGGCGGCAGGGCCTACGGCGTGGACATGACCGACGACATGCTGGAGCTCGCCCGGGAGAACCAGCGCCGGGCCGGGGTGGAGAACGTGGAGTTCCTGAAGGGCGAGATCGAGGCCGTCCCCCTGCCCGATGACGCCGTGGACGTGGTGATCTCCAACTGCGTCATCAACCTGGCCGCGGACAAGCGCCGCGTCCTGGAGGAGGCGTTCCGGGTGCTCCGTCCCGGCGGACGCTTCGCCGTCTCCGACATCGTCGTCCGTGGCGAGGTGCCGGAGGACGTCCGCCGGAGCGTGGAGCTGTGGATCGGCTGCGTGGCCGGCGCCCTGGAGGAGGGGGACTACCGCCGCCTCCTCGCCGAGGTCGGCTTCGAGGACGTGGACGTGGAGCCCACCCGCGTCTACACCGCAGAGGAAGCCCGCAGCTTCCTGGAGGCCGAAGGCCTCGACCCGGACGCCATCGCCCCGGCGGTCGACGGCCGCTTCCTGAGCGCCTTCGTCCGGGCCCGGAAGCCGGCGGGCTGACGGGCGGGAAGGTGGCGTTCCTGACTGGTCCTCCAGGGCGCAAGCCCCGGTGTCGCCAGTCTCCGGGGCCTGTTCGACCGGGAAGCCTTCGAGCCCTGACGGTCCCCCGGGGTGTGGTACCCTACGAAGGGTCGGTGACCCGCCGACCCACCGTGTCCCCATCGTCTAGCCAGGTCCAGGACTCCAGCCTTTCAAGCTGGCAACACGGGTTCAAATCCCGTTGGGGACACCAGTGTTTTCAGGGGTTTACGGGGATCGTGGCGCGTCTGCGATCAAGGCACCGCCTGGACCTCCCTGAGGCCGGGCGACGGACCGACTCGCCCGGTCTACCCCGACGCCAGGCGATGGGCCCGGCGGGTGGTTTCCGGGAGGCGGTAGCGCGGTGCGAGGCGGAGGGTGAGGTCCACGGCCGTGGCGAGGGAGACGCGGTGGCCCACGGAGACGTAGACCGGACGCACACCGCTCCGGGTGCGAAGGACCGCGCCGATCACCTCGCCGCCGGACGACGGGTCCACGAGGGGC
>JBKHJP010000446.1:0-3295 GCA_046538065.1 Thermoanaerobaculia bacterium | reverse complement strand
CCCTACGGCGTGGCCCAAGGGCCAGCGACGGAGGAACCCCCGGAACCGGCCCGGGCAGGGGGCACCCCGGTTCGTTCGCCCCCCGCCCCGGCCGAGGCAGAGCTCGGCCGCTTCACGCGGTTCGGGGTAACCCGCGGGCGGCCGGGAGCCCGGAACGCCAGAGCTTTCCGGATGAGGCACCGCACGACGTTCCGGCCCCGGGGGGCGGGAGGGCCGGGGCCGGGGCTTCCGGACGGTGGCGGACCGAGCGCCCGCCTGACCGGGATCTGGCCCTCCCCACAGGGACAGATCCCGGCCCACCAGCGACCACGGAAAGCGCAGCACACCCCCGGAGGCGACCCCACCAACAACCCCCCGGCGCGGGCTCCGAGGGCCGACGACCGGGAGGAACCCCCGGACCCGGCCCGGGGGGCAACCCGGTGCGACAGGGTCGCACCCTACGGCGTGGCCCAAGGGCCAGCGACGGGGAGGAACCCCCGGAACCGGCCCGGGGAGGGGGCACCCCGGCCTGCCCGGCCCCACCCGGCCTCCTCCGGAAGGGGGGCACCCCGGCACGGGCGAAGCTCCCCGCCGGGGAGCCCACCGCCCCCTCCGCTACAATCGCCGCCGGAGGCGCCCATGGCCGAGCCCGTTCGCGAAGACAGCCCCGAAGAGCCCGGAGACCGCCACGTCCGCGAGGCGAAGAACGTCGTCGGCAAGCCCTTCCGCCGGGTGGACGGCCGGGCGAAGGTCACCGGCGCGACGCGCTTCGCCGACGACCTCTCCTTCCCGCGGATGTGCCACCTGCGCCTGGTGCGCTCCACCGTGCCCCACGGCCGGATCGCCGGAATCGACCTCTCGGAGGCAGAGCGGGTCCCCGGGGTCCTGGGCTTTCTCACCGGGAAGGACCTCCCGGAGCCCTTCGGCATCCTCCCGGTCTCCCAGGACGAGCACACCCTCTGCCCGGACAAGGTCCGCTTCGTGGGCGACCCGGTGGTGGCGGTGGCCGCCACCACCGAGGACGCCGCGTGGGAGGCTGCCCACCGGGTGCGGGTGGAGTACGACAGGCTGGAGACCGTCGCCTCCGTGGAGGAGGCCCTGGCCACCGGAGCCGATGCCGGGACCGAGGACGGCGACCGGATCCACCACTACGGCGACGCCCCCAACCTCCACAAGCGGATCTCCATGCGCTTCGGTGACGTGGACGCCGGCTTCGACGGGGCGGACCTGGTCCTCGAGGACACGCTCCTCTACGAGGGCAACACCCACCTGCCCATGGAGCAGCACGCCGCCGTGGCGGTGCCGGAGGACGAGGGGCGGGTGACGGTCTACACCTCCACCCAGACGCCCCACTACGTCCACCGGGCCCTGACCAAAATCCTGGGCCTTCCGGCCTCGCGCATCCGGGTGGTGGCGACGCCGGTGGGGGGCGGCTTCGGCGGCAAGAGCGACCCCTTCAACCACGAGATCGCCGCGGCGGCCATGGCGCTCAAGCTCGGCCGGCCGGTGAAGGTGACGCTGACCCGCGAGGAGGTCTTCTACTGCCACCGGGGGCGCCACCCGGTGCTGATGAACGTCCGGACCGGCTTCACGAAGGACGGCCGGATGACCGCCCAGCACCTGAAGACGGCCCTGGACGGTGGGGCCTACGGCTCCTACGGCGTGGCCTCCACCTACTACACCGGGGCGCTCCAGACGGTGACCTACGACCTGCCGGCCTACCGCTTCGACGGCCTGCGGGCCTTCACCAACAAGCCCCCGTGCGGCCCGAAGCGGGGCCACGGCACCCCCCAGCCGCGCTTCGGCTTCGAGGTCCACCTGGACAAGGCCGCGCACCGCCTGGGGATCGACCCGGCGGAGCTCCGGATGAGGAACCTCCTGCCCCCGGACACGACGACCGCCAACTGGCTGAAGATCCGCTCCATGGGCCTGGGCCGGTGCATCGAGGCGGTGGTGGAGGGCTCCGGCTGGAAGGAGCGCTACGGCAAGCTCCCGGAGGGCCGGGGGCTGGGGCTGGCCTGCGGCTCCTACCTGACCGGGGCGGGCCTGCCCATCTACTGGAACCACATGCCCCAGTCCGGCGTCCAGATCAAGCTGGACCGCTCCGGCGGAGTGGCAGTCTTCTGCGGCCAGGCGGAGATCGGCCAGGGCTCGGACTCGGTGCTGGCGGCGATCGTGGCCGAGGTCCTGGGGATCGAGCTCGACGACATCCGCCTGTGCGTGGCGGACACGGACCTCACCCCGGTGGACCTGGGGAGTTACTCCTCCCGGGTCACCCTGATGATGGGCAACGCCGCCCTCCAGGCCGCCGAGCGGGCCCGGGAGCTGGTGGCCGAGGCCGTCGCCGAGCGCCTGGAGGTACCCGCTTCGCGCCTGGTCTTCGCCGAGCGCCGGGTCTTCGACGCCGAGGACCCGGAGCGGGGCCTCTCCTTCCAGGAGGCGGTCGTGGTCGCCGAGGTCGCCTTCGGCACCCTGGGCACCACCGGCTCCTACGTCCCGCCGCGCTCCCCGGGGCGCTACCGCGGCGCCGGCGTGGGCCCGTCGCCCACCTACTCCTACACCGCCGCGGTGGTGGAGACGGCGGTGGACCCGGAGACCGGGATGATCCGGGTCGAGCACGTCTGGATCGCCCACGACGTGGGCCGGTGCATCAACCCGGTCCTGGTCATGGGCCAGATCGAGGGGAGCGTCTACATGGCCCTGGGCGAGGCGCTGATGGAGGAGCAGGCCTTCCGGCGCCTGCCGAAGCGGATGTCCGGCGCCCTGGTCCACAAGATGCCGTCGCTCCTGGAGTACAAGAGCCCCACCTTCGAGGACATGCCGCCGGTGACCAGCTACATCGTGGAGGACCCGGACCCGGAGGGGCCCTTCGGCGCCAAGGAGGTGGGCCAGGGCCCGCTCCTGCCGATCCTGCCGGCGGTGGCGAACGCGGTGTTCGACGCGGTGGGGGTCCGGGTGGACCAGGTACCGATCCACCCCCACATGGTGCTCAAGGCCATTCAATCTAGAGAAGGGGCGAAGGAAAAGGGTGAGGAGCCCCGCTTCGGGCCGACTGCTTTCCCGGAGGCCGACTTCGGCGAGACCCTGGTGGTGCCGACCCCGGCGGAGGGGGGCGACGGCCGCGCCATCAACGATTACCGCCACCGCCTCCGGGGCGGCATGCGCTCGGCCTCCGGCACCATGGCGGAGCGCGAAGAGGCGCTGCGCAAGAAGGACCCGAAGGCCCTCACCACGCCGTAGGGTGCGACCCTGTCGCACCGAATCTGCCCGGCCGTGGGAGTAACCCGGGGCGCTCTTGCACTCCGAGGGGCGGCGG